>NZ_JBEYJD010000059.1:0-48771 GCF_040636125.1 Streptomyces sp. NPDC006733 | reverse complement strand
GTCAACCCACCACCTTGCGCATACCTCATGAAAACGGCATACCGCGAGGATCAAGACCTGTCACCACCACCGACATCACAAGTAGAAGGTCAGTAATGGCGGCCCGTACTCCGGATCCACGGCACCGCCCCAAGGCTTGCGACGCGGCGGGCGGCGTCGTGCCACGGCTCCGGCAGCATACCGTGCTGCCGGAGCTTTTCAGCAGGCTGAATGCGGCGGGAGAGGCGACGCAGGAGTTCACCACGGTGCTCGATACCTGCGATCCCGAACCTGTACGAATGGCCGGGCGATGTCCGCGCACAACGCGCAGTTTGATCACCACTCCTCGGCGCACGAGTCCGCCCGAGCCCGCTCCTGGCTCCCGGTCACGGAGCGCCTGAGCACGCTGGCGTTGAGCCGCCGGGTGGTCCCGCCTACCGATGATTTGAAGGTAGGTCGTATGCCTCATCGCCTGCCGCGGCGCATCGCCGGATGCCAGCTACCTCGACCGCCGGCCCATTGCCCTGCTCTGCTTGCTGTACGGCGTCCCGGTCCCAGTCGGATGCGCGAGGCTGTAGCGGTATGACGCCAGCTTCCCAGCGCCCGACCGGTAAACCACCGGGCCTCATGCTCCGGACCCGGGCACGGCGCACCCCTGGCCCGGCGGTCAGCGGGGCTGGATACGATCAGCGTCGTGTCTATCGAGACCATTACCTCTCTCGTCACTGCCGCCGTCGCAGTGGTCGGTGTACCCGCCGTCTACCTGCAGGCCCGTGCAGCACGCCTATCGGCAGAGGCCGCCGGGCGCGCGCAGCTGCAACACACCCGTCGAACGAGCCAGCACGCGGCGAGCGTCGAAGTGCTGACAGCGGCAGACGAGCTGAAGCGAGCCTGCGACAACAGCGGCAGCGCGACCTCGTGGCTTACCATGATCTACGAAGATCAGGCGAGCGACGACAACATCCGCCGACAGCGAGCCGCGGAGCAGAGGGAGAGCGCCGAGCAGCGCCAAGAAGAGGCATTCGACCATGCCTTCGAGGCGTTCGAGCGCCTGGTCAAGGCCGTAGCACGAGTCGAGTTGGAAGGCCCGGACGCACTCATCGCCTCCGCGGCCAGACTGGCCGACCTGGGCGACCTGCTCCAGCTTCAAGGGCGCAGCACGGACTTCGACGAGGACCGTCTGGTCTACGTGACGGAGCACGATCAGCAGCCCTTTACCTGGGTGGTCAGCCAATTCGCCGCAGCGCGAAGCACGTTCATCCTCGATACGCGTTCCTACTTCAACGACATCTGACGGGTGGCGCTGCACGGGCGCCTGACGTGCGGTGGCCCCGATCCAGGAGCTCCTGACCACGGGGGATGGGCAATAGGCTTGAGTGCTGCGACCGAGTGCGTTCTACCACGCTGACAGCACCCCGGCCAGGTGCTGCCTGCAACCCGATTGACATCTTCGGCGAGGTCACAGGGCCAGCCAACTGCTGGGTGTGTAGGTTGTCCAGCTGCTGCCCGATGCCATCAAAAGGGGCTGGCTCGGGAAGTGCTTGCAGACGGTCCGGTGCGCAGGGCTCTACCTGCAGTGGCGCCTGGGCGACATCATGCAGCGGCCGTCATCGCGCAGCACCGGCAGCGCGGCCTCACCCAGCGACGGCACGTCGAGGACCTTGTCGAGAACACCATGCGCCGTGCGACCCCCCCGCCCGGCGGCAACACATGAGCGCCCAGTCCTCGCCTTCCGGGGTACGGTCTACGCCACCTGCGAGCAAAGAGCCGCAGCGCCGATCGCAGGCCAGCTCGCGCGGTGCCGCTCGAAGCGGCTACCAGGGCGGGCTGCTGGAGCCGTCCGCTTCTAGGCCGCAGCGCACCAGCTGCGCCTCCCCGCCGGGGAAGCTCGGATGCAGGAGCTGAGCGAGCTCGGTCAGTACGGTGTAGTCGCCGCCGTCGATGGCGTCGCGAAAAAAGGACTCGGCCTTCGTCGTATCGCCGGTGATCAGCGCATGCTGTCCCAGGAGCCGGCGCGCCTCGGTCCGGTGGGCACAAGCCTTCTGCAAGAGGTTCAGGATCTCCGGCGGCACCGCAGACCCAGCTTTTGGGTTGGTCTGCTGCCATTGATCAAGGCGCCATAGGGCCAACGCCATCTGTGCCCCGCCATACCCATCATCGGCAAGTTGGCCAAGGTGCGCCTCGGCCAGACGTCGTACGGCAGGTTGGGGCCGCGTCAGCAACGGACGCAGGGCGGACACCATGGCCTGGAACCGCCCGCTGTGCCGGCACCGCGCCAGCAGATCTTCCGCCTTTTGGGGCCGGCTCGTACACCAGCGGGAGACCAGCTCGGCGACAGCCTGGTCGTTTCCTTCCTCGGCCGCCGTCATCAGCACGGATGCCGCAGCCTCATCTCGTCCTTGGGCCGCCAGAGACCGTTCGAGGTCGAAGACGGCGACCTGCGAGCCGCTGTCGATCACGGCGGACAGCAGCTGTTCGGTGAGATCCGCGTATCCGTGGTCGGGCAGGCGGGTCTGCCAGCGCAGCGGTAGCAGTGACGGTTCGCGAACGGGGCGGCGTGCCAACCGGCGGATCTCGTCTGGGGAGGCAATCACCTTCGCTGCCCCCTCCTCCTGCGGGCCGGTCGTGCGCTCCAGTACCTCCCGGATGCTCTGCACGAGCCCAGGTCCCTCCCCAAGCTCCGGGGCAGGCTCGACCTCGCTCTGACGCGCGTGCGCAGTGAGCTGGGCCGCCTCGACGGACAAACCCGTGCTTTCCCACAGCTCAGCCAGGGAGAACGCGGCGTCCCGGTATCCCGCTGCGTAGGAGTCGGCCAGAAGTTCGGCGGCCAGGACGCACATCTGCTGGTCCTGTTCCTCTGGGCCGATGCTGGCCAAGGTCGAGCCGACGAACCACAGGCTGTAGCCGCCATCGTCTGCCGCGCGTGCCAGCGCGGCGAGCTCGTCGCGGCCCTGCGCGGTCAAAACCCGGCCGGTCTCGCAGTAGCTGAAGCACATGCCCTCTACGGCATCCGTGCTGCCCTGCGTCGCAGCTCGCAGGTACAGCTCGCGGGAGATCCGGTAGCGGCTGCGGGAGAAGGCGTGCAGCGCCAACCGCTCAAGATCGTCGCCGCTGCCCAGGTGCTGGCGCGCGGCATCCCAGAACGTGGCAGGCGGCACCTGGTCCCAGCGCTGGGCTCCGGCATGCTGCTCGAGATAGTCCGCCACCTCGACCACGCCCGGCAGCGGACCCATCCCCGTGGGATGGGGCACCGGCAACAGGGCACTGGTGACCTGCTTGATCGGCCGGCGCGCATACGCCATCGCCTGCTCGAACCAGTCGGGCTCCGCCTCGGCCCGCTCGCGTGGTGTGAGATATCCAGCGACTGCCTGCTGCAGGAAGACCTCCCGAAGCGGTGTGCGCACACCAAGGCGCCGCGCATCGATGGCCGCGGTGAGCAAAGCCTTGCTGCAGGCGTGCGGCGCCTGCTGCCAGTGCTCCAGCAACTCCGGCCCCGCGGCCAGAGTCTGGGTCACCGCCCCCGCTCTGCCGGCGGCGACCGCCACCGCTGTCAACGACGGGTCCGAGGCGGCCCGCTGCACAAACTCCCGCCACTCCTGGCCGGCGAACGACTCGGGCACGTCCACCGTCCAGCCGCTGTGGAGCAGAGCGCGGGCCTGACCATGGCGATCTGCCTGCCCGTTCCCGGGCGTCGCCACCAAAGCCCGGTGACTCTCCGGCCAGATCGTCGCCACCACTGCCACCGGCCCCGGCCGCTCCAGCAGATCCCGCAGCAGGGCTGCCGCCTGTTCACCGGCAGGCTCGGCCAGCAGCCGGTGCAGATCGTCCAGCCACACCACCGTCCGTGCCGCCACGGTGGAGCCGGCCAGCAACTCCACCAGATCCTGGGCCGTTTTCGGATACGCCAGTGGCCAGGTGAAAACCACCTCCCGCACCGCCTCGTACGCGGTGCGGGTCTTACCGGTACAAGACCCGCCCCGCAACACCAGCAACTCGGCCTTGCCGTCGTCCGCAAGATGCCGCAGCCGGTCACGGACCGCGACATCGTGCCCCCGCGGCACGTAGGCGGGCAGTACGAAATCATCCTGCCCGCCAGCGCATCGTTCGCCCGGCACTGCGGCGTGCACGCGCAACTGGCGGGCGCTCCACGAGGACACCGCACGGTGCACCGGCGATCCCTGCTCCGCGGGCGCACCGACCGGCTGCGGCCGGCCCCGCCGAGCCCGCCCGGTACGGGCCGACCGGCCGCGGGACTCACCGCGCACGGCCTGGACCGCCGCGTGCGCCGACGACCAATCGACCTGATCAAGGCGGGCCACGTGAGCGGCGGTTGACGCACCGGAATGCTGACGTGCCGCAGCCAGCAACAGGCCGGCCGTCCTCTTCACCGCATCGACCTCATCGGGAACCTTCCCGTCCCGCAGCCAGGACTCCAAGGTGGTCCGCGGCACACCGACCCGCGCCGCCAGCTTCCGCCAGGACACCTCCACCAGGCCCCGCAACTCTCCCAGCGTGAGCAGCAGCGTGCGGAAGTACTCCTCCGGCTCTACCGACCCCTCCCCGCGCAACGCCACAGGCCCGACGCCCTTCCTGCCTCGCTCCAGCAAAACCAGCCCCGCGCACCGTCGGACACGCTGTCCCACGCACAGCCCCGCTGAACTGCACATTTTACGGCCCAGGCACCGGGGTGTCCGACGGGCGTGACGGACACCAGGCGCTGTCGGCACCGTAGGGGCATCACGGCACGCACACGGCGTGACCCCGCCCCAGCTCAAGGAGAACGCATGTCTCTTGCCCTCATCGTGGCCTTCCTCGCCCTGGCCGTCACCCTCTTGTGCGCCGCGCTCCTGGCCGCACTGGCGGGGCTACTGCAGCGCCTGGACGGGGCCAGCCTGCCCCTCGCCATGAGGGAGGCCCTCCTGGCCTTCTTCATCATGTTCGCCACGGGTATCGCAGCGCTCGCGCTGCTCACGTCGTGGATGCCCAGATGACCAGGAGCCGCCGCGGAGCACGACCGCCGCCGGGCCGACACCGGCGGCTCGGCGCCCCGCTGCCGATCTTCCCGAGTGGGTTGGTGCGCGCACCACCGAACCGGTGCGGTGAGGCCTTCCTTGCACAGGAAGGCCCGTTTGATCCCGCAGACCAGATGGTGGGTGCGGAGGGCCAACCCGGGGCGGTGAATACGTCACGGGCCTGCGGCACTGCGGCTAGCATCGCGCAGCCGGCCCGGCCGTCCACCAGCACGACATACTGGGCTGCAGCGCCCGCGCCTCGCCTGGTATTTGGTGAGGTACGCGCTGGGAGCATATGCGGACTGTCGCTACGCCTGACCGTAACGAGAGCGGCGTCCGGCCTGGTTCGGGCGGTCTGGGAAGGCCAGCCCAAGGGGACCGGTCCGCTGCCAGGTCACGAGCCGGCGCCTATACTGGTGCAGGCGCAGGTGCAGGCGCGGACCCCGCCGAGCTTTGTCGCCTTCTCCCGCAGTCGCCGCCCGTATGAGCAACTGCCGCACTGTGCAACAGTTGTTCGGCCAGTTCACCGCAGAGCGCCGTAGTTCGATACTTCGGCCGGGCGCGCGACGCCGTAGGACGCGGGCGGATCGGGAAGCGACCCACCCCCGTCCCCTACGAGGAAGATTTGCCGGTGGCCCCGGCCGCTCAACGACTGCCCATCGGGCTCAAACAGGCGACGCGGCCGTGGCTTCCTCGTTGTCCTTGATGGACTTCCCCCGGTCGTCCTTCCACTCTGTTCTGCCGTTTTTGCTGCCGCCGGCGAGGACGCTGGCGGCACTCGACGGGCTGTCGAAGATGTATGTCCTGGACAGCCGATACTGGCTCTCGTTCTCGCCCGTCAGGATGCCTTCCGCGATGAGCTCCTTGCGGACTCGTTCGTATCCCGGGACCATCACCTTGGTCTCCCTGCGAGCCAGGGCGCCCACCAGGACTGCGAACCCCCGAGAGTCGCTGAATCCCTCAGCTTCGGTGTGCTGCGTTTTCAACCAGTAACGTTTACCGGCGATCGCCGCCTGATCGTTCTTCGTCACTGGCGCTGCCGCAGATGCTTCGGGTGCATCGTAGATCTCGAAGGCCGTGACTCCCATGAGGGGAAGCAACGTCAGCGCCTCGTCAAGATAGGACTCCATGTCCGCGGTCTCCGGCTCGGACAGTCGGCCCAGCGTGGCCGGGTTGGTCGCGTTCTCGACCGCCGCGATCTGCGCGGCCTGAGCCATGGCGATCAGACGCGCTTCCAGGTACCTGATGTGTGCCTTGTTCAGCGAATCATCCTTCGTGGACAAGACGAAGGCAGTGGACCAAAAATCCTTCTTCGTGACGTGAGAGTCGAGACGGGTCCGTACTTCCTCCCCCTCACCGATGTAGATCCTGACAGGCCGCACGCCCTGCGGATCTGCTCCCACAAGGACGTAGACACCAGAGTGCTGCAACTCCTCACGCTTGCGGGCCCGGTCCCAGTCGGCGCGCGAGAAACCCAAGCAGCACCCTGTCCAGCCGATGCGCTCCACCAAGCGCATCCCCTGAGGCGTCCCATCGATAAGGAAGATTCTTATACTGGCGCCCCGCTGCTGCGTATTCATCGCACCCCTGCTGTGAAGAAGCTGCCGGGCTCGACTGGTAGGAGACCCTCGACGAGCACATCTAAGGAGAAAGGATCATAGAGCAGCAGCCGACGGCCTGCGGTGTCGAGGTGCTTTCTTTCTGGCGTGCACGGTGGTGTCCCGGTGCCCGTCGGTACGTGGCGTGAGCAATACACCCACCGACGTGAGATGTGTGAGGTCTGTGCTCTCGCTGGGTTCGTGGTGGCGTAGCCGGAGCCATGCGGAGAACGCGGCGCGGGGGTGCGGTCGGTCAGGGCGGAGCAGACGGCGAAGCCGAGCTGGTCGTGATCGGGGCCGGCGCCGAAGGTACGCATCCGCCACACCGTGGTGCCGGGCTGGGCCTCGGTGACGGTCGCCAGGGCGTCGAGCAGCAGACAGCCCAGATCGGAGCGGTACCCGACGGGCAGACTGTCGAGGGAAGCCAGCGTCCGCAGCCAGCTCTGCCGCTCGCCGGGCCTTTCGCGGGCAGGGGCCACCGCTCAGGGGGCGGTGGTAGGGATGGTGTCATCGATGATGACCTCCGGGGCGGGATCACTGCTGGTCCGAACGGCAGTGATCTTGTCCACGGCTTGTGACAGTGCGTCATACACGCGCGTCGACTCCGCCTTGTTGTCCCTGCCGCCACTAGCCCACCCCGGGTGGGCGTTAGCATCAAGCTCCTTCAGATAAGCGACCAGTTGTGGGCCGGTAAGAGTGATCTGAACTAGCCCTCGCTGCCCACGCTCGCCGGGAGCCGGTGGCGTGCTCACCTTGGTGCCGATCGGTCTGGTGTCATCCCACAAGCCCTTGACGCAGATGACCGTGATGCTGCTGACGCCGGCTGCTTTGGTTAGCCGTGCTCCCTGAGCAGCGGGCGAATGGGTTCCCGCTCCGCAGCCCGCCAGAAGCAGAATTGTGGCTGTCATAGCTATAGGGGCAGTGCGCGGCATCGACATCCCGACATCGTCAGGGGTGGGTTGAGGATGACGCGCGGGCTCGGACAAATATGTCCGGAATTCGCCCTGGGGCGCTACGCAAGGGGCGTGAGGGCGGAAGGCGAAGGCCCCATCGGATGAGGTCTCCGCTCCCGCGGTGGCCCACGGCGTCCTGGCGGTTGCGCCTCACCTTGTGCAGGCGATGTGCCTTCGACGGGATGGGTGGAGGTTCTGATCGGGAGAGTCGTGTCCCTGACATGCGGCCGTAGAGGCCGATGTCAGTGCCCGCGGGGCGGTGGACGCAGGCGCACAGGAACGCCGCGATGATGGCCGCGTCACGGGGATGGAGAAGAGCAGTAGCGCCGTATCGGCGGCAGCCTACGTGTTGTCCTGCCCCTAGTACTCCCACCGCTCGACGTTTCCCCAGGTCAAGCCACGAAGTACGGCTGGAGTACTAGTCCCAGGCGCCCTCACGTCCTCATCGCGCTTCCCGCGCGTGCAGCGCTGGTGTTGGCTCCGGGACGACTGGCAGGAGGTGAGCTGCTCATGGCCGCGGTCCTCGCCGAGGCCCAGAAGTTGGCGGTCCCTGATACGCCGCGCCGCGCACATTCGCTACGCGTGCACGGCCGGCTGCCATCAGCGGTCGACGCCCGTCAGCTGCACCCCAGCAACCGGGGATCCTCCGCCGGCTCCCGCTGCAGGGCCGGTCCGCTCAACCACGAGGATCACGTGGCCTCTCCACTTCACGCCCTTGCTCCCGCCGGAAGCCAGACGCCGTCGGCCTCCCAGGGAACCAACACTCCGTGCCGGCGCAGTGGCACGGAAGGCGATTTGTTAGCGGATGAGCTTCCCGAAGAAGACCACGCCGCCGGCGAATCCGACGCCTGCTGCGAGGACTGCGGCGGGCAGGGGCTGATGGCTTGCCCAGGTCAGGAACCCGGCAGCTATCCCTACCCAACATCCCAGAAGAAGGATCACGGCGGCTCGAAGATCCATTAGAGGGGCCTCGGGGCCTTGCGGCGCCGGCAGGGCCGGTTCCCCTGCAGAGCCGTTTGCCTGAGGGTCGTTCTGGCTCACGGTAACTCCATGTCGATGTCGATCGGAACTTGCCAACTCTTAGGCACCAGAGGGCCGCTCCCCCTCGCAGGAAGTAAAAAAAGAAAGTTGTCGCCCACGCGAGGGGAGGGGCGCATCCACGCCCTACAAGGAGACGTCGTCACCCACAACAGCTGATGCGCCTCAGGAGGTCGCGCGTGGTCTCGAACCATGAGGGTCACAGAACGGAGGAGTGTGCGGCCTCTCCTCCCGGCGGTCGCGATCCTTCGGATCTCGGCGAAGGCGACATGGCGTTTGCGCAGATAGCTTCAGCCTCGGCGAGTTCCGTGGCACCGCCGGGACTTGAGACACCGCCACCACGTCCGAACGCTCAAAATCGGTCAAGGCGGCCGGCCGCAGCCCCCGTCCTGGACGGTTGGACGGATCTCCAGCTCGCGGAGCGTCTACGCAAGGATGGCTTCGATGGCGAACTGGGCCGTGCCGTCGTCGAGAGACTCATGCGGTATGGGCTGGGAGTATTAACCGCCTGGATGAACTCTGGCGTGATCTGGGATCGTGTCCCCGGCGGCGGGGTATGCAACTGGAGCGAGACGCAAGCGATTGACTTGCGCGCCACCACGGTGACCGACGCGGTGATGGCCTTCAAGAAGCAGATCCTGGAAGGAACTTGGGACCCGGCTAGGGCAAGCCTGCGCACATGGTTCATCGGCGGCTGCAAGTTCAAGTTCGCCGACGCGTACCGGGCTTCAGGGCTCGCCAGCAATAAATGTGTGCCAATGGAAGACGTTCCGAATCCACGCATGGGACAGGATCCAGAAGTCATATCCGTGCAGCGGGACATGATTGCCTTCCGAATGAAAGATATGGACCGACGGCTCCAACGTATTCTCTATTTGCGATCGGAAGACTATACGATTCCTGAAATTGCACACCTTCTGGGCGTGACAGATAGTACAGTGGAAGGCGTGCTCTACAGGTACAAACGAAAGGCAACCGGGGAGGATCGCGGTGACGAGTGACTCGGCGTTCTATGAGAATCCGTACCTGTCTTTCGTGGACAGGCCCGCCCATCCTTCGGCGAGCGCCGTACAGAGAGTGCCCATCAGAACGCTCCATCAGTACGCACGGGATCTGATTCCCATAGTGGCCAGGTCGCACTTCGAAGAACAGGCCGATGCAGCCGTATCTGAACCGCCGTCTACGGCAATGCCGCTCGTCCGCCGGCCAAGGCATGCTGCTGCGCGTGCCGTGTCCGAGGAAGCAGACAGCCACCTTTCGGCCGCGAATCCTTCGGCGACGCAGCACGGTGCCCCCCTCCGGCCCTGGGCCGATCAACCGCAACCTCAGTTGGATTCCTTCTTGCTGTTTTGCGACAGTGAGAGCGATCGGTGGGAACCCATCGAAATCCAGCCCGACGGAGAGCGGTGGGAGCAAGAACTCATCGAACGGTCCTCTCTGGGTGACCCTACAATAGCCGCCATCGGGAACAATGTGTCCGATAGCGAAATGAACGACGTGATGCGCCTGTTGCACTTCAAGGAGGCCAGCGAAAAATACCCGCTGCCCAATGATGCAGTGGAGGGGTCGCTAGAGGAATGGGTTATCAGTCATTCCCAATACCCTGAAACTTTGATGAAGGCCGGCCGCTCCTATGAAAGACAAGGCTTTCTCTACAGGGCAGAGCTATGTTTCAAGATGGCATACATCGGAGGATACTTCGAGGCTGAAAACGCCTTGAAGATGCTCCCGAGGGATGCCGCGGGTAACGTTGTTGTTCCTCGTCGAGAACAAGACGACATAGTTCCTATCGACGAGGAGGTTGTCGCTCTCGTGGAACGCGGAGTCAAGATGGCGAGGTCTGGGAGATACGGGCAGGCTAGACTTCTGCTATCCCTCGGCCTGGCAATCGACAGCGGACTATAGAGCGGCAGGTCTGGTGACCTGCCCCAACTATGGCCCGAGCATGGACCCCGGCGACGGCAGCATAGAGGCCCGCAGTCGTCAACCTGTGGATGACCGGGCAACAGTTGGGACCGCGTGCCGCACGAAAGGCGCCTGGGGCCGATGGAGCACTTCGCGCGGCAATGACGTGCCGGCCCGTGATGCTCGATCACCCTCCCGGCCGACAACCGGGGCCAGCGCTGCGAGCCTTCGCGCCCCGGCGCGATCGACGTTTTCGTGGCCCGGAACACTGAGCAACTGCCGCTATCGCTAAGCCGAAACCATTTCGCCGACGACCGCGCCGCTGCGCCCCGGACCCATTCACGCGATCGTTTGGGCGCTCGCCACCTGCCCTGGGCTGCGTGTCGGCCGAGCCCGACAGCGCCAACCACGTTGGACGAAGCAACGTATCTGCGCGCCGTCCAACCACGTGCAATCTTCCGCAGCGTCGCCTCAGCAGTCACCGCAGCAGAAGACTACGCACGCGAAGGCGAAGGCCTCATGGAGGTACTCGAGATCGTCGACGACTACCTGGTCCGGCATAGAAGCCTGCTGCTGAGCGGCGCTGCCTGCACGACGGGCCTGCGGAAAGTGCTGGAGGCCCTTCGGCCACCTCGGATGGGAGCCAGCCATCCAGCGCGCGCAGGAGCTCGCGGAGCTCTTGCGATAGCAGCTGGAACCACCTGCCGAGAACCTCGTCCCGGCGCCGCCAGGAATGTTCACCGCCCCGCCGACAGAAAACCCGGCTGGTCACGCGCGCGAGGGTCCTGCTGGTGTTGGACAGGCTTGACCCCACCGTCTTCGACGGCATCCCCGGCCCGTAGGCCCCCGCGCCCGCGAGGCGCTGGAACAACTGAGCATCTGCCGGCACTGCGAGTTGACAGCCCTCACGGCCTGTCGCCCTGTGCACGGATGTGCTGTCAGCGCTGGCCGATAGATTGGCCGCCTTGTTGAGAGTGGGGGCGTCTATGACTTCGCAACCGCGTCGTAGCTACACCAACGCGACGATCGCCGGGCTGATGACGTTGGCCCGCGGCGCGTGCTATTGGCCCGGTTGTGGTGAGCCGGTCATCCGGATGGTCGGTGCTGAGCCGATGCTCAACCTGGAGATCGCCCACATCCGCGCCTTCGAGAGCGGTGGCCCCCGGTTCGACCCGGCCTGGACGGTCAAGCAGCGCAACAGCTTCGTCAACCTGATGCTGCTGTGCACTCCTCACCACAAGACGGTCGACGGCCCCAACAGGGCCCTCTACCCAGTCGAATTGCTTGAGGGATGGAAACACGACCGTGAGGCTGAGGGCCAGGACGCACTGGCGGGCCTGCGGGATCTCAGCGAGGAACACCTGCTGGGCATGTGCACTGCCCTGCGCGACGAACTGGTAGCGGTGCTCGAGGAGATTGCCAGCAGCGGGCACGAAATCCTCCACCGTCTGGATGCACGGACAGACTTCCAGGCGGGGCTGCAGACCTTGAACCTTCGGGCACAGGAAGAGGCACAGGCCCTGACGGGAGCGTGGCCGGCCGTGGAGCAGGCAGTCGGGCTCTTGCAGAGCTGCCCGACCGAGCGCGAGGCCCTCTTGAGGCAGTGGGCCGACCGGTTTCCGAGGTGGATGGAGAAGGCGCCCCCGCAGGCGTTCGCCTGGCTGGCCCAACTCGCCGCGGACTACGAGGCCCACCAGGCTTCGGTCACGTTCTTCCAGCGTTGCATCGATGATGGCGGCTTCCCGCGGGACTTGTGGGTCGCGCGCGCAGCACAGCAGCTCAGCGCGGCCGGATCGGACCAGGATGCGCGCGACTTTCTCGTCACGAACAACCATCCCAGCTCACCTCTCCTGCTCGGAACGCTGACATTGCTCGACAGCGACTGGAAGAAAGCCCTGGGCCATCTCGCATCCTGGGCGCCGGCAACCCCAACTGCCCGGGCATTCAAAGCCGGCCTGGAAGCCCATGCCCTCACCAGCACGGGCCAGGACGCCGCCGCCCTGGCCCGGCTGCGTGCCGCGGACCCGGACGACACCCTGTCCGGCATCCAGTACCTGTCCGCTCTCATCCTCCTGGACCGTGCCGTCCGCGGCCGGAGCGAGCACCGGCTCGCGGACGCGCGCAACGCCCTCACCCTGGCGATCAAAGCCCGCGACGGCCGCCGGACCTGGTTCGGTGACAGCGTGGGACCCACCGTGGTGGCGGTACGGGCAGCGCAGCTGTGCGGCGACGCCGCCATAGCCTGGGGCCTGACACAGGAACAGCCCGAGGGCCAGGCACTCGCCCGCGAGGCGAGCGACGCCCGCCTGATCGAACACCGGGCAGCGCTTGCCGCGCTCACCGGCCGGGTGGAGCAGGCTCAGCGCCTGCAGAGCCAGGTCGAGAGCGCCTACGTCCGTGCACAGATCACTGCCATGCTCCTGGAGCGGGAAGCCGGCGGCCAGATCGGGACCCCGCAGGTCCAATCCGCCTGGCGCGCCGTGTGGGACGCGGCCACCACCGAACAGGAACAACTCCAGGCCGCGATGGGAATGGCGCAGTGCGGGACGCAACCGGCCGACCTGGACCGCCTCGACGGCGCCCATCCTGAGTTGGTCGCCGAGATCAGACTCATTACCCGGGCACTGACCGCCAGCTCCACCGGCGACCTCTCCGTGCTGCGCGCCAACGTCACCAAGAGTCGCATCATCGTGATAGCACTGGCACAGCGGTACCAGATCAGCGGCGAACGGGAGCTTCGGGCACGTACGCTGCGCTCGGGCGCGGAGCATTGGCGTGACGCCTTCCTGATGGCCATGGCGGCAGACGCCTACCGGCATGCCGACCTGCCCGGGCAGACGAAAGCGTGCGCGCGCGAGGCCCTGGCACTGGCCGGTCCCGGTTGGGCTGCACAAGGCGAGATGTATGCGCTGCTGGTTGAGGCGGAGCTGGCGGAAGGCAACACCGACCGGGCCACCGACGCGGCGCGGAACATGCTCGCCCTTGATCCGCACGACCACAACGCCCGGTGGGCGCTGGTCCGCTGCCATGTAGCCCGCGGCCTGTTCGAGGATGCCTGGAATGTTCTTGCCTACCAAGGCACGCCGATCGAACCCCGCACCGGACACGAGGCCCTGGTGTGGGTCAAGCTCGGGGCGAGGCACTGCGGCGAAGCCAACTTCACCGGCCAAGCCCTGGCCCTGATGCAGCGCTGGCCCGACGACGAGGAACTCCTCGGCGCCTTCATCGCTACCCTGCACCTGAGTGCCGCCGGCACCCCCGAGCGGTGGTCCGAAAACGACGCACGCCAGCTCAACGAAGCCACCGCCGACTACCTGCAACGGTTTCCCGACAGCTCCCAGTTCCGCGCCGTGAAAATGGGCCCCGGCGATGATCCGCTGGTCAACGTTGCGGAGGAATTGCGTCAGGCCCACGAGAGCATCAAGGATGTCCAGAGCAAGGTCGCAGCCGGCGACCTCCCCCTGGGCCCCCTCACGTGGGTGGCCGGGCGCAGCTACACGGAGCTGAGCCTGCGCCGGGGGGCCGGATTCGTCTATGCGGGCGACGCCCAGACCGCCGGTGCGGGAGCCGAAGCGGTGACCACAGCCCGCTCCCTGCGCACGGTTATCGATCCCACCGCTGCCCACACCCTGGCGCTGCTGGATCCGGGCCATGCCGAGCGGCTGATCGGCAGCTTGGAGGAAGTGGTCACCACCGACCAGCTGTTCCAAGACGCCCTGCACGCGAAGGAGTCCCTCGCGCTGCAGTCGGAGCTGACACTGGGCTGGGACGAGGCGGGACAGCGGGCACAGGCCCACATCGACGAAGCGGCCAACGTCCAGTGGCTGCGTTCCATGTCGATACGTGTCGTGGAGGTCCTCCGGTCGGTCGCCCGCGTTCCCCGTCCGGAACTGCGACGCTTCCCCCTTCCCGGCACGCACGGCACAGAGTGGCTCACCGCCCCCGACTACGCCAAGGAGCACGGGCTGGTCCTGTGGAGCGACGACCGGGTCCTGCGCGCGATCGCCCGTGCGGAGCAGATCCCCACCTTCGGAACCCTCGACCTCCTGGACGCCACGACCGCTGTCGGCCAGTTCAGCACCCACCAGGCCCTGCTCATCAAGGCCGACCTCTTGCGCAACCACTACGTTGACATCGAGTTCTCCACCAACCTCTACGAGGCCGCAGCCCTTGCTGACGGCTGGCAGGCCAAAGCCGTCGCAAACGCCCTGTCCCGCCCGCAGGCATGGACGCAGCCGCAGTCCGCGGCATCGTTCGTGCTGGAGTGCGTCTCCCACATCAGCGAGCATCGCCCGCACGACATCAGCCAGTGGCTGGCTGCCGCCTCCACCGGCCTGGCCCGAGCCTCGGTGCCCGGGGCAGCGAACCAGAACCTCAAGGCCCTGGTCTGGCAGGTCCTGACCCAACCGTGGGTCAACACGTCCTCACTCCCGTTCATCCTGACCGGGCTCCGCTGCGGCCTCGCGGTTCGCGACGACGCCGGGCTGCCCTTGGAGGAGGCGCTCGCCCAGTTCTACGCCGCCCTGGTCGCCCGGTCCGGTCACGTAGTGGCCGCAAGCCAACTCATGAAGCTGTACAAGATCGCTCCTGACGCGGAGAAGGCGGCCGCCGCCCGGGTCGTCCTCACACACCCAGGAAACTGAAGGCGCCCCGCTCAGGACCGCACAGGGGCCCGACGCGGCTCCGCACAGCCCAGGGCAGACCGCAGCCTCCATCGAATCCGCACCGGTTTTCACCAACCCCTGCGGCTTTGCCGAGAAACGGGTTGCGGGCCGTGCACCGGACAGCGGGGCAGCCGGATCGTTCGCCCCGACGCGAGGGCCTGCTGCCCATCGGTCGCGGGCCCCCTGCTACCTGCCGCGCAGCTCGTCGACCTGACGCTGCTCGAACCAGTCGGAGATCATGTCGAGGCGCCGCACGGACGGCTCGACGCGGCTCAATGCCCGGTCCAGGTGGATGAACGGCATCATGAGCCCGGTGAGCGACAGGGTCTTGGTCTTGAGCCCCTCCGCCTGTCTCGCCCAGGACGGCAGGTGCTTGGACACCTCGCAGAGACCCTTCAGCATGCGGGCCATCTCATCATCGGGAAGGGAGGCGTCCGCCTCCCCGGAGCTGTGGACACCCAGCAACTGCTGTGCGGTGGCGACGGCTTCGGCAACGGCCTGCACGCGCTGCACCGCGTGACCGCGGAACCGGTGGGCCATCGCCTTGCCGTCGATGTCCACGCCTTCGGTGAGCCGGCCCCGAAGCTGCTGGGGCGTCACGATAGGGGCCGGATCGGAAGACGCCATCGTCCACGCGATGGGTTGGTGCCGGCCGATGAGTTCGTCGGCCAGCACCCGGTACGCCAAGACAAGATCGGAGATCAGGTCCGGCTCCAGCGTGTCCCGGTGGTACGCCGTGTTGCGGTACTGGTGCAGACGGTCGAGCACATCGCGCTCCGGGGTTGTCAGCACGCCCCTCTGCATCAAAAACTTGGTCTTCTCGCGCAGGTGAGCGTCCATGGCCTGGCGACGATCCGGCCCCACATGCTCATCGACCAGCCGGTTCAGCTCCTCGCTGAGGTCCCCGCCGCCGTCGCGGAACGCGCGCATCTCTTCGACGCGACTGTCAGCGATCTGGAAGGCCAGTTGAGCGTTGACCTCACGGCCCACCACCACCTCCGCCAGGTGGTCAAGGAGGATGAGCGCAAGCCGGTCGTGTGCCTGATCACCCACGTCGGCGCAGCGCCGGATCTCGGCTATCTCGACCGCGAGCCAGTTCCACTGCTCGGATTGCTGTACTGCGACGCGGTCCCAGTCGGGAGCGAAGGGCTGCATAGGGGGCATGGCATCAGCTTCCCACCACATGACGGCGCGCTGTGAACTTCAGCGCGCTGCTTCCGCGGGGAAGCAGCGCTGTGATCGCAACGGTGCTGCGGGACGCGAACCGGGCGGCCTGGCGTCCTGCGGCTGAGGGGAGGGCTGGAGATCGAGGAGCAGGTCGAGCGCCCGTCATTGTCGTCACGTTGACGAGAATGGGGGTGAGGTGGCACCCTGAACCTGCGGCCTGTCGGCGCCGCGCCCCGTGCGAGTCACCTCTTCTGGCGGCAACAGTGAACCACTCAGACGCTCAGCACTACGAACATCAGCTGCAAGCGGCCATGGCGCAGATCAGGCCCTGGGGAGCCGTAGCCGTCGTCGGGGCTGGCATGTCGTTCGCCGGATATCCTATGACCGCCGGACTCACCCCCTTGCTCTGGCAGGCCCTGGATGCCTGCCCGCCCGCACTGCACGCGACAGCCGACGCCATCGGTCAGCCGCCCGCACCAGCCAAAGACCTGATCGGCAACGACCGGGACAGACTGAGCCACGGCTACCAGCAACTGCGCCTGCACGCCGATGCCCGCACTTCCTTCCAGGACGGGTTCGAGGCACTCGACCGACAGCGCCGGCCCTCACCGGCACACCAGGCCATGGCACGCCTGATGCACCAGGGCCTGATCGAGCTCACTGTCTCCTTCAACTGGGACACCGCCATCGAACGCGCATGGGGTGCCCAGTACGGCACCGCGCTACCGGCTGCTGCAGCCCAGTTCGTCAAACCCCACGGGGACGCCGCCCATCCCGGGGCCCCATGGATCCTGCCCGACGAGCCAGGCCGCGTCCCGGCCGACCTTGCCGAGCGGGTACGCACCATGCTCACCGAACGCCCCCGCGTTCTGCTCATCGTCGGCTACTCCGAAAGCGATGAGGACGTCGTCACCCAATTGACCGGCCCCATGGGGCAGCACTGGCCCGTCGTGCGCATCGGCCCCTCCGCCACCGGTCCACTCGCCGTCACCGCCACGGCCGACGACGCCTTGCCCGACCTCGCATCCCAACTGGTCCCCGAGCCCGAACTGCCCGGCTGGCGCTGGGTCGACTACACCATCCAGCGCGACTTGGGGGCCGCCCTGCGCGGCTACCGGCTCACCTCCCAGGACACCGAAGCCTGCCCGCAAGCCCCCGAAGCCGACGATGTGGCCCAGCGGCTGACCGTCGCCAACCTGGCCCGCCTACAGGCCCCCAGCGGATGCGGCAAGTCCCTCACCGCTTTCCAGGCCGCACGCCAGCTCAACCGCGACGGCTGGGAAGTCGTCGAACTCGCCGAGGCCGCAGTCGCCACCCGCGCGACCGTTCAAGCCCTCGCCCACCCGCGCTATCCCACCGTGGCTGTCATCGACGACGCACAAGCCCTGCGCCCCGAGGTCCACACCGATCTGGAACACCTTGCCTCCAGCCGACTGAAGATCCTGCTCGTCCACACCGACGACGAGAACACCCCCTCGACGGACCCCGCCACCGTGCACCTGCTGCCGGCCCGGGCTGTTCGGCTCCTGGCGGACCACATCAGCGCCCACCAAAACGACCTCCTACCCGTTCTCTCCCAGCTGGACGACCGCCTCGGCCACAAGCCCTTCACCACGCCCATCGACGAACGGCTCACCCAAGCACGCCACGCCACCCGCCCATGGCAGTTCATGTTCGTCCTGACCGGAGGGGAACGCCGCGCCGCGGAGGAAGTCGCTTTTCTGCGCGAACACCAGCGAGCAGACCTCCTGCTCGCGGTCCTCAGCGCGCAGCAACTGCTGTCCCTCGACGCCGGCATCGACGAGGCGACACTGCTCGCCCTGGCCACCGAGAATCTCGGCCGTTCCCCACGATGGGCCCACGACGCGCTGGCCGCCGTCACCGGACGCCGCCTGACGCTGCCCGGCGAACGCATCCGCACCACCCACCAGCGTTTCGCCGCATACGCGCTGCGTGCCGTCCTCACCGCGGACCCCCAACCCGACGAGCAGCTCCTGCAACTTCTCCGCAAGCAGCTGACCGATCCGGCCACAGCCCTCCAAGGCATCCACTGGCTGCTGGACGACCTCCGCCAAGTCGACCGGCTCCGGCACAGACGACCGCAAGTGCTCATGAACGAGACAACGACCTGCACCCTGGTGGAACGCTGCATCCACGCACCCCGCGAGGAACGAGCGGCAGCAGCGATGGTCCTGTGGAACATCACCTGGTGGGGAGAACAAGCCTGCACCCAGGTGCTGGCCCACGACAGCACCATCGCTCGTTGGATCAACGAGGCCACCTCAGCTGAGGCCTATGCGCTGCGCTGGGCCGCCAGCGCACTGCGCTCCCACACAGGCGACGGCGGCACCTGGGCCACCACCGCAGGACAGATCCCGCCTCGTGAGTTCGCTCACCGCCTGAGCGCCGAACTCACCGCCGGATCCGTCTACTCCTGGGCCGAGCTGGTGGGCGAGCTGTGGCAGGCAGTGCCCCAGGTGTGGAAGGAGCAATGCGTGCAGGCGCTGGACCGCGCACCCCTGCTGGCCGCGGCCCACGACCTCGACGAATACTCCCTCCACGGCTACACCGAATTCGCGATGTGGTGCGCCGCCGCGGACACCCATCTGTACTTCGAGATGATGGGCGAGACCATTCCGGCCATCAGCCACGCGCTGACCGCGGCACCCGGGCCAGCCGTCAATGACCTGTTCGGCTTCTTCCTGGCGACCTTCTGGGGCGAGGAGCCGCACCCCCTGGAGGGGGCCCGGCGTGGGTTCGTCGAACAGGCCACGATCCTTGTGCAGCGCATCATTGCCGCGACGACGTGGGAAACCGCGGCTGATGCGGTCAGCAACGGCGACCTTCGCTCGTGGGAGAGCCTGGACCTGCTGGCCCACTGGCTCCACAGCCACGACCCCGCCGCGTACGCCACGCTCACCGACCACATCGCTCTCACCTCCCTGGACGCCCGCACCAAAGGGCTCTGGCACAACATGGCGGAACTTCGATCCATCACGCAGGCCCTCAGCTGCGGCACCACCCGAGAACCGGGCCGCGGCTGGATCACCGCCCACGCAGACGACATCACCACCATGCCGAGTTGGGCCATCGCGATCTCCCCGGAAACTGCAGTGTCCGTCGGTCAGCGCGGTGGAACACTCTCCCTGGACCTGTCCGGCGGGGCGCACTGGGACTGGGCGGCCGACGCCATCCAATCCCTCGCCGCAACGAACAGGCCTGTAGCTGTGGAACTGCTGCGCCGCAGCTGCCCAGACCTCACCAGCGCACTGGCGAACGACAGCTTCCACGCTGCCAACGGCTTGACGGAGTTCCTCAACGCGGCGGACGCTTGCGCCCCCGAGATCCTCGACGCCGCCCTCGAGGCCCTCGACCCGACCCGGACCAGCGTCTCTTGGTCGGCAATGCTGGACGGCACGGACAACCAGCGCATCGCTGCAGCAATACTGATCAGCCGAACCGCACGTGTCGCCGGCCCCGTAGGAGAGCAAGCTCGACAACTGCAACCGCACCTCCCATAAGGCCGCCGCCTCCGCCAGGTGAAGCCGACGCATGCCCGGTTCCGCTGCGCAGTGCGCGATTCCTCAACGGCAGGCGACATAGCCCGCGAACACCCGGAGGCCCCGTACCGCGGCACCCGGCCCTGCTGCTCCCTTCGCGACCCGCTTCGTGGCACCGCCGCGAGGAGGTGCGCGCGACAGCCACTCAGCGTCCGGCGCCGCTCGGCGGGCCCTACCGGAACACGGTCACCATGATCGCTGAGGCTGTGCTGCGCGGATACATCCTGGAAGAAGTCCTGGCATGGCTGCTGCGGTCCAGTGGGTACGAAGTCCTCACCGCACAGGACGATCAGGAGAGGGCGCCGTGGAAAGTGCTGGAGGAACGCAACCATGGCCTGGTGGTGCGCGGCCGTGGAGCGTGGCATCAAGCAGACACCCTGGGGCAGTTCCGGTACGTCCCGCCCTTCTCGCTGCCGGTACGCCTGTTCGTCGAGGGGAAGTTCACACACCGCAAGGTCGGACTCTCCATCGTCCGCAACGGCCATGGAGTCGTGCACGACGTGAACGAAAACGTCGTGACCACCGTGGCCACGAGCTCAGGCCCCCGTTGGCCAAGGGCCCGCTACCGCTACAGCTACGCGATCTTCTCTACCTCCGGATTCACCCAGGACGCCCAAGAGTTCGCGCTGGCACACCAGCTGTCCCTGGTCGACCTGTCGGTCCCAGACTTCAAAAAGCTACGGAATTTGGTGAGAACGGCAGCAAAGGATGTCCACGCCGCGATGAAGGCGTTGCCGGCGGACGCCATCCCTGCCACCAACGAGATTCGGAACTATCTGCGGCGGCCACTTCTCGGCCTGTGGGATGAACCGGTCGTCTCCCACGCCTCGCTCACCATTCCTCTCGACACCCTGGCACAAAGCCTGCAAAGCCGCTCCACCCTGGGACTGATCCTGGCATTTCCCGCCGCGCCGTTCGTCCTGGGCCTGGCCTCCGACGACCTGTACGCCTTCGTCAACTACGCGCTCGAGCAACCGACACACCTGGTCCGCCTGCGCCGGCTCAGGCAGTCGGCACCCCACCATGTATGGGAGATCCGCGCCCTGGACGCCCCGGACGCCTACAGGCTGACCTTTGGCCTGCCACAGCAGGTGGAAGCCTGGATCCTCGACCAGAATGCTGGTGCGCCCTCTCGCACCCGCTGGGTGAAAGAGAGCATTCTTTCCGCTATGACCCTGTACTGGATGAACGGCGACCATGCCCATACCTTCCAGCTCCGGTACGAGGCATCCCAATTCCTGCAGGGACTCGGATGACAACGATCGGCCAGACACCGGCTCCGCCATGTGTCCAGTTGCCCGGCTGTGTAATGTCGCAGGGTGGGGCGGCGGTGGAGGCGACCGTGGACCCAGCCCACCTGGGGATGCTGCAAAAGAGACCGGCTCGCCTCCCAGGGGGACGGCCCACCCCGTGAGCGACGCCGGGTGGGGCGCTGGCCACCAGCTGCATCCTGCCGGGTGTGAGGGCTGTTCGATCAGCACGGGACCCCGGAACCATGACCCCGGGGCCCCGCTGTGCACTTCATTGACCGACCCTCTAACGACCGGGCGCGGCCCCCGTTACGCCCTGTCGGCGTCGAAGGCGTCGACGATCCCGATTGCCCCAGCCAGCGCAGGAGGACGTGCGCTGGACGCCGGTCTGCGGCGTCGGACTATTCCCCCGCCGGGGGCGTCGCAGGACGGTCATTGCGTACCCAGGCGGATGACGGAGTCATCGGCGTTCGGAGCTGGCGCATGCCGGTCCCACCCCGCGCCCGGCTACGTCGTCCTGGCGGGGTGCCGCGCACGGCTGCAGCCGATGGGTGCCCTATACATGTCAGCCATCCCGGTGCGAGGGGCCCTCCCCGGTTGGTTGCGCCCGTAGCATGGCTCGGCGCACCGCGTGGCTGGTGGTCTTGCCGCCACCGGACCCCTGCGAGGCATTACCAAACGCACAGGAGAGCGGACATGGCGGGCGCCCCCTCGGATGACGACATCCTCGAAGCGGTCGAGCGACGCCTTGCGCAGCGTGGTGTCCTGCAAAAGCTCCACACACCAGGGGCCGCCACCATCGCCCGATGTCCCCTCCTCGACTGCCGCATCGTCCGGTCGGTGGAGATCCGCCGGGAACAGCAGCGGACGCACCACGGCGCCAAGGACCTGTCGACGTATCCGACCTACCAGGACCTGACGGCCTACCCGTGCCCTCCGCCCCGTGACCCCGCCACGTCCCAACAGCACATCCTGGTCCTGCGCGGGTCTGTGCGGGAGCGCCACTGCGACTGCGGCAACGGCAAGGTCGGATGCCCCCGCTGCAAAGGGCGCGGGCGGCTCTCCTGCGATCCCCGCACCGTGTGCCTGCAGTGCCGGGGGGCGGACCCCTGCCGTGTCTGCCGCGGTACCGGCCGGCGCCGCCACGTTCCCCGAACGTCGGCCCTCCCCGCGGACGGGGATCTGGTCACCTGCACGCAATGCGGTGCCCGGGAGGCAGCCTGCCCCACCTGCACCGGCCGAGGCACCTTGACCTGCCCCATCTGCAACGGCACCGAGGTCATCACCTGCGCGGACTGTACGGGCAAGGGAACGATCAACCACGCGGCGTGCGGCGGCGAGGGCCGGACCACGTCATGGACCGAAGGCACGATCAGCCACACCCCGCAGGAGGCAGCACTCGTTCTGCCCAAGAAACCGTTGCCGCTCGTCGTCCGACAGCGCACCCGCAGCCAAGGACAGTGGCGCAGCGCTCAGGTCGCCGGCAACGACCAGCCGCCCGAGGACCTTGATGCCACTCACCGTGCGGCGATCGGCCGCGTGTGGGGTGAACGGCCGAATGAGGTGGCCCGGAGCACGAACATACGGCACCTTGCGCTGGCCCGGGTCGAGGTCGCAGCGGATCCCCATCGGGTGTACTACGTCTTTCCGACCCCGACCGGGGTGCAGGCTATCTGGCTGCCTTCGCCGCGCCTCGTCGAGCGCGTCCTGGCTTGGGGTGCGGGGTTCATCGCCCTCCTCATCGTCATCTTTGTCATGATCCACTAGCGGTGTGGGCCGAAGGGCTCTCCCTGCTTGTCCGTGCACTTGGCAACGAGCAAACCCGGCCCTGGCTGTGACCCCGCCCCATCCAGCGAAACGGTCCAGCACCACCGGATCGGGACGGCGAACCGGTGGCGAGACCGACCCCTGGGAGCCCGGGGTGCGTCGCGTCGGCCAGGGTGAGCGGTTCGGCCCTCGCCGCCTGTATTAGCATTACAAATATTTGCCTCCACCACCAAGTGGGCGATAAATGCGGAGGGTTTCTCTGCTGGCGACCAGGGGGTGCGGTACGATACGAGGCCTCTAACGTTACAAGTTGTGCGGGCTGGGAGTGGGCATGCGGACCTCGGGAACGAAGGATGTGTCTGCCGGTCGACGGGTCGGTCGATCGTTGGGGGTGCATGAGGCCCGACGGATACTGCCCTCGCTGGTCGCCGACGCACTGAAGGGGGCCGGGACGCGGATCAGCCGTGACCCGCATACCGCGGTGCTGGCCCCGTTGGCCTGGTTGGAGGAGGGTCTTGCCGAGGAGGAGGGGCTGGTGTCGCACACGGCGGTCAGTTCGGCCCGCGCTCATCTGGGGGACCACGTCGCGCAGGCAGCCCAGGGTCGGCCGCAGGTCCTGACCCGGCACGGCAAGCCGGTCGCGGTCCTCCTGCCGGACACCCCCGCCCCAACACCCGCTGCTGTGACACCGTCCCGCGCTCGGCGTAAAGCCCCCAGGGCTGGGGGATCGCGACTGGTCGCGGCCGGTGAGGTAGTGGCGGCGCAGGAGTCCCGCCCGGCGCTGTCCTTCGGCTTGCCCGCTCTGGACGCGGCGGTGCGCGGTATTACGGACGGGCACCTGGTGCTGGTGGCCTCGCCCCCCGGGGTCGGCGGAAGCCTGCTGGCTATCGCCGCGGCCCGGCAGGCCGCCCTTGAGGAGGACCGGACCGTGTTGTACGCGGCCGCTGCGGGTCTGCGCCGAGAAGACGTCGTCGCCCGCGTGGTGGCCTGCCACGCCGGCGTGTCCTACCAGGCGCTGCGGGCCGGGACCCTGACGGGGGAGCACGCCGACGCCGCATGTCAGGCGCAAGCCGACCTGTCCCAGGCCGCCCTGTACATTGATGACGGCGCCGACCTGGACGCGCAGACCATTACCGACAGTGCGAGCGAACCGTGGCACGAGTGGGGCAAGCCGCTGTCTCTGGTCGTCGTCGACCGCCTGCAGCACCGGCATGCCCCGCATATCGCTCTGTCCGGACCGGCCCTGACGGCGGCGGTGCAAGAGCTGGCTCGGCTGGCCGCTCAGAGCACAGTGACGGTGCTGGTGGTGATGGACAGCGCGGATCCGGCCCTGCTGGCGGAACTGGACGCGGAAGTGACTCTCACCTTGTCCCGCCTCGGCCAGGCGGTGCGGGTCGACATCACCGCCCGCGACCTGGGTCCGCTGAGCGCGGTGGCCCTGCACAGCGACCGGACCCGGGCCCGGTTCCTGCCGCTGCCCGAGCACTACGCCCAGCGCCTGCTCGCCGACGACACCACCACCACCGACACCCCCCAACTGCCACCCCCCGCGCCGGCCGCGGACACCGCGGTTCCTGCGCCGGACGCACCCCGGCCGCCGCACGACCCCTCGCCGGCCGGGCAGCGGCCGCCCGCTGCCGCCCCCACCGTCCCGGAGCCTGCTGCGTCTCCTGCCCCGGCCGACCCGCCGACCTCACCCCCGCCCGGCGCGTGGCCCGCCGCCCTCGCCCCCCGGCCGCACCCCGCCCCTGCGGCAGCGGACGGTGCCCCTGCCCCCGCCGCCGCGGCCTCCTCCCAGAGTGGGGCGGGTGCAGGGACCGCGCAGGACGATGTGCCGGAGGAACAGCTGCCGGACCAGGAGAGCCCAGTCGGGCGTTTCGAGTACGGGCCGTTCGCCGTCCTGGACGGCACCGGCCGCGCCCACCTGCCCAGCGGGGCCGTCCTGCCCTGTCCCGCCACCACGGTGGCCGAACTGGTCGCGTGGGCCGCCGACCGGCCCTTCGGCAGCCCCCGCCTGAGGCCACACGGCCGGGACGGCGACCCGCTGATCGTCCTGGCCGACGAAGCGGTCCAAGCGCTGGGCCTGCCCGCGCGCGAAGATCCCGAAGAGCGGGCCCTGCCCGCCGACCACCCGGTCATCCGCGATCTCAGCGCGCACGGGTGGAAGTTCCCGCTGCGCGGCGGCCGCCCCTGGTTCAGCGCCTGGCCGCGGATCTACCAGCCGAACACCGGTAAACGCCGCTCCGTGCAACTGGCCATCCTGCCCTGGGGGGCCCTGACCACCGGCGGCTGGCCGGTGCCCGCCGCACCGGACAGCCGCTCCCCGGCCGTGCCGGTGGCCGAACTGGTTCGCTTCCTAAGCGCGTACAGCGAGCGGGTCATGACGCCGGTCAGCTCCACCGCCAGCACCGGCCAGGAGCTCATGGCCGCCCTGCGCCCGCCCACCCGCGCGTTCCGCGACCCGACCAGCGGCGAGGTCGGCCCCCAGTGGCTGGATGGCGCCCTGCACGTGGCCACCGAGGCGGCCCCACCAGAGGTCCCGCCCGAGCACCCGCTGGCCCGCGGCCGCGACGAACGCGACCCCGCCCAGGTCCTGATGGAAGAGGCCCAGGGCTGGTGGCGGATGCCCACCGACGCCGAACGGGCCCTGCCCTACGTGGTGGGCCTGGACATCAACATGGCCTTCGGCGCCGCCGCCAACGGCACTCACCTGGGCACCTGCGCCCCCTACCTGTTGGAGCACCCCCGCTTCGACAAGAAACTCGCCGGCTGCTGGCTGGCCGACCTGTCCGGCCTGGACCTCGACCCGCGGCTGCCCAGCCCGTTCACGCCCACCGGAACCCGCCCCACCGGGCCCGCCTGGTACGACACCCATACCCTGGCCTTTGCCGCCGAACTGGGCCTGACCCCCCACCCCCTGCAGGCGTGGGTGCGCCCCACCCCGGCCCAGGCCGCGGCCCTGGGCCTGAGCGCGCACCCGCCGGTCATCGACCCCCACCGGCCCACAGCCGGCCCCGTGCCGCCGTTCGGGGCGGGCGCTTACCTCAAGCCCTGGTACCAACGCCTCAACGACGCCTACCTGACCACCCTGGAGCGGCTGGGCGCGGTCCACGACGACGCGGGCCGGCCCCTCACCCCGGCCGCCTACCTCGCGGCGATGGACGCCATGAAGGACCCCCGGTTCCAGGCCGAGCACGCCGCCGACCTGTGGGTGCTGGCCGCGATCAAGTCCACCGTCAAGGGCGGTATCGGCAAGCTCCGCGAACGCCCGCATGACCCCGGCCGCCGCTCCGGCGACCCCCACGCCCCCTGGAAGGCCCTGGAACGGCCCCTGTGGCGGCCCGACATCCGCGCCGCGATCATCGCCCGCTCCCGCGCCACCATGCACCGCAAGATCCACGCGACCCTGCAGGCGACCGGCGCCCACCCCCTGGCCGTCAACACCGACTGCATCGTCTACGCCTGCGCCGACCCCAGCATCCTGGGACTGATCGGCCACCGGTCCGGGTTCACCGCAGGCCCCAACCCCGGCCACGTCAAACAGGAAGGCTGCCAGCCCATGGACTGGTACGTGGCCACCGCCGCGCAGGACATTAACCCGGCCCGCCGGATCAAGGACGGCGCCACCGACACCGCACGGGACGGCAAGTAAATGACCACCACCCCCGTCCTGGACGCCCTGTGGGCCGCCCAACGCGCTGCCGTCGACCGCCTCCAGCGCACTGCCACCCCCCGCAGCATGCCCCAGAGCCCGCAGGCCCAGGTCGCCTTCCTGCACCGGCGGCTGGGCGGCAAGACCGCCCGCCTGGCCGACCTCCTGGGCGTGCACCCGGAAACCGTCCGCCGCTACCTGCGCGGACAGCGCCGCCATCCGCCGGCTGCCTTCGCCGCCCGCCTGGCCGACGCCGTCCGCGCCAAATTCCGCCCCCGCCTGGCCCGCACCGCCGACGACGCGATGCGCACCCGGGGCCTGCGCTGCAACATCACCGCCACGTTCTCCTTCGCCTCCGCCTCCGCCGGCACCAGCGACGACGGCCGCGAACGCCGCCTGAACGAAGACCTCACCCCCCACGACACCCGCCGCCTGCTCGCCGCCCGCGACGCCGGCGACGAAAACGGCGCCCTGGACATCGCCGGCCAAGGCGTCGCCGCACGCTACTTCGGCCTCCACGGCACCGGCATGGACGTCTGGGTGCGCGACCTGGTCCACATCACCTTCGAACTCTGACCCCCACCCTGACCGCCGAGGGACCCCGATGCTGCCCCACCCCACTGCCGAACCCCCGCCCCACCCCGCCCGCCACCAGCTGCGCCGCCACCAGCGCACCGCCCGCGACGCCGGCTACAGCGCAGTGCGCGACGGCGGCCGCGCCACCCTGGTCTCCCCGTGCGGCACCGGCAAGACCCTCATCGCCTGCCGCATCGCCGAAGACCTCACCCGCACCCGCCACGCCACCCGGGTCCTGGTCCTGGTCCCCACCTTGGACCTCCTCGTCCAAAGCGCCCGCGTCTGGCGCGAACAAAACCAGCACCACGGCACCCTGCTCGCCGTGTGCAGCCCGCGCCCCGACCTCGACGCACTCGGCATCCCGCGCACCACCGACCCCGGTGAACTGGCGGCCCGCCTCAACGACCAGGACGCCTACACCGTCTTCGCCACCTACGCCTCCCTGCGCGGCGCCGACCAGCCCGCCACCAATGCCGAGGAGACGGACGAGGACACCCGGCGCAAGGAGGACCCAGGGGAGCAGGGCACCGGCGCGCTCATCGCCGCCCACGCCACCGGCTCACTGCCCCCCTGGGATCTGATCATCAGCGACGAGGCCCACCGCACGTCGGGATCCGCCAGCAAAGCGTGGGGCGCCGTCCACGACGACGCCCAAGTCCCCGCCCGGCGCCGCCTGTACTTCACCGCCACCCCCCGCATCTGGGAGACTGACCCCGCCTACGCCGAAGGCCTGCACCCCACCCGCGGCGGACCCGTCCTGGCCGCCTCCATGGACGACGAGGACCTCTTCGGCCCCACGGTCTACCGCATGGAACTGAGCCAGGCCATCGCCGAAGGCCTCGTCTGCGACTACCGCATCGTCCTGGTCACCGTCGACCACCCCGGCCTGCAAACCCACCTGCGCCGCACCCGCAGCGCCACCGCCCAGGACACCATCGCCCTCACCAGCCTGGCCACCGCCCTGTTCAAAACCGCCGCCCGCTACGGCACCGGCAAATGGGTCACCTTCCACCACCGCATCGACGACGCCGACGCCCTGACCCGCGCCCTGCACACCGCCGCCGGCGACCTCGACACCACCACCACCACCGACGGCCCCACCGGAACCGTCCCCCTGATCCCGCCCACCTTCCGCGCCGACACCGTCTACATGAACCACCCCCAGCGCGTCGAGATCCTCACCAACCTCGCCTCACCCGCCCCCCGCACCGACGACGACCTCCCCTCCTTCCTCACCATCGTCTGCAACTGCCGGCTCCTGATCGAAGGATGGGACTCCACCAGCGTCGACCTCTGCTTCGCCGCCCCCCGCCGCGACGTCACCGGCATCGTCCAAGCCCTCGGCCGCGCCCTGCGCCCCCGCCCCGATGGCTCCAAAGCCACCCTCCTGGTCCCCATCTACCTCGCCCCCGGCGAAAACCCCCAGGACCTCCTCAACCACCGCACCTACCAGCCGCTCTACGACGTCCTACTGGCCCTGCGCGCCCACGACCGCCGCATCAGCGACCGGCTGCCCACCACCCACCTCGGCGAAAAGGCCCCCGCCCCCCACCCCGACACCACCCCGCCCAGCACCGCCCCCCAGGACCCCGCCGCGGAGCAGCAGGTACAGCCCACCACCGACCGCCCCCACCAGGCCGCCGCCCCCTCCTTCGACCCCGCCGCCCCCGCGCCGGAGATCGTCACCCCCGATGGCGTCCCCCTCACCGCTACCGAGATCGCCGACGTCATCACCCTGCACGTCACCCGCCCGCCCGGCGTCACCGCCGACTGGATGCGCGGCGCGTCCGCCGCGGCGGACTACGCCAACACCCACGGCCATCTCGCCCCCACCCGCACCACCCCCAGCACCGCCCCCCACCTCGTCGACCTCCCCACCTGGCTCGACCTGCAACGCACCGCCCGCCGCGCCGGCGAACTCGCCCCCTGGCAAATCCACTACCTCGACGCCTACGGCATGGTCTGGGAACCCCGCCAGACCAACCGCGAACAACTCCTCAGCTACGCCGAGGACTACGCCCGCGCCCACGGGGGACTGGCCGTCGCCTCCACCTACCAGGCGCCCGACGGCCGCAAACTCGGCCGCGAACTGACCAACCTGCGGCAACGCGCCAAGAAGCAAGCCCTCACCGGTGCCACCGACAGCGACCCCGCAGCCAGCGACGACCAGCGCGGCTTCACCGACCTCCTCGACGCCCTCTACCAGATCGACCCCTGGTGGAACCCCCCGTGGCCCCTGCCCTGGCAACGCCACTACCAGCAAGCCCTCCAACGCCACCGCAGCGGCCAGCCCCTGGCCCGGCCGGGCGATACCCGCACCTACCGGCAGTGGCTCACCGACCCAGGCACCGGCCTCACGGTGGACCAACAGGACCTTCTGCGTGCCATCGCCCATCCCGCCCTTGTGCAAAAGTAACGCCACCTTGCCCGGGGGGCAGCCGCCTCCACCTTGCCCCCCGGCGGCGGCGGCGCCGGCAGGCAGGACGCGAGGGTGCGGAAGCAGCCGTAGGCGCCGGACGCCTACGGTGAGTCCTCACTCGCGCAGCTCGCGATGGATCGAGGGAAGGTTGTGACCGTCTTCCCGCCAGCGGGCATGCTGAAAGGGCCTGTCTCGTCTAGCACAGGCAGTCGTCCGGCTGCTTGAGCCAGCAGGTGTCGAGGCTGCCGGCCCGGACGTAACCGCGAACGGTGCAGTGGTCCAGCCGCGATGTCTGACCCATCACTGCCAGGGATTGCCTGCAGGGCCGGCAGCGCCTGGACCGCTTCGCATCCCTCTGCCGCGCTGACCAGGTACCGGTGCCGGTCCGCGACATCGAGGCTGCGGCCCGTCGGGACGAAGGGCTCGGCCACTACCCCCGGCGGCTCCGTCGTAGCCAAGCTCCTTCGCGGGCATCTCCGACGTGCATGGGGCTGCGCGAACGCGGCCAAAATGCAACCGTGGTGGGACTGACCGTCTTCTCCACGGCCTCCGAGACTTTCCGCCACAACTGCCAGGAGGTATCGGCGCGCCGGTGATGCGGTCGGGTGGACGCCAAAGGGACCTGGAAGGGGTCGTCCCTCGCCAGGGCGGGTAGTGCCGCGTGCCGTGGGTGCTGTATCGGTTACTCGTTGGGGATGGTGGTGAGGGTTCCTTCGGTCGCGGTGGTGACGGGGCTGGGCGCTGTCGATCTGCGGGTTCGGTGGTGGCCGCCGAAAGGCGGCCCGGGCACGTGGGTGGCTCGGGCCAGACCCTTTCCGCGTCGCCTGAAGACTCGATACCGCGGTGAAATTGCACCTTCGCGCACGATGCCGCTGTGGCGCACCGGGCTGACCGGGTCCTCACCTTGACGACGACTTCCTGCGGGGTGTGCCATGGGCACCGGCCGCGGACTGGCCCGCCAGCTGCTGCGCCCGGGCCGCACCGCCGACCGGGCCGCCAAGGACGGTCGCGCCGATTCCGCACCACCGTCCTGGCCCAGACCGCCGCCCATTTGTCGTCGCATCGGTGACCTGGCACGGCCGCGAGGGGAATTTGCACACTTTCCCAGTCCCTCGCAGCTCTGACCGCTTCTCACCGATCGAACCAGAATCTTTCATCGAACTGTCCTATGCTCTTTGGATGTTCCCTTCCTAGCCGCAGGCGCGGCGGGGACCACGGTCCATATCCTCCTGGTCCAGCCGGTGCTCGGCGGCACCTACGGCGCAACGCTGTCCTGGACGCTGGTGGCGATCGTGGCGGCTGTCGCCATCGCCGTGAGCGGATCAACTGCTGCTCGTAGAGCCGGCGGTTGGCGACTCCGGGCAGATTGACATCCGGCCCCGGGCACGGACCTCAGGGGTCTAATCCGTCCGCCCAGCAGGTGTGTTCCTCGACGCCGCTGCCGTCGTCTATGTCGAAGTGGGTAGGTGCTGCGCTGGGGGAGCCGTTTGTTGGTTCGGGGACGGCAGCGGAGTAGGTCGTGGTGGTTGCGCACGCCCGGCAAAGGTCCGCCAGGCGCCACGTGTTTCCCGCGCGGTTGCGCGTGAGGGTGAGCAGGATCGATCCATCGCAGCCGCGTTGGCGGGGGTGCCAGGGGCAATTCTGGGCGCCGCACTGGCAGGTCCGCAGATGGGGAGCCAGCGGGTTGCGGCGGGCGTGCTGCGCCAAGTGGGCCAGCACGGCGGCGTGGGCGCCTGCCCCGGCTGGGAGGGATTGAGTCCCACATTGCGGGCAGCTCAGCACCAGGCCGGGAGGGGCCGCGCGCAGTTGCACAGCCCAGCACCGGGCCGGCTGCCGGGTGATGGCAGACCCCATGGGGCGTTCCTCTCCTTCCTGCCGGGCCAGGGCGGCCCTGGCCTTGCGGGTGTCGGCGGCAGGGCCCTGTTGGGCCGCGGCGGCACACGGTAGTGCAGACTCCTGCCCTCTCCCGGGGTGCCCAGAGGGAGAAATAGGGCAGAGATCTGCACTGACAGGGCAAGTGTCTGCACCGTCGGATGGACGGGTGACGATCTTCCCGCCCGACCCCGACCTCGGAGCACTCCGCCTGGAGCTGTCCCGGCTGCGGGCTGAGCGCGGATGGACCTACGACGAGCTCGCCGCCCGTACCGGCCTGGCCCGACGCACTCTGATCGAGATCGAGCAAGGGCGCACCATCGGCAGCCTCAAGACCTGGCATGCCCTCGCCCACGCCCTGGGCGCCCCCCTGGACCAACTCCTGGGGACCTTGTGCGCGGGCCACGAACCCCCCACCCCACCGCTCGCCTGACGCCTGGTCGGAGGGAGCGCGGCGCCGAGCCGGCGCTGGCCACCGCCACCCGAACTGGTACCGGCACGCGAACGCACGAACCAATAAGCGAACGTCTGCGCGGGAAATGCCGCCTCCCGGGGGACATTTGCGGCTCCGACATCCCGGTGACGGCGTGTCGCCTGCGACGGTCCCCGCATGCGCGCCACCAACAACCCCGCCGCTGACGGCTTCGCCTGGGACGGCACCCCCAAGAACCGCCGCCCCCCGCGCGCCCTGCGCGTCAGCCCCGACAGCCCCACCAAACTCCTGCGCTCCTGCCAGGCCGGCCACTGCACCGCATGCGGTAACCGCGTCGAGTGGTACTACCGCGACAACGACCGCCCCGTGCCCCTGCACCCCGGCGAACTCCCCACCCGCCTGGTCCCGGACGGCCAGCGCTGGCATGTCCTGTCCGGGGTAGCCCGACCGACCCAGGACGGCTCGCCCTGGTGCCGCGTCCACCACCACTCCCTATGCCCCGCCACCCCCGATCCCGGCACCCCCGGCCTGCAAGCGGCCCGCCGGAACCTGGCGCTGAACACTCGCCGCCTGATGGACGCCGGCCGCTTCACCCCGCACCAGAACCCGCCCGACGCCGAACCGACGCCGGCCCCTTCCCGCCGCCCTACGGTCCAACTCCTCCACCTGCTCTACCTCGCCCCCGTACCCATCGACCAGATCCTCTGCGTGGCCCAGACCCGCACCCGCCACCGCTGCACCCTGCCCCTGCTCGCACCACGCACCACACCGGGCACCTGGATCCTCATCCCCACGCCCGCCACCGCCGGGCACCTGAGCGCCCCGAACCTTCCCACCGCGATGGCCGCCTACGACCTCACCCAGCTGCCGTACGCCGAACAACTGCGCTGGCGCGCCCAACGCTGCTCCGCTCACGCCGCGACACCCTCCGCCGCCGACGCCGCCCTGACCGGCTGGGAACCCTTCGACCCCTTCCTGCACCACCAGCACATCCACCCCCACCTTCCCGTCGCAGCGAACAGCCACGACCTGCCGGACCCCCTGCCACGGCATCCGCCGCCCCCTTGAGCACACAACCGAACGTCGTGCCCCCGCACCCCACACCATCCAGGCCGTCACCCCCTTTGAACCCCTCGGAGCAACCCGTGCTGAACCCCACCGACGAACAGACCACAGCCGCCGACCGCTTCCACGCCGGCGACCACCTCGCCCTGCAAGCCGGCGCCGGCACCGGCAAAACCAGCACCCTGCTCCTCCTCGCCTCCCGCACCCAACGCCGCGGCCGCTACATCGCCTTCAACAAAGCCATCGCCCTCGACGCCGCCACCCGCTTCCCCCACACCGTGCACTGCAAAACCGCCCACGCCCTGGCCTACGCCGCGATCGGCCACCGCTACGCCCCGCGCCTGAACGCCCCCCGCCAGGCTGGCTGGCGCACCGGAGCGGCCCTGGGCCTAACCCAGACCGTCCGGATCGGGGAACGGGACATCACCGCCAGAACGCTGTCCCACACGGTCTTGCACGCGGTGGCCCGCTACTGCCACTCCGCCGACCGCACCCTGGCCGCCCACCACATCCCGCCCCTGCGAGGCCTGGAAGACAAAGACCTCCACGCCGAGCTCACCGAGCTGCTCCTGCCCTTCGCGCACAAGGCCTGGGCCGACCTCCAGCACCCTGAGCAGGGGGTGGTCCGCTTCGACCACGACCATTACCTGAAACTGTGGGCGCTGTCCGACCCCACCATCGACGCCGACTACCTGCTGCTCGACGAAGCCCAGGACACCAACCCCGTCCTGGAGCAGGTCTTCTGCGCCCAGCGCGAGCACGCCCAGCTCGTTGTGGTCGGCGACTCCGCCCAGGCCATCTACGGCTGGCGGGGAGCGCGCGACATCATGACCGGCTTCAACGGAACCGCCCTGACCTTGTCACAATCCTTCCGCTTCGGCCCCCGCCTGGCCACCGAGGCCAACCGGTGGCTGGCCATCGCCGACGCCCCGATCCGCCTGACCGGAACGCAGGCGCTCCACACCGAACTCGGCGAGGTCCCCGACCCCGACGCTGTGCTGTGCCGCACCAACATCGGCGCGATGACCGAGGTCATGGCACACCTGGCCGCAGGCCGGACCGTGGCCCTGGCCGGCGGAGGGCACAGCCTGCGCACCCTGGCCACCGCCGCGCAAGATCTCAAGGACGGCCGCCGGACCCCGCATCCCGAACTGGTGCTCTTCCCTACCTGGGGCGAGTTGCAGGAGTACGCCGAGCACGATCCCGCCGGCCGGGACCTGAAACCGTTCGTGGACCTCATCGACCAGCACGGCACCGAGGAGGTCCTGGCCGCCGTCGACCACCTCAGCCCCGAAGGCCGCGCCCAGGTCACCGTCTCTACTGCCCACAGGGCCAAGGGCCGCGAGTGGGAGACCGTGCGGATCGCCGACGACTTCACCCCGCCCAAGGACACGGACGTTCAAGACAGCAACGGCCATCCCCTGCCTGGGCCCATCGAGGACACGGAGGCCCGCTTGGCCTACGTGGCCGTCACCCGGACCCGCAACCGCCTCGACCTCGGCGGCCTGTCCTGGATCCACCAGCACCCCGACGGAAACCCGGCACCGAGGCCACGCTGACGGAGAAACCCCTGCGGGGCCGCCACCCGAGACGACCATAAGACGGTGCTCGGCTGGCTGCCGCCGGCGCGGCGGCCACCTGCAGGTCCCCACCGGCTCCCTGCCGATCCGCGGTCAGCCCTGTTCCAGCGGCACGCCGTCCTGCTCCCGGCCAGGGAAGTACCGGACACGGTTACGGGACCAACCCTCCGTCCGCTGTGCCGCCGAGCCGCGCCCCGGGCGGGTCAACGGGGTCCGTGCGCACGCCAGGCAGCGGCGATGGTCGATTCCAGAGCGGAGTCCGCGGTGCCGGGTGTTTCGGTCAGGGCCGCCAGGTGGTGCAGCGTCACCAGGGCGCCGGCAGCGTCGGGGTGCTCGGTGGCGAGGAGGTCGACGAGGTCGTCTTCGGACAGGGGCTCGTCGAGTTCGGACAGGTCGTGCAGGATGCCCTGCAGCGCGGGATCCGTGAGGGCGGCTGCCTCCAACAGTGCGCTGGCGCCGGCGCGCGTGGCGAGAGTGTCGTGCAGCGTGCGGCAGATGTCCGGGGCACTGGGTCTCGTGGCGGCCAGGTCAGCGGCGCGGTTGAGGAGCATTGGCCAGCCGCCGGTGGTGGCGTAGAGGCTGCGGCGGTTCTCGGGGGCGTTGAACACGGTCAGGGCATCGGTGGGGGTGACCCAGCTGCGGATGCCGTCGGCGGTGGCGCGTTGCAGCGGGACCAGGAGGTCCTCTGCCGTGTGACGCGACAGGACCTCGAGATGGTCGCGGTTCCCAGCGTCGATGAGGGCGATGACGCAGCGGGTGACGCCGGAGGCCGGCTGGCGGGTGACGGCGTCCCGCAGCGCGGTATCGACGGCGTCGGGCTTGAAGGCCCGCATGTCGCTGATGATCAGCCGGTGGGGGCCGCGGGCCTTGCCTGCGCTCAGGGCTTGGCGGTAGGCGTGGAGCGTGGTCGGTTGGATCAGGGGCGCCAGGTCACTGGGGGTGCGCTGCTGCTGGTCGGCCAGCACGGTGGTGACGTCGTCGAGGCAGGTGGCGTCGGTGCCCAGCACGATGCGCAGCGCGTTGTCGCGGCGCACCAGGCCTGCAATCTGCTGTTCGGTCAGGGGGCTGATGCGGGCACCGGCAAGCGGACGGCGCGCCTGACTGATGGACAGGCGGGTGGGGACGTCGTTGGGATCGTGGGCGTGGAGTTCTTCCTCGATGGCGTCGGGGGTGCCCAGCAGCCGCAGGACGTTGGAGGAGCGCAGGCGCCAGCCGTCGCGTTCGGTGGCGAGAATGCCCAGGCCCACCATCTCCTCGAGCAGAACCCGCGTGGGCTGTCGCTAACTCCCTAGTGCCACATCAGGTGGGGGCTTGTGCGGTCGTGGTCGGTGAGGGTGCGTTCACCGATCTGCCGGGTGGCGCCGCCGGTGAAGTAGCTGCGGTGGGCTGCCCACAGATCGGCGTAGAAGTGCCGGAAGACGAAGTCAGCGAAACGCCCTACGTGTAGAGGAGCGGCGCAGGCGATCCGGCAGTGTGCCGAGTTGATGGTCAGATGCGAGGCTGGGTGCCCCGGGGTGGCGGAGGCGGGATCGTAATCGAAGCGTATGGCGGAGTGCAGCACCATGCTGGTGGGGGCGTCCGCTATGTAGATGTCAACGACGTCCAGCAGCGGTTCCACGCGGACCAGCGCGTGGTCCATGCGGTACGGGGCGGGTATGTAGGCGAGCCGGTGGCCACTGATCTCACCTCCCTCCACGTCGTAGGTGAGCTGCAGGAGCGCTCCGTCGAGGAGGTAGGCGGAGAAGGCGCCGGCCTGCACCCATCGGCGGTAGTCCTCCAGGCCGGGATCCCCGCGGTGGGTGAGAAAGGGCAGGCTGGGATCGAGCGGATGCCACGAGACTCGGGTGCCGTCGATGGAGACCGGGTTGATGTAGACGGCGATCTCCGCAGTGAGCAGGTAGTCGAGGAGGTTGTTGATGTCGTCGCGGACGGCTCTAGGCGTCGTCACCCGGCAGCTCTTCCCTCAGCTTGGTCATCAGACGTGTGCGCAAGGCCGGGGGGATGTCGCCGAAGTCGATCTCTTCTGCCTCGTAGGCCTCCATGAACATCTGCAGGCCTTCGGTGGCCCGCTGCACCGAAGCGCGGCCGTCGGCTGACTGGCTGCGGTTCACCTGCCGCATCTGGTTCAGCTTCGCGCGGCTGGGGATCGTGAATTCCAGCTCGAAGTTCTTGGCGCGGACCGTGTCGACCTCGCGGGAGATCACAGCCATGGCGTCGCCGTAGCCCACGATCCGTACCCAGGCCCGGCTGCGAGTGATGGCGGTGAAGAGGGTGTTGCGGCGGGTGACCGCGTTGTATTCGCTGGCTGCGTGCTGGGCGTCGACGACGTAGACCATCGGTGCCTCGTTGCCCTTGGCACGGAAGATGTGCGCCAAGGCGACGGAGCCCCTGACGAAGACCGTGTCCGCGCTGGTGCTGACGCCCACCAGGTGTGAGGGGATGTCATGTTCGCGCAGGGTCCGCATCAGCCGCGGGGCGCGGGACTTCGCGCGGTAGACGTCGGGCAGGACGATCAGGATGTCGTCATGCTCCAGTTCGTCCTCGGTGAGGTTCTTGCGGATCTGCTGGGAGACCCAGATGTCCTGTGCTTCCTGGCTGTCGAATGCCTGCATGACAACGGCGTCATCCACCTGCAGCCGATCGCGGAAGTAGGCCGGGGCGCTGTCGTGTTTGCGTCTGAGGGCGACACGGGCACCGAGGGCCAGTTCACCGCGCACGGTCTCGTAGCCGATGTCGTCCCACAGCGCCGGGTCGTCGAAGTGCTGCAGCAGGCCGCCTTCCCGGTAGGCGCCGATTCCCAGGGCGTGCGCGGTGGCCAGAGCCCACGGGGTGTTGCGATAACAAATGGGCAGAACAACGTCCTTTCGCGGTTCCTTGTCCCGGTTGACGATGCTGACCAGGCTTTCTCCCTCGGGGCCGGTGCCGAAGAGCTCGTCCGTGCTGGGCATCGCCGACTCGGACAGTTTCTGCAGCTCGTCATAGCCCCACACGATCCGCTTGGGGTCCTTGGTGAAGTGGTAGATCAGTTGGAAGAATTCCGGGGGAAGGTCCTGGGCCTCGTCGATGAGAACGACATCGAAGATGGGGTCCGGACAGGATTCCTTGACGATGGTCAGCAGCTCACGGCAGACCCCTTGGAAGGCGTCGTTCATTCCGTAGGTGGCGCGGGCATAATTCCAGTCCCGCGCTGTGGTACCGGCCGCACGGGCCATTTCGCTGTAGAGACCGGCTCGGGAGGCAGAGCCCCACGAGTGCATGATCTGCAGGAACTCCTCGTCCGGACGGTCATTGCTGTACTCGAATGTGAACCGTGTGACGAGATTGTCGATCTGCTCGTGCAACGCCCGGGAGTAGTAAGTGAAGGCGATGCGCCATTCAGGATGCTGGGTGTGCAAGTAAGCGGCCTTCAGCGCCAGGACCACCGTCTTGCCCGACCCGGCCAGACCGCGGATGCGCTGCGGTCCTTGTGGGGTCTCGATCGCTGCCTTCTTCTGCCACTGGTCCAGATTGGCTATTCCCGCCTCGATGATCTTCAGGACGGCACCGCGCGAGGCATCGTCCTGGACTGAGGCGCGCTTCTTGACCGGCTTGATGGTTGTCACCCGCTGCAGCGCCGCCTGCACCGCCCGCTCGAGGGACTCCTCCATCCTCGGCAACCGACCGACCTGCGCCGCAACGTCCTGCAGATCGCAGTAAATGCTGCTCTCGACACCGGAGTCAGGGGCCTCCACCCGGCCGGGAAACACCGTCACCGTGGTGATGTCCACGGCGAGCGACCGCCGCCGGCGCAGCGTCTGATGCTTGCTGAGCGTGCTGTCCAGCACGTTGTAGAGCCGGTCCTGACACGCCTGAGCCTCGTCCCACTGCGCCGCATCCTGCGGGATCGAGTCAGGCAGCAAGAACGCGACCAAGCCGTGTGCCTGGCTCACCATCAAGGCATCCACCTCGACGGTCTCCTCGGCTGTGGCCAGCACCGGATAGCCGAGGTACACCGTCCCCTCGTTAGTCACCTCACGCAGCTGCTCCGCCAGCGTCGAGGCGCGGATCCGATCCCGGCTCTCGCCGTACACCACCTGCAAAGACATGCGCGACGCAACTTCCTCGGGATCGGGTCAGGAGATCCCCTGGCCCTGCCTAGGGCCCCTGACCGTGCTGTGGACGTCATCCTAGTGATAATGCGGTGCCGTTCGTCGACCCCACGTCCGCAGTCAGTTGCCCTTGCTCTGTGCGTTATCGCAGTGCGCGGCAAGGTATGTTCGGCCGGCCGCGGTGAGGCGGTACTGCCAGGCACTTGCGTCCTCGATGTAGCCGTGTCCATCCGGACCGAGCCGGCGGGCCGCCACCCGCCCGATAGCGACCTTTGCAAGGGTCTGTTCGGGGGCGGCGGCGACCGTCTCGAGTGCCGCCTGTAGCCACTCGGGCAGGAGCGACGGATTGGGTACCTGCTCGGCGGAGATCGGGTGCAGGGCTCGCCCGACGGCTCGCCCGGCGCGTGTGAGCCGGACCTGGGTATGCCAAACCGGGCCGGTCGCACTGTCCTGTGCGATCCGTCTCAGCTCGATCAGCCCCCGGCGCTGCAGGGCGGCCAGCGTGGCACCGGCGCCCGCATCGAGCACGTGGTGCTGGCTCAGCTGCTGCTGGACCGCGGTGGCCTCGGCCGCAGGGTGGTCGACACCGTAGGTGATCCACCGCCACTGCTCGGCTGGCCGGCGCTCCCGGGTGGTGTGCCAGCGGCGTGCCTGCGTGCTCTCGTTGTCCTGGTCGATCGTGAACAGCACATTCAAGTACGCCTGCTGACGTTCGTTCAAGCCCTCCAGACGCCGACCCGCACCGCCTGGCGGCCCGCCATGCGGCGTAGGCGGTACGGGCGGCGTCATGAGGATTCCGGCTGCTCGATCGATTCGAGCTGGTGGGAGGGGAGCAGGGCCTGGCCGAGTTTGTAGGCCAAGTGCAGCTCGACGGGCAGCGTCACAGGATCGGCGAAGTGCGCGGCCGCGGAGCGGCGCTGATGAGCCAAGGCCGCCCACGCCGCAGCCGGGTCGTCACTTTGCTTAACCGCCACGAGCAACTCCAGCAGCTGTGGATTCCACACGTCCTTGCATGTATCCACCTTCCACACGAGCTCCTTGGCACGGTTCTTGCCCTGATGAGCCTCCAGCCGTGAACCGCCCGGGCTTCCTGGCCCTGCGGTATTGGGCTTGTCAGCGGTGGCGAAGAACAGCCGGTCGCTGTGCGTGCTGGCCCACAACCCGCCACCCACCCCAACCCGAGCCTGCGGACCGGCCTTGCCAAACGCGAAATGCTGCGCGCTCTCGTCAGCAACGTTGGTACGCAGCCGGATGTGTCGCAGCCCCTTGTACCGGTCTGCGTCAAGAGGCTTGTCGGGGTGAAAAGCGAGCCGGTCGGGGACCAGGTTGGGATTGGTCAGCGCCGGGCACTGCGAGCGGATGTTCTGGGCCAGAGTGAACAGAGCAAGGTCGCTGCCGTCACAGGACTCGGCCACGCAATCGGAGAAGAATTCCTGGATCTCCGGGTTTTCGAAGGTGCGCGGACGATTCCAACCCGCCAGCATTACGACCGCCTGATGGTAGGTGACCCAACCGGAGTGCGGTAGACGCACCATGACGTTCGACCGGTCGGGCACGCTCGCCACGGCCAAAGGCATGACGGCCCGGAAGTCACCGGTGCGGCGGACCACCCACAGGCCCAGGCACGCCACGTCGGTCAGCTGATGCTCTGTAGTGCCCTGCAGCGCCGGAGGCCTGATCAGGCCCGTCTGCCGGATCAGCAGGTCGCCGATGGCCCTGCGGGTGCGCTCCCGCTGGCTGTTTGTGCTCTCTGCCTCCGTGTCGTCATCAAGGCCGCTGCCCGATACGGCTGCGGCGGGAGGCCGCAGGTTCTGGGCGACCGCCCCGCAGGTGGCTGCCCCCGCACGCACGGACATCTTCGGGTCATGGTCGGCCGAGGCGAAGCCGTCGGCGCCGCGCATCTCCACCAGCACAAACCGAGACGTCACCCCAGACTCGGGATGCCCGAGCCGACTGCGTACCTGGACCTGGCGGCTGACGCCGGCGTCCTTCAGCCGGTCGCTGCGGCGCCTGATCTTTTCGTCCAGCTCCAGATCATCGGCGATCGCGCCCACCGGCTCCACACGCAACAACACCTCGAGTTCGGGCAGGGCGAACGTCTGCCGCCATACCTGGACCTGCCCGGACAGCTCCGCCGCGTCCAGCGGCAGGTCCAGCGCGAGGGCTACGGCCTTCAACGCCTCGTCGCGCATGGCAGCAGTGTCGCACCACAGGACGATCTCGATGCGTGATCCGGCGACTGCGGCAAGTGCGCCGCGGTCGATGCGCAGCAGTTCCTCAGCGGTTGGACGCACGCGGGCGGGGATCGGTACGCGAACGTGGGGCTCGTCCACTGCCGCGAAGCCTTCCAACGCTGGCACCAACTGGCTGAAGATACGCCACTTGTCCTTCGCAGACACGCCGTCGCCGACAGCGTGTCCGGTGTTCTTTCCCAGCCCAGGCCGATAGGGCACGCCCGCGATGGGCTCCCGGGGACGTCCTTCCTCGTCCAGCCCGGGCTCCAGGAAGCCCAGCGGATCACGGGCCAGCTCGGCCGGATGGGGCAGGAAACCGAACGAGCCCAGACGCTCCAGCGTGGGCACCAGGTCGTTGGCCCATCCCATGAACCCCTGCTTCGTGCCAGCCGGGCCTGAATGCCACGTCATGGACGTGAGCCCGAACGGGCTGCTGGCATCCGCCCAGGGAGAGGGGGAGAACAGGTGCACGCCGATGCTCCGCTTCGCATCGAACACGTTGTACCTGGCCCAGCGACGCATCCCGACCCGCACGTGCAACCGCGCCTGCGCCACCGCTTCCAAACCCCTGGTCTGCACCGACAGCCGCAGCGTGTAGGACCAGGGATAACGCACCTTGCCCCTACTCTCATACACATGCGGCGGCCAGGACACCAGCTCCGCCCCGTCCCGGGCAGCCGTACGCCGCCACCGGGTCGTGTGCACCACCCGGGCTGTCACACTTCTGTCTTCGCCTTCGTCACCGGACTGGTCAGCGATCTCGTCTTCGGTTTCCGGCCCGGTCCCCTCTTCTTCACCTTCGTCCCCGATGGGGTCCGTCGCCGCAGCACCATGGACGACATGCCAGTCCGTCAGGCACAGCTGTGTGGCCAGCGCATGGGGCACCAGGGTGTAGTCCGAGCCCTCGGGAGCCGTACCCGGCCCCAGGTCGAGGGTTTTGCGCGTGAACTTGAGGTCCTCTCCGCGGAATGTCTCCAAGATGGCGGCCAGTGCTGCGATGTCGATGGCCGGCGGGCGCGAGCGGCGCTCGGCTCGCTGGTTGCGGTGGATCGCGGCGGCCATCAGCCCGCCTTTGACGAATTCCACCAGCAGAGCGCGGTCCGGTGTCTTCTCGTCCGCGTCCGCCGCCCAGGCCAGCCACATCTGACCCCGCCGCGCGCGGGCGTCGTGCGTGAGGACTTGCGGCATCAACGCAGCGATCGCACCGTTGACCGCCCACAGAGGAATGTCCCGCTTCTCCTCCTGGCTCTCGCCCTCCGCGGCCGCTGGCCGGAAGATCTGTTCGCGCAAGGGCTGCGCCCATGCGGCGGGAAACTCGCACGTCCAATACCGGGCCAGGCGATGGTCGGCGAAAGACTGCAGGACAAGCGAGAGGGGTTGCAGGAGGTCATAGCGCACGGTGTTGCTCCACCAGGGTGTGCAGGGACTGTCGAAGGGGCCGGTACAAAGGTCCGGCGATTGCCCTGTCCGGCCCGTCGAGGGCTTCGTTGAGGGCGTCGAGCATGCCGACCAGCATGCTGTCGTCGTGCTTGGGGTCGAAGGCTGCGTCGCAGAAGTACACGCGGGCTGTGGCGCCGCCGCGCAGCATCCGGCCGATAATCTGGTCTAGCGGGGCAATGTTCGTCCAGTCCATGGCACGCCGCTGCGTCGAGTGGGCCTCGGTCGCCCGGTACTGCAAGCTCCCCTCCAGTAGGTTCAGCCACATACGGCGTCCCAGTTCGCGGAACATTCTCGCCCGCTCGCCCAGCGCCGTGTCGGGTCCGGCGGTGGGAACAGCGCGGCGGATCTCCTCCACCGCCCACCGGTTCATCGTCTGTACGTGGTAGCTGAGGTCTTCCGGGTGCAAGTGCGGACGGACCAGATAGAACGCAGCTCCCAACGCGGCGATGTGGTCGTCGTTGAGGATGTTGTGGCCGCGTTCGATGGCCAGCTGGGGCGCGATCAGGATCCACGCGTCCCGTTGCTTGGCCATCGCGTGCACACTGCCGCGGGCAATGGTCTGCCCGCTCCAGTGATGGCTGCCGGAATCGTCGTCGGGCACCATCTGCAGAACCTGGTCCGCCCATTCGGGCCGCATCCTGATCAGGTGCCGCAACACCTCCTCGGCCTCCCGATAGCTGCCCACCAGCAGCAGAACCCGCTGCCGCCCCTCCGGCAGCACGTCCCGGATCTCCTCCAAACGGCTCTTGCGCGGCCCGCGCGGTCCTTGCTCGTGCTGGCACAGTCCCGCCAGCAGTTCCCGCAGCGCTTCCAGACGGTCCTGGCCCTGCTTCCCGGACACGCTCACCGCGTACGCAGCCCCGCTGGAGGAACTCTTCTTGACCGGAAGGTACTTCAGCGAGATCCGCTGATGCAGAGGCACCCTGTCCCCGGTGTGGGAGGCCAGGATGCCCGCAACGGGGACCTGCACGTCATACCGTGGGGAGTTTCCCGCCCAGCTGGTGGCCGACAGCAGCAAACACGCAGGCCCCGGGTCCTCCTCGCCAGCCGCGCCCTCGTACAGGTGCGGCAGGTTGAGCAGCAACCAGCGGCCGATGCCCGAGCAGCGGAAGAACGACAGGGTACCGATCTGTTCCAGCGCCCCCTCGTGCTCCCGGTACTGAAAACCCAGCAGGTTGCCCATGGGGGACTCCGGCACCAGAGGCAGATACTCTGCTGGCGGACGGTGCACGAGGCTGGAGCCCATGGCCTCCAAGCCGGTCTCCATTTCCACTTCCCAGCAGGCGCGGGTCAGCAAGGCAAGCTTTTCGGCCAGTAGCGCGACGATCATGGTGACCTGGAACCGCACGGCCAGCCGTTCCAGAGCCTGGTCTCCGGCAAGGACGACGTCGTCCTGCCCGCGCAGCCACTCCACGAGGTCCTGGGTGACCAGGCCGGGCGGCTGATAGCCGCGTGCGGTCAGATCACGCAGGAACGCAACGGACGGGTCCGCGCCCAAGTAGCGGCCCGCCGGGGCGTCGAGCCACTGAGTGAAGACAGCCAGCCACCGCGCGCGACACTCTTCGTCCGAGTCCCACAGCGGCCGCTGCCCCCGACGCGGGGGGCCGCCGTCCCGTTGTGAACGCGGGCGGCGGGAAATCTCACCGGCTAGTCCCACCGCTAGTCGCCACTCATTGAAGTAGCCCTGGCTCAGCCATTCCCGCACATGACTGTGCTCGGCCAGCAGATTGCGCAGATGGGTCACCAGGAGTCCAGCTGTGCTGATGTCGATGGACCAGTCCCGCACCGGCTCGCTGAACAGGTGCTGACCGCGGGTATGGCGCATGTGCCGTTCGAACAGCGGCCGCACCTCGTCGAGCCAGGCATCCTCGCCCGGCCCGGCCAGCGACTGCGAGGGGCTGAACGCCTGGTCCCACTGGATCTGCACCCGGTCCGCCTCGTCCACGACGAACGCGTCGCTGCGCTGCCAGGCCAGTTCCAGGTACCGCAGGTCGCGCTGCGACAGCTGCTCGGGGACCCGGCAGTGCAGCAGGCTCGCGGACGTGGCCACCCACACGGTGGCATCCACCAACTCCCGTGCCGCCTCATACCGCCCGCACACCGGCAACAGCGAACATCCCACGGCGGCCTCCCGCTGTTGCTGCTCCGCACCCTCGCCGCTCCACGGCCGCAGCCGGTGCGCGCAGGGGGCGTCCTTCAGCGCCAGCGGCTCCGTCAGCTCGGCCACGCCCTGCAGCACACATTCGGTGGAGATCCACCGTAGCCGGGGATCCTCCAGCAGCTCCAGGCCCCGAGCGTGTGCGTGTGCCGGGCGGTGGACCTGCTGCAGGTGACGTCCGCGGTTGGCTGCCCCCAGGATCGGCGCCGCCCGTACCCCGTAGCGGCACAGCGCGGTGACCATGTCGAGAACAGCCACGACATCCCCGAGGACCACCGTCAGCGTGTGCCGGCGGTGCGGCTCGGCACACGCCGACACGGCGGCGACGGTGATCAGCGTGGTCTTGCCGACAGCCGGCATGCCCACCACATGCATCACGTCCGCGAGCACCAGCTTTGTTGACTTCTTCAGCCGGCCGTCGCTCTGACGTACCAGCAGGTACAGGTCGTCGATCCGACCGCGCCAGTTGTTGCGCAGACCCAGCTGTGCATCCACCGCGTCCATCTGGTCGGCAGTCGCGGTGAGCGCCGACCAGCGCAACACCACCTTCTTGCGATGCCGCCCGGCACGATGCCGCTGCACGGGGGAGCGGCTCATCCCCTCCGGGACCACCACACTGGCGTCCCCGCGCCCCATGCGGTAACGCACTCCCTCCTCAGCCAACCGCACCTGCCGCTCACGGTGCTCCGGCAGCGCCGCCAAGGCCCGCGCGTACTGCCGGTCCCGGTCGGAGGCCACCGACACCGACTGACGCCGCTCGGGAGGCTGCAACGGGTCCTTCACGTCGAACAGCCGCAGCATCTCCGGCAGTGCCTGATACGACTCCAGAGCCTTGTTCCAGGCCGTCGGGCTCTTCAACTCGCCCACCAGCCACCGTAGAGCCGACGACGTCGCAACCACCCGCTGTCGGCGCGTACGGAAGTCGTAGCCGCCCATCAGGGCCCAGGCATCCGCAGCCGCTGCCCCCTCAGCCCACGACTCCAGCGCGAATAGCCCGAGCTCCACCGAGGCCACCAGCCGCACGTCCACGCGACCCAGACCGTTGCTCTTGGCCGCCCGCCGTAGCTTATGCCCCAACTGCTTGTACCAGCTACTGCGATCACGGGCCACAGACGACCTCCCCTGCCCCCGCCGTACCCAGATCAGGACAGGACGCCACCAGATCGTCGTCGGAGACCACCTCGACCCAGGGCTGCGCCTTCAGGGCCTCGCTGCGCTGCACGAGGATCTTCACATACCTGCGATTAGCGCGCACCCGGTCCTGCGGAACGACCAGATACCCCTTGCGGTAGGCATGGGGGTCGTCGGCGCCCCATCGGGGGAACATCTTGATCCGGCGGGCCAGCAGGTAGGGACTGTGCCAGTCCTTCACATCCACCCCAACGCTGTGGCCGCCAGGCCATACGGCCACCAGGTCCAACGCGTCCAGCTTCGGATACAGCACCACCCGGGCCCCCCGCGCCGCCAACCGCCGCGCAAGATCCACTTCCGGCCGACCCGGCAGAGCCACGAACCTCACCAGTTCCGGCTCCAGACGCCGGGCTCCCTGCGCCTCCACCCGAGCCGGCTCCGGGAGGTCGTGCCGTTGCACGCACCGCCATACCTTGCACCGCACCCGGCCGTCCGCCTGCGGGGCGATCCACTGTCCGCACCCACCGCACACCGCCACCCGCCCGCCAGCCGCAGCCTCCGCAGTCACCGCCCCATACGACTCCTCCAGCCAGGTCGCCCACTGCGGCACATCCAGGACGGCGTTCTTCGCCGCCAGGAACTCGTCGGGCCCCAGCACCGCATGGTCGGTGACAAACAGACGCCACCGGGCGTACAACTCCGGCCGCCCCAGCAGGGCCGCGGTGTCCTTGACGTGCTTGACCAGCACACTCTCGTGTACCTCGGATACCACGTCCCGGGCCGTGACCGCCCACTCCAGGCAGAACTCGCTCGGCTCCCCGCCGATCAGAAGCCGCTCGCCGCTCACCTGCGCATCGGGATCGAACTCCAAGGGCCAGGAGTCCACCGGCCGCTGGGCACACCACACGCCCACCAGATCCTGTACGCCCACAGGCGCGTCCCTGCCCGCCCGCACACACAGGGCGGCCAGCCGGTCGAGCCCCAGCTGCAGACTTCTGTCGTAGGGCTGTTGAAGCCGACGCACCCCCGCCCAGCCGCGCATGCCTACCAGCCCTGACGCCACCAGACTCAGGACCACCTCGCCAGCACGGACCGCACTGGCACGCCCGGAATACACCGGGCCGAACTGTGTCAGACTCACCCGCCAAACGGTAGAGGTCCCCACTGACAGTTATCGCGCAAACCCGCCAGTAACCTCCAGCGAGCAGGAGCAACACCGAATTCACCCGCCCCTTTGAATCCCCTGCGCCATTCGCGCCAGGATCAGCCGCAGACGGTCGGCCCGCCCCGGCTCCCACGCCGGAAGCAGCACCCCCGACGCCGGGTCGAGCTGACCGCGCCACTGCGCGACGCGGTCTCGCACCGCTGTCTGCCACCCGTCCCAGTCGCTCCCCGGACTACTACTAACCAGCGACAGCCGCAACGGATGCCCCAGCATCTCCAGCCGGCTCGTTAGCGTTGACACCTGGGCCTCCGTCCAGGCCAGCACGTACCGGCCGCCCAGCGCACGCTCCAACACCGCCGCTCCCTCGGACGGAGCACACGCCCCATCCGGCACCCCGCGGCTGCGCACCCCGGCGAGCCGCACCACGACGTCGGCCAGGTCCTTCCCCTCCCCGTCCACCGCCGTCACCCAGGCCGCGACGGGAGGACGCGCTCGCCCCGCCGCCGTTTGACCTCCCTCCACCTCATCCACCCACACCACCGCAAGCCGAGGGTCTCCCAACAGGTCCTGCGCCCACCGGGTAAGTTGTCCGCGCAGTTGCCCCAATGACTCCTGGACGGCAGCAACTTCCCGCAGCCGCCAGCACATCGGGCACAGCCCACGCCCGTCCCGGACGATGAGAGGACGATCACAGCAGGCACCGCACCCCCCGCACCCGTGCGTCGTATGCGTACGCCTGCCCGCCGCCGCTTCCAACTGCCGCGCGGACGCAGCAGTCGGTCGGCTGGCCTCCACCTGGTACAGCCCCACCACCCCGTTGCGCCCGCGGTGGTAGGTGCTCACATAGGCCCCTGCCCGGCCGACCGGCTCCCGTGGAAGATCGGCCTTCAGCAGCTGAGTCCTCGACGCCAAGAACCACGGCACCTGCTCCCATTTCTCATACCTCACCGCCATGCCCAAACCTCCAGATCTTCACAATCAGTGATGGACCGACTAACGCGAAGGTAGCTCTCAACGGCGACAGAGGCAACTACAAAATAGTGCTCTGAGCAGCAGCTTTGAAGTTTTCAAACTAATACTTAGCCGACATGTTGGCGGAGTCCCCATTCCAATCCAGCCCGCAAAACATCACCCACTGTAATGACTTGATCCGCCAATCGCGCATACTCGGCCAACGCCTCCTGTGCACCCCGATCCAGCCCCACCCGGGAGACCACAACCCCCGGATGCCGGTCTCGCCAGTCCCTCAGCGCGGACATCGCTCCACCCGAGACTGACCAGCACCCACCCCGCACCTGCCGCGCTACCACCACGGGAAGTCGAAACGACACAGTCTCCGGATACCCACCGTCCTGAGCTCCCGGCCACCTTCCCATCTGTCCAGCCCCGCCCTCGGCATCCGGCCACTCCCTCAGCCACCGGCGCACCGTCAGTTCGTGACGCACCCCGTGCAAGGCAAGTGAATCGACCGTGTCCAGCAACCAACCCCCCTCACGCAGTCGCGCCACCTCTGTTCGCAACCGAACACGCACCGCGTCGGCTTCACGCCCACTCAGTCCCGCAACGTTCCACCTTTCCTCACCTGCCAACTCCCGCCGCAGGGCACGATGGCGCCCCACCACGATCTTCACCCGGGACCTTGTTCCCCGGGGCACCTTCACCGTCATCGACGCCAAACCCTCGTCAGCCACCACCCCAGATTTGCAGAAATCGGGACCCCCGACACGCAGCCGGTTCACTGAGGACAGACCCGGAAAGAGCCGGCGGCACCGCCACTGGGACCGAGGAGACAAGTCTTGCAATGCCTAGAGATAATCTAGATCGGCGCATAGATCTTCTGACGGGTCATCAAGTTCGTGTCAGAGATGCAGCTCGCTCCCTTGTTGCTGCGCCTTGGATCTTGAAGCGAAGGATGAGAGTAAAATCCCCACATAGAGGCAGGAAGTACGAGACGCAGTCTCGTACTTCCTGCGCTGTGAACCTCCTGCGCGCAGCGCAGGAGGTTCCTCGGGACGCAGTCCCGAGGTTGTGATGGGCGCAGCCCATCACAAAACCCATAAAGGAA
>NZ_JBEYJD010000058.1:0-49298 GCF_040636125.1 Streptomyces sp. NPDC006733 | reverse complement strand
CGATCGCGGCGATCACCACCGCACCGGCGACCACCACACCGACAAGGATCCGATGCGTCCGGGTCATGCGTATCGCGGGCACCCGCGACCCCTCCTGTCGGTGTCGTACATCAGTTCAGCGGTGCCCAGAGTCTCATGGGCGGGGACCGCCGGAACCGACACCCCTGGAAGAGCCGCGGGTGAGCGCCTCGCGCGCTAGCGGGGAACGGACAGCGACAGCCCGAACCGGCCGCCCGCGTCCGTCCACCAGTGGCGCAGGTCGAGGCCGGCGGCCTCCAGTTCACCGCGCAGCCCCTCCCGGCGGAACTTCGCCGAGATCTCGGTGCGCATCTCCTCGCCCGGCTCGAAGGTGACCGCGAGGTCCAGCTCCGGGATCTTCACCGTCTGGTGGGAGCGGGCCCGCAGCCGCATCTCGATCCACTCGTTCTGCCGGTCCCACAGGGCGAGGTGGTCGAACTCGGCCGGGTCGAAGTCGGCGCCGAGTTCGCGGTTGATGACGTGCAGCACGTTCTTGTTGAACTCCGCGGTCACCCCGGCCGCGTCGTCGTAGGCCGCGACGAGGGTCCCCTCGTCCTTGACCAGGTCCGTGCCGATCAGCAGCGCGTCGCCCGGGGCGAGGCCGGCGCGGACCGCGCTCAGGAACACGGCGCGTTCGGCGGGCAGCAGGTTGCCGAGCGTGCCGCCGAGGAAGGCCACCAGCCGCGGCCCCTCGGGGCCGGGCACGCGCAGGTCGCCCTGGAAGTCCCCGATGAGCGCGTCGACGCGCAGCCCGGGGTACTCGGCGAGCAGCGCCTCCCCGGCCTGCTGCAGGGCGGCCTCGCTGACGTCGACCGGCGTGTACGCCTTCAGCGTCCCGGCGGCGAGCAGTGCGTCCAGCAGCAGCCGGGTCTTGTCGGACGACCCCGAGCCGAGTTCGATCAGGGTGGCCGCTCCCGTGGCGGCGGCGATCTCACCTGCCCTGGTCTGGAGGATCTCCCGCTCCGCGCGGGTGGGGTAGTACTCGGGGAGGCGGGTGATGTCCTCGAAGAGCTCGCTGCCGCGGGCGTCGTAGAACCACTTGGGCGGCAGCCACTTGGGATCCGCGGTGAGTCCTTCGTGTACGTCGGAGCGCAGGGCGTCGGCGGTGGCGTCGGCGGGCAGGCGGCGGGTGAGCGTGAAGGTACTCAACGGTTCGGCTCCTTGAGCGTGGTGAGCTGGATCTCGTCGCGGGTGGCGACGAGCAGGGTCCGGTCGGGGACCCTGACCCAGGTGTCCGCGTCGTCGTGGGGCTCCGAGACGACGAGGACCGAACGGCCCGGCTCGTGGCGGTAGTAGAGGGTGTCGCCCCAGGCGGTGGCGGCGATGGCGGCCCCGTCGGCGAGGAGCAGGTTCAGCCGCCCCCGGTCGGGCGGGACCAGGTCGGCGATGGCGCCGGCGAGGGCGTCGCCCGGCGGTTCGCCGGCCCGCAGCCGGTGCAGCACGAGGGCCCAGACGAAGGCGGAGTCGCAGCGCGCGTCCAGGGAGAGCAGCTCCGCGGCGGAGAGCCGCGCGGCGGCGGCCTCCAGGTTCGCGGGCCACCCGGTGAGCGCCCCGTTGTGGCTGAAGAGCCAGCGGTCGGCGGTGAACGGCGCCGCGGCGCTCTCTCCCCCCTCCCCGCCCTCGGTCGCCGAGCGGACGGCGGCCAGCAGCGCGCCGGTGGTGACGACGCGGGCCAGGCCGGGGAGGGACGCGTCGGCCCAGATCGGGCCGGCGCGGCGGTAGCGGGCGGGCACCGGATCGCCGTCCGCGTACCAGCCGACGCCGAACCCGTCGGCGTTGACGGTGCCGTGCAGCTGCTCGCGCGGTGCCCAGGACTGCCGGTACAGGCTGTGCTCCGGCGCGGTGAGCACGGTGCGCAGCGCGACGGGCGGCCCGAGGTAGGCCAGGTGCCGGCACATCAGCGGCAGTCCTGGGAGCGGGCGGTGCGGAAGCCGGAGAAGATCTGCCGGCGCACGGGGTGGTCCCAGTTGCGGAACGTGCCGCGGCAGGCGACCTGGTCGACGGCGAAGGCGCCGCCGCGCAGCACCTTGTAGTCGCCGCCGTAGAAGACCTCGCTGTACTCCGGGTAGGGGTAGGCGGTGAAGCCGGGGTAGGCCAGGAAGTCGCTCGCGGTCCACTCCCAGACGTCGCCGATCAGCTGGCGCACGCCCAGCGGGGACGCTCCGGCGGGGTAGCTGCCGGCGGGGGCCGGCCGCAGGTGGCGCTGGCCGAGGTTGGCGTGCTCGGGGCCCGGGTCCGCGTCCCCCCACGGGTAGCGGCGGGAGCGGTCGGTGGCCGGGTCGTGGCGGGCGGCCTTCTCCCACTCGGCCTCGGTGGGCAGCCGGCGGCCGGCCCAGCGGGCGTAGGCATCGGCCTCGTACCAGGACACGTGCAGGACCGGCTCGTCCGCGGGCACCGGTTCGGTGACGCCGAAGTGCCGGCGCAGCCACTGGCCGCCCTCCTGGCGCCAGTACAGCGGCGCGGTCAGGCCGGTCCGCTGCCGGTGCTCCCAGCCGGGGCCGGTCCACCAGCGCGGGTCGTCGTAGCCGCCGTCGGCGACGAACCGCAGGTAGGCGCCGTTGGTGACGGGCGTGGTGTCGATGTGGAACGCGTCGACGTGGACGCGGTGGGCGGGACGCTCGTTGTCCAGCGCCCAGGGCTCGGTCGAGGTGCCCATGGTGAACGGCCCGCCGGGCACCAGGACCTCGCGCGGCAGGGTGGCGGCGTCGGCGGGCGCCGCGGGGGGCGCCGGCGCGGTGAGGACGGCGGGCCCGGTCCGCAGCTGGTGGGTGATGAGCATGGTCTCGTCGTGCTGCTGCTCGTGCTGGGCGACCATGCCGAAGGCGAAGCCGGCGTCGAGCAGGCCGCTGCCGTGCAGCGGGGTCTTCTCGATGAGGTCCATGACCCGGCCGCGGACCTCGTGGTTGTAGCCGCGGGCCTCACCGGGCGGCAGCAGCGGCAGCCGGGGGCGCTCGGCGCGCGGGTGCTCGAAGGCGTCGTAGAGGGAGTTGATCTCACTGGGGAAGATGGGCTCGTGGCCGCCGACGGTGCGCAGCAGCCACAGCTCCTCCTGGTTGCCGATGTGCGCGAGGTCCCAGACCAGGGGCGACATCAACGGCGAGTGCTGGGCGGCGAGGTCCGGGTCGTCGACGCATTCGGTCAGGACCCGGGTGCGGTCGCGCGCGGTCGTCAGGACCGCCGCGATGCGGTCGCGCAGCGCGGCTTCGTCCTGCCCGGGGGCCTGCCCGGGGGCGGTGCTGTCGTTCACGCGCGGTCCTCCTCGGTCGGTGCGCCGCCGTCGGCCGGCGGGCGGCCGGTCGCGGAGCGGTGCTGGTCGATCAGGTCGTCGGCGGGACATCGGCCGCGTGCGACATACCGTTCGGCGAACTCGGTGACGGTCTCCTGGACGTGCGGGGGCGCGCCGATCCTCGGCAGCGCCTCCAGGGCGGCCCGGAAGCAGGCGTCGGCCGCCCGGCGCAGGGCGGGGTCGGTCAGGCCGCGGCGGGCCGCGCGGACCCACAGCGGGTTGCGCGGGGCGGGCGGCCCGCCCGCGCCCAGCGGCAGCAGGGCCCGCAGCGCCGCCTGGTGGGCGGCCGGGTCGTCGAACAGGGCGGTGACCACGGCGAGCGGCACCATCCAGCCGTCGTCGCCGGACTGCGCGTCGATCATGCGCAGTTCCAGGTGGCCCTGCGGGCGGACGGGCGGGAACAGGGTGGTCAGGTGGTAGCGCAGATCGTCGAGGGTGGGTGCGGAGCCGTGCGGGCCGCCGGTCGCGATCCAGTCGCGGAAGGTGAGTTCGGCGGGGGTGGTCCACGGCGTGCCGTCCTGCTGCCGTATGCACATCACGGGCGCGTCGAGGGCGTAGCGGGCCCAGGCGGCTCGTGGCTCGCGGTCCAGTGGCGGGGCGAGGGTGCGGGCGGTGTCCATCAGCGACCACACGGCCTGGCGGGTGGACCGCCAGCCGCTGGGGACGCCCTGGCGCAGCGGCGAGTTGGCGAACGCGGCGACCAGGACCGGGCCCAGCAGGTGGGCCAGCCGCCAGCGGGAGCGGATGCCGTGCGGGCCGGGGGTGTCGGTGCCCGCGTCCACGCAGACCTGCACGGAGGCGGTGGCGCACATCATGGAACGGCCGGCGGTGCCCGCACGGTCGAAGTACTCCTCCATCGCGACATAGCGCGGGAGGTCCAGGATGCGGCGGGGTGTTCGATAAGGGTCGTGGCCGTGACCGGCGGCGACCAGGCCCTGCGCCTTGAGGTGGCCGCGGACGGCGGCCAGGTCGGCCGAGGTCTCCTCGACGCACTGCGCGAGGGAGTCGGCGGGGCGGGAGCTGAGTTCTATCTGCCCGCCCGGCTCACGGGTGAGCCCTGCGTTCAGCGGGAGCTGTTCCAGGCCGCTGACGGCTTGTGCCAGCCGGCCGGGGTCGAGGTGGACGGCCGGGTCGTGCGCGTCGTACAGGAACCATTCGAGCTCGGTGCCGATCCTGGTCGGTGGTCCGGTCTTGAAGCAGATGCCGTGGATGAACAGCTCGGCCTCGGCCTCGGTGACCGGTCCCGCGGATCCGGGGCTCCGCCGGGCCGGTCGCCTGGCGGTGCCTGCCATGTCTTGGCGCATGGTGATGTCTCCCATCGGGCCGCTGTGGCGGCCGCTCACCAATGTGCCTCACCACGGCCGATTGCGCTCGCTATTTCATATGCTTTGTTCGAATATGTTAGCTTTTTGGCCGATGTTGCCCGGTGCCCTCCTGGTCCGCCCGGATCACCGGCCCGCGGACCGCCTTCCCGGCGCCTTTTCGGCGAAACGGGCGATCCGTTCGGCCGCCTCGGCGAGCGCCGGCGCCGGCAGCGCGAAGTTCAGCCGCGCCCACCCCCGCCCGGCCGCCCCGAACGCGGCGCCGTCCGTCAGCTCCACCCCGCACGCGGCCAGCAGCACCTCACGGATCCCGGCGTCCGGCGCGAGCCCCTCGGGCCGGGCACCGCCGAAGGCCGCCCCGTCCAGCCACAGCAGGAACGACGCCTCCGGCACGCACGCGACCGCTCCGGGCACCGCGTCCGCCAACCGGGTGACGATCAGGTCCCGCCGGTCCGTCAGCCCGGCAGTCAGTGAACGCAGCCACGGCTCGCCGTGTTCCAGCGCGATCTCCTGGGCGAGTGCGCCGAGCAGCCGCCCGCCCTCGAAGAAGCCGAACCCCTCCAGGGTGGCGACGACCCGTCGCCGCAGGTCCGGGTCGGGGACGAGGAGGAACGCGTCCGCCAGGCCGCTGACGTTGAACGCCTTGCCCACCGAGTGGACGACGACGGTGCTCGCCGCGAACTCCCCCGCGGCCCGCACGGCGGTGACGTGCCGGTGCCCCGGATGCACGATCTCGCAGTGCACCTCGTCGCTGATCAGGACGCCGTCGCCGCCGGCGGCCGCCGCGGCGAGCGCGTGCAGCTCGTCGGCTTCCCAGACCCGGCCGGTGGGATTGTGCGGGCTGCTGAGCGCCACCACGGCGCCCGGCTGCCGCCGGCACGCGGCGGCGAACTCCTCGACGGGCAGCCGGTACGTGCCGCCCGTCCGGTCGAGCGGGATCTCCCGGACGGTCCGGCCGGCGGCGCCGGCGACGGCCGCGAAGCCGCCGTACTCGGGCGTCGGCGTCAGCAGCGGACCGCGCGGCGCCGGGCCGGCCGCCGCCGCGTCGAGCACCACGCGGACCGCGGTGCGGGGGCCGAACGGCAGCAGCACCACCCAGTCGGGATCGACGGCGGCACCGTGGCGGCGGCCGTACCAGCGCGCGACGCGTTCGCGGGCGGCGGGATCGACCCGGCTGTAGCCCAGCGCGGGGTGTCCCAGCCGCTCCCGCAGCGCCGCGAAGAGCGCGGGGAACCCCGGCAGGTCCATGTCGGCCACACCCAGCGGGATCCGCCCGGGGTCCTGCTCGACCCCGGCGTTCAGCCACTTCACGCTCCGGGTGCCCGTCCGGTCCAGCCCGTCCCCGCCGCGCATCCGCTCTCCCTGTCGTCACGTCGGCCAGTCCCGCCCCTGCCTCCCCATCCCTTCCACGGAAGTAACCCGGAGATATCGCTTGCCTCTCTAGATGAGAGGAGTAATTTCTATTACATGATTACATCGAAGGATCGTGAGGCGGTACGCGGCTGGTTCGCCGGGCGGCTGCCGGAAGGACTGTTCACCGAGCTCCTGGAGGTCACCGTCGACCGGGAGGAGATCACCGTCGTGGGCCGCATCCCCGAGCCCGAACTGGCCGCGGACGCCCCGCAGGCGGAGCGGGACGCGGCCCGGGAGGGGCGCATCGCGGAGTTCCGCGGGCGCACCCGCGCCGCCCGCATGGAGGTGGCCCGCGAGGCCGAGGAGAAGTACGGGCGCAAGGTGTCGTGGGGCGTGCAGTGCGCGGACACCCGCGGCTGGTACACCACGGTCGCCGCGCCCGTCATGACCCGGCTGCGCCAGCCGGAGCGGCAGGTGCTCGACACCCTGATCGCCGCGGGCGTGGCCCGCAGCCGCAGCGACGCGCTGGCCTGGTGCGTCCGGCTGGTGCAGCGCAACACCGACGACTGGCTCGGCGATCTGCGCGACTCGCTGGAGCACGTCGAGCAGGTGCGCGCGCAGGGGCCGGACACCGACTGACGACCGACCACCCGGACAGCACCCCCGTGCCGGCGCCGCCCGCCCCGCGGGCCGCGCCGGCACGCGCACGTCCGCCAGGCACCGTTGACAGGTCCTGCCCGGCTCCCTAGGTTCGGGGCCACCGGGTTAGTAAAGTTTCTTAACTTAAGACTCGGCACCCAGGCGCGAACCCCCACGAGCCACTGGGAGACCCAGCGTGCTACTCCGTCCGGCACCCCACCGACGACGGCAGGCCACCGCGGCGGCCCTCGCCGTCCTCGGCCTCGCCCTCGCCCTCATCCTCCCCGCCAACGCCGCTCCCCCGACCCCCGGCGCCGGCCGCTCCCCGGCGCCGGTCACCGCGACGGCCTCCGAGCCGGGCACGGCGACCGCCCTCACCGGCTACGCCATCCAGTCCTCCGCCAAGGTCACCGACTCCCCCACCGCGGTCTCCACCCCCGGCTACCCGGCCGCCGGGTGGTACCCGGCCGGGCCGCGCTCCACCGTGCTGGCGGCGCTGCTCGCCACCGGCCGCTACGCGGACCCCTTCTACTCGCAGAACCTGAAGAAGATCCCGGCCGCGGACTTCGACGTCCCGTGGTGGTACCGCTCCGACTTCACCGTCGACGACCCGTCCGCGCGCACCTACCTGGACTTCAGCGGTGTCGTCTCGGCCGCCGACGTGTACGTCAACGGCGTCCGGGTCGCCACCAAGGACGCGGTGGCCGGCGCCTACACCCGGCACGAACTGGACGTCACCGCCCAGGTGAAGGCGGGCACCAACACCGTCGCCTTCCTCGTGCAGCCCAACGATCCGCGCAAGAACCTCACCATGGGGTGGATCGACTGGCTCCAGCCCCCGCCCGACGAGAACATGGGCCTGGTCCGCGACGTCCTGGTGCGCCGCGGCGGACCGGTGGCGCTGCGCGACGCGCACGTGGTCACCGCCCTCGCGCTGCCCTCCCTGGACTCCGCCGACCTGACCGTCAAGGCGCAGGTCCGCAACGACTCGGCCGCGCCGGTCACCACGACCGTCTCCGGCACGATCGGCGACCTCGCCTTCGGCCAGGACGTCGCCCTGGCCGCGCACCAGACCAAGGCGGTCGTCTTCGCACCGTCCGGCTACCCGCAACTGCGCCTGAGCCGGCCCGCGGTGTGGTGGCCCGCGGGCATGGGCGCCCAGGCGATGTACGACCTGCGGCTGACCGCCACCGTCGCGGGCACCGCCTCGGACGGCGCGCACGAGCGCTTCGGGATCCGGGACGTGAAGGCGCCGCTGAACGCAGACGGGGCGCGCCAGTACTCCGTCAACGGCCGCAAGCTGCTCATCAAGGGCGGCGGCTGGTCACCCGACGTGTTCCTGCGCTGGGACCGGACGTACACCGAGGACCGGCTGCGGTACGCCCTGGACCTGGGCCTCAACACCATCCGCCTCGAGGGCCACATCGAACCGGACGAGTTCTTCGACCTGGCCGACCGGTACGGCATCCTGACGATGCCCGGCTGGGAGTGCTGCGACAAGTGGGAGGGCAACGTCAACGGCGGCGAGCCCGGCGACAAGTGGACCGCGGCCGACTACCCCGTCGCCAAGGCCTCCATGGCCGGCGAGGCCGCCCGGCTGCGCGGCCACCCCAGTGTCGTCTCGTTCCTCATCGGCAGCGACTTCGCGCCCGACGCCACCATCGAGAAGAACTACCTCGACGCCCTGAAGGCCGCCGACTGGCCGACCCCGGTGGTCGCGGCCGCCTCCGCCAAGTCCTCGCCGCAGTCCGGGCCGTCCGGCATGAAGATGAGCGGGCCATACGACTGGGTGCCGCCCAACTACTGGTACGCCAAGCGCGAGGGCGGCGCCACCGGCTTCAACTCGGAGACCAGCGCGGGCCCCGACATCCCCACCCTGGACACCCTGCGCCGCACGCTGTCCCCCGCCGAACTCGAGACGCTATGGAAGGACCCCACCGCCAAGCAGTACCACCGCTCGCCCTCGCAGACCTTCAGCGACCTCAAGCTCTACGGCAACGCCCTGGCCGGCCGGTACGGCAAGCCCACCGGCCTGGACGACTACGTCCGCAAGGCCCAGCTGGCGCAGTACGAGGCCGTACGCGCCCAGTTCGAGTCCTACGGCCGCAACGCCTCCGACAGCTCCCAGCCCGCCACCGGCGTCGTCTACTGGATGTTCAACAGCGGCTGGACCTCCCTGCACTGGCAGCTCGTCGACCGCTACCTCGACCAGGGCGGCGCCTACTTCGGCGCCAAGAAGGCCAACGAGCCGCTGCACGTGCAGTACTCCTACGACACCCGCTCCGTGGTCGTGGTCAACAACCGGCACGCTCCCGTGTCCGGGCTGACCGCGCGGGTGAGCCTGTACAACACCGACGGGACCCTGAAGTACGACAAGGCCGGTACCGGGCTGACGGTCGGCGGCGACGGCGGCAAGACCACCGCGCTCACGGTGCCGTCCACGGTCGGCGGGCTGTCCACCACCTACCTGGCCAAGCTCGTCCTCACCGACGCCGCAGGCGCCGAGGTCAGCCGCAACGTGTACTGGCTCTCCACCCGGCCGGACGTCCTGGACTGGGACAACACCGACTGGTACTACACGCCCACCACCGCCTACGCCGACCTCAAGGGGCTCAGCTCGCTGGCTCCGGCCGCCGTCTCGGCGACGGCACGGACCACGGCCGGCGGCGACGGAACGTCCACCACCACGGTCGTGCTGCGCAACACGGGCACGGGCCGGACGCCCGCGCTGCTGACCGACGCCCATCTGGTGGACGGCGCCGGCGCCCCGGTGCTGCCGGTGACCTGGTCCGACAACCAGGTGAGTCTGTGGCCCGGCGAGTCGCTCACCCTCACCGCCTCGTACCGCACGGCCGACCTGCACGGATCCGCGCCCCGCGTGCGGATCTCGGGCTGGAACACCGCCACCGCCACCGTCCCCGCCGCCCGGTAGGGAGCGGCACCCGGCACCACCGCGCCCGGCCGCTGGGAGTCCAGCGGCCGGGCGCGGTGTCGTGTTCGCCCAGGACAGGGCTACGGAGCTACGGGTAGCTGACGAGGTTGGCGACGTTGCTGCCCGAGTTGGACGGCCCGCCGGTGGAGTTGATGACGTGGTTGATGGTCCCGGTGCCGCCCAGGGAGACGGTCACCATGTTGTGGAACTTCACGCCCGGGGTGTTCGGGACCTCGAAGGAGTGCTCCTCCACGACACCGGGGTTGCTGCTGAAGTAGCAGTAGCTGCCGAAGCCCCACGCCTCGTGACTGGTGACGGAGTCCGCGACCTTGTAGGCCGCGTAGCCCCTGGTGCCGCCGTTCATCCAGGCCGCCTGGTTGGGCGGGTCGTACGGCAGCTCGTTCTGGTAGAAGTACGTGCGGCCGCCGTTGCCGTTCCAGATGGTCTGGTACTGCTGGTAGTGCTCGACGAAGAGCCCGTACATGGTGACGTTGTTGCCGTTCACGACCAGGCCGGTGGCGGCGGTGTTGGACGTCCAGCCCACCCCGCTGCCGTGGTCGGCCCGCCACAGCCACATGTGGTCGCCGATGACGTTGGAGCTGTTGACCACCAGGCTCTGGGTGGCCTTGCCGACGCCGGCGCCGCCGATGCGGAAGAACACGTCGTGCAGGGAGGTCGGGTTGGCCGCGTGACTCTGGCTGGAGCCGGCCGCGCCGACCTGCATGAGGGTCGCGGAGTTGACCGTGCCGGCGTCGATCAGCAGCCCGGCCACCTTCACTCCGTCGACGTCCGCGACCGACATCGCGGTCACGCCGTTGTCCGGGACCAGCGTGGCGAGGCCCAGGCCGAGGACGACGGTGTCGGGGCGGGTCACCCTGATGGTGTCGTTCAGGTGGTAGACGCCCGGAGTGAACAGCAGGTTCTTGCCCTGTGCGAGGGCGGTGTTGATGTCACCCGCGGTCGCGCCCTGCTTGACGATGTAGAACTGGCTGATCGGCAGCGCGGACCCGGCGGCCGAGCCGCCCGCCCAGGTGGTGCCCTGCGAGTTCGACCGCAGCGCGGGGACGAACACCTGGTAGGCGCCCGCCGCGTCGATGGAGAGGAAGGGCTTCTCCCGGGCGACGGGAGTCTGGTTGACCGTGGTGTACGGCGGGTTGGGGAAGGAGTTCGCGGGCGCGTTGGTGTCGCCGACGAAGACCATGTTCCAGTTCGATCCGGTCCAGCTGCCCCACTGGCTGTTGCGGGAGAGCCACTGCTGCTGCGAGCCGGAGCGCACCTGGCCGTCGACCTTGGAGTCGGCCATGAAGCCGCCGCTGGACCAGCCGCCGTCGTCCAGCGCGAGGTTGCCGCGCACGTGCATCCGCCGGTAGGGCGCGGCCTGCGAGACGGCCCAGCGGTCGGTGCCCGAGCTGGGGTTGACGGAGAGGTTCTCGGCCGAGCGCCAGAAGTTCTGGGTGGCGTTGCCCTGGAACCAGTCGGCTTCCGCGTGCACGCCGCCGTTGATGGTGACCGAGTCCGGCGACAGGCCGAGGCCGGCCACCTGGGTGTAGAAGCCCACGTTGACGTCGGCGTTGTAGGTACCCGGCTTGAACAGCAGAGCGAAGCGGTTGGCGCCGAACTGGTTGCTCTCCTGCTGGGCGAAGACGGTGTTCAGCCGGCTCTGGATCGCCGACGAGGACATCGACGGGTCGAAGACCGAGACGTTGGGGCCGAGGTCGGGGGTGCCGGGCGGGTTGTCGGGCGGGGTCCCGTTCACCGGGGCCACCTGGAAGGACTGGGCCGTGGTGCCGTTGCACGCCCACTGCTGCAGCTGGACGCTGTTGCCGGTGGAGGCGCTCGGCACGTCCAGGCACTTGCCGCTGTTGCGGCTGACGAAGTGGTACGTGCCGCCGGCCTCCTCGACCGGCAGCCACTGCTGGTTGCTGCCGCCGCCGTAGGTCCACAGGTGGACCAGGCCGCCGTCGGCGGTGGAGACGTCGGCGACGTCCCACACCTGGGCGGCGTTGCCCTGGCTGTTGACCCGGACGTAGCCGTCGCTGGTGGCCTGGAACTGCCACTGCTGCGCGGCACTGCCGTTGCAGGTGTACTGCTGCACGGCGGTGCCGTTGGCCGTCGAGGCGGCGCGGGCGTCCGCGCACAGGCCGCTGTTCTTGTTGGTGACGGTGACCGGCCCGGTGGGCAGGGCCGCAGCCGACGCCTGGTCGGCGGGGGCCAGCAGCGTCCAGCCGGTCAGGGCGGCGACGACGAACGCCAGCGCCAGCGGGCCCGCTTTCGCGGCGGATATCGGATGGTTCCTGTGTCGTGCGGTCATGGGGTCCTCCTGTCGTGGTGGGGGGCGGCGGCCGTCAGCTGGGAAGCGTCCACTGCTGGTTGGCCGATCCCGCGCAGTCCCACAACTGGAGGCGGGTGCCGTTGGCCGAGCTCTGTCCGGTGGCGTCGAGGCAGCGGCCCGAGGCGGGGTTCACCAGCGTGTTGCCGGAGCGCGTCCACTTCTGGGCACCGCCGCCGGAGCAGTCCCACAACTGGATCTTCGTGCCGTTGGCGGTGCCCTGGCCGGTGGCGTCCATGCACTTGCCCAGGGCCTTCAGCGAGCCGTCGGCGCCGACGGTCCAGTTCTGGGCGTTGGTGCCGTTGCAGTCGTAGAGCTGCACGGCGGTGCCGTTGGCGGAACTGGCCGCCGCCACGTCGACGCACTTGCCGCCGATCCCGGTGACGCGCCCGACGGGCTCGGTCCCGCCGCCGCCGTTGTTGCCGGTGATCGCGTTGAAGGTGCGGGCGAACTGGTACGGGCTCTGCGAGGTGCCGCTGCAGGTGTCGGACAGGGTGCCGTTGCTGGCGCAGGCCTTGTCACGGCCCAGGGCCCAGAAGGACAGCTCCTGGATGCCGTGGGAGGCGGCGAACGTCTCCAGCGCGGTGGCGTTGGCGGTGGTGAAGACCTCGCTGGTCGTGTCGTTCACCCCGATCATGGGCGTGTTGCCCTCCATGGCCCACAGTTGCTCGGAGGTCTTGGTCGTCCAGATCTGGCCGAGCTGTCCGTGCAGGGCGGTGGCGGCGTTGATGGCGGCCTGGCCCATGTCCATGGCGGGCCCGTAGTCCATCGTCATGATGTTGACGACGCTGACGTTGAGGCCGCGGCTCTTCGCGTTGTTCAGCAGGCTGAGCGAGTTGGACTCCAGGCCCGTGGGGTTGACCGGGAGGGTGTAGTCGACGGCCAGCGTGCGCCCGGCCGCCGCGTACTGCTGCTGCAGGCCGGCGAGCGCCTGGTTGCGGCGGTCGTTGGCCGCGGTGTCGTTCAGCGCGCCGCCCTCGATGTCGAGGTCGATGCGGGTCAGGTTGAGGGTGTCGACGACCCGCTTGTACTGCGCCTGGAGCGTGGAGACCGACGTACACGCCTGGCCGAGTTCGGTGCCGGAGGCGCCGCCGAAGGAGGCGATGACGTCGCCGCCGGAGGCGCGCAGGCTGTTGATCGCGTTGGTCCAGCCGGCGTCGGCGATGTCGGTGCTGCCGTTGAACGTCGCGTTGCAGCCGTTGCCGGCGATGACGAAGGCGAGCGTGAAGTACTTCAGACCGGTGGCGGCCTGCGCACTGGCCATCGCCGAGGGCGAGTTCCAGGTCTCGACGTAGGGGGCCGCGTAGTGCGCGGGGAAGCCGGGTCCGGGGTTGGCGGCGGCGTTGGCGGCGGGGCTGCCGCCGAGCAGCAGACCGGCCGAGGTGAGCGGGATCGCCGCGGCGACCAGACTTTTCTTCAGGCGTGACCAGGGCATGGCTGTCCTTCGGAACGTGCGCGAAAGCGCGTGGGGGGTGGGCCCGCCGCCCGGGGGGTGGCGGATTCCTGACCGGTGGTGCGGCGTGGTGGAACGAGCCGCCGGTGAGCTGGTGGGGGGTCGGCGGCGGCCGCGCGGGAGAAGGCCGCGTCAAGAGGTCGGAGAAGCGCGGCTTCTTTTATCACCACTTAGTTCAAGGGGTGATTGAACTAAGTGGCGATGGTCGCGTCAAGGGTCTGGACCAATCAAATGGAAACCTTCCTACCGGTGCCTTCCGGCACCGCCGCGCCCGCACCGGGGGTGGTGGCCGTAACCCGGGCCGTTCGGCGAAGATGGCAGCCGGACGCCCACCCCCTGCAGACAGGTCCTGTCATGAGCCCTTCCCCCCAGTCGTCCGAGCCCACGGAGTACGACGTCGTCGTCATCGGCGCGGGACCCGTGGGAGAGAACCTCGCGGACCGCACCCGGGCCGCCGGCCTCACCACCGTCGTCGTGGAGAGCGAACTCATCGGCGGCGAATGCTCCTACTGGGCCTGCATGCCCAGCAAGGCGCTGCTGCGCCCGGTGGCCGCGCTGGCGGGCGCCCTCGGCGTCGCCGGCTCCCGCGAGGCGGTGGGCGGCGGCACCCTGGACGCCGCCGCGGTGCTGGCCCGGCGCGACGACTTCGCCTCGCACTGGAAGGACGACGGCCAGGCCGCCTGGCTGGAATCCGTCGACGTCGACCTGGTGCGCGGCGAGGGCCGGCTCGACGGGCCGCGCAGGGTCGTGGTCCGCACCCCCGGCGGCACGGAGCGTGTACTGACCGCCCGTCACGCGGTCGCGGTCTGCACCGGCAGCCGCGCCGTCCTGCCCGAACTGCCCGGCCTCGACGAGGTCCGCCCCTGGACGAGCCGGGAGGCCACGTCGTCGCCGGCCGTGCCGGGCCGGCTGGTCGTGGTGGGCGGCGGTGTGGTCGGCGTCGAGATGGCGACGGCCTGGCGGGCGCTGGGGTCGGAGGTCACCCTGCTGGTGCGCGGCTCGCACCTGCTGCCGAAGATGGAGCCGTTCGTCGGCGAGTCCGTCGCGACGTCCCTGACCGACGCGGGAGCCGTCGTCCGCACCGGCGTCGACGTGGCGGCCGTGCGCCGGCCGTCGCCGTCCGGGCCGGTGACCGTGGTCCTGCACGGCGGGGAGGAGATCGAGGCGGACGAGGTCCTGTTCGCCACCGGCCGCGCACCGCGCACCGACGCCCTCGGCCTGCACACCATCGGGCTCACCGACGGCTCGTGGCTGGAGGTCGACGACTCCTGCCGGGTCACCGGCGTCGACGGCGGCTGGCTGTACGCGGTCGGCGACGTCAACCACCGGGCGCTGCTGACCCACCAGGGCAAGTACCAGGCCCGGATCGCGGGCGCCGCCATCGGCGACCTCGCGGCCGGCCGGCCGCTGGACAGCTCGCCGTGGGGCCCGCACGCGGCGACCGCCGACGTGGCGGCCGTCCCGCAGGTGGTCTTCACCGAACCGGAGATCGCCTCCGTCGGCCTGACGGCCCAGGAGGCCGAACGTGCCGGGCGCCGGGTCCGCGTCATCGACCACGACCTCGGCCAGGTCGCCGGCGCCTCCCTCTACCAGGACGACTACCGCGGTCAGGCCCGTATCGTCATCGACCTGGACCGCGGCCACCTCATCGGCGCCACCTTCGCCGGCCCCGGCGTCAGCGAGCTGCTGCAGTCGGCCACCATGGCCATCGCCGGCGAGATCCCCGTCGACCGCCTGTGGCACGCCGTCCCCGCCTACCCGACCATCAGCGAGGTCTGGCTGCGCCTGCTGGAGACGTACCGGGGGTAGCGGCCGCAGCATTTGGGGGCCGCCGTCGCGCGTCATCGTCGCCCGTCGTCGTCACGACATTCCGTGAAACCGGGTTTACCAGGTTTCCAGCAGGTCAGGCGGACAGTAGAGCCAGCGGCCAGCCGACGACGCGCGCCAACGAGAGGCAACCCCCCATGACCCTGCCTGAGAACCACGCCCGCACCGGTGAACCCGACAGTTCTGTGGGTGAACTGGTCAAACGGGCGTCGGAGCAGCTGTCCGAGCTGGTCCGCGGGGAAATGCGGCTGGCGCGGGCCGAGCTGGCGGAGAAGGGCAAGCGGGCCGGGCTCGGCGGCGGGTTGCTGGGCGGGGCCGCGCTGATCGCGGTGATCGGACTGCAGGCCCTGGTGGCCACCGCGATCGCGCTGCTGGCTCTGGCCGTCTCGGTATGGGCGGCGGCCGCCATCGTCACGGGCGTCCTGTTCGTGATCGCGGCCGTCCTGGCGCTGCTGGGGAAGAAGCAGGTGGCGCGCGCCGTTCCGCCGGCCCCCGAAGCGGCCATCGACAGCGTGAAGGCAGACGTGGAAGAGATCAAGGGAAGGGCACACCGATGACGAGCATCCCCGAGGCCAACGAGCCCGGTGCCGCCGCGAGCAAGGACGAGCTCCGGGAGCAGATCGAGCAGACGCGGGAGGAACTCGGCGACACCGTCGAGGCCCTGGCCGCCAAGGCCGACATCAAGGGGCGGGCGCAGGACAAGGCCGCCCGGGTGAAGGACCAGGTCGGCCGGAAGTCCGCCGAGGTGACGGCGGAGGCGCGCGACAAGGCGGCCCACGTGACGGACAAGGCGGCCGCGGTCACGGCCGACGCCCGGGAGAAGGCCGCGCACGTCACGGCCGAGGCCCGCGGCAAGGCGGCCCAGGTCACGGCCGAGGCACGGGACAAGGCGGCCCAGGCCGCCCACATCGTGCAGGACCGGACGCCCGAGCAGGTCAAGTCGGTCGCCGTCCAGGCCGCCGACACCGGCCGGCGCAACCCCGTGCCGGTGGCCGTCGGCGCGGCGGCGCTGGCCGTGCTGGCGGTGGTGCTGTTCAAGCGCGGCGGCAAGCGCCGCTAGGTCGTGTCTTCCTAGGCAGCGACGAGAACGCCGGTGGGACCCGCGATCCGCGGGTCCCACCGGCATTCTCACTGCCGCGCCGCAACGGCGCTCCTGCTAGTCGCCCGGCCAGGTGCCGGTGACACGGCGCCAGCCGACGGCCCCGCCCCGCTGCACGGCCGCGCGGACCACCGAGAAGATCACGCCCTCGATGGCTGCCGCGGCCAGCACCTCGCCCCATGTGTGGTCGCTCTCGAGCGGTTCCGGGGCGTCCCCGGGTCCGACCCGGTCCCACACCTTCCGGAAGATCAGCCCGGCCACGGCGCCGCCCGCCATACCGACGACCAGGCCTATCGGCTTGTACACGACTTTCGCTGTCTTCGGCACAGCGATGCCCCCTTCTCCTTCACCCGCGGTCCACCGCAGGTGTCACTTCACCGCATCGACGGGTCCGAACGCCATACCCGGTCCGGACCCCGCGTCCCGGCTGAGGTCCGACTGCCCCCTCCCCCTGCCGCTACGCCTGCGCCGCACGTCGTGATCAAACGGGTGACGGGATGTTTTCCGTACCGGATCGCGGGTTAGCCGGAACCATGGAGCCCGTTCACACCGTCCGACCGGCCGGTGACCGGGCCGGGCCCGCACGGCGTCGCGCTGTCGCGATCGTCACCGCGTCGCCGACCGCGTAACGGACAACGGAGGCTGTGGACATGGACCGACCCCGGATCGTCGTAGTGGGAGGCGGGTTCGCGGGGCTGGAGTGCGCGCGCCGGCTGGAGCGCCTGCTGGGGCCCGACGAGGCGCAGATCTCGCTGATCACCCCCTTCGGGTACTCGCTGTACCTGCCCCTGCTGCCCCAGGTCGCCTCCGGGGTCCTGACGCCGCAGTCGGTGGCCGTCTCGCTGCGCCGGATCCTGCGGCGCACGTCCGTCATCCCCGGCGGGGCGATCGGCATCGACCCGCAGGCCAAGGTCTGCGTGGTCCGCAAGACGACCGACGAGACCGTCAACGTCCCGTACGACTACCTGGTCCTCGCACCCGGCAGCGTCACCCGCAGCTTCGACATCCCGGGCCTGGAGGAGAACGCCCGCGGGATGAAGACGCTGGCCGAGGCCGCGTACCTGCGTGACCACGTCATCGCGCAGCTCGACCTCGCCGCGAACAGCACGGACCGCGCGGAGCAGGAGGCGCGGCTGCAGTTCGTGGTGGTGGGCGGCGGCTACGCCGGCACGGAGACGGCCGCCTGCCTGCAGCGGCTCACCACCGGGGCGCTCAAGCGCTACCCGCGCCTGGACCCGTCGCTGATCAAGTGGCACCTGATCGACATCGCCCCCAAGCTCATGCCGGAACTCGGCGACGAGCTGGGCCGCAAGGCCATGACCATGCTGCGCCACCGCGGCGTCGAGGTCTCGCTGGGCGTCTCGGTCGCCAAGGCCGCCCCGGAGAGCGTCACCCTGACCGACGGCCGGGAGCTGCCCTGCCGCACGCTGGTCTGGACGGCCGGTGTCGCCGCCAGCCCGCTGATGGGGACCCTGGGCACGGAGACCGTCAAGGGGCGCCTCGTGGTGGACGCGTCGATGGAGGTCCCCGGCCTGGACGGCGTCTTCGCGCTGGGCGACGCCGCCGCCGTTCCCGACCTGGCCCGCGGCGACGGCCAGATCTGCGCGCCGACCGCGCAGCACTCCCAGCGCCAGGGCAAGGCGGTCGCGGACAACGTCGTCGCGGTCCTGCGCGGCCAGGAGACCCGTCCCTACGTCCACAAGGACCTCGGGCTCGTCGTCGACCTGGGCGGCACCGACGCGGTCTCCAAGCCGCTGGGCATCAACCTCTCCGGCCTCCCGGCGCAGGCCGTGGCGCGCGGCTACCACCTGATGGCGCTGCGGACCAATGTCGCCAAGGTGCGCGTGGTGACGAACTGGGTGCTCAACGCCACCGCCGGCGACGACTTCGTGCGCATCGGCTTCCTGGCCCGGCGGCCCGCCCGGTTGCGGGACTTCGAGTACACCGACGCGTATCTGACACCGGAGCAGATCCGCGAGCATACCGCTCCCCTGGCCGCGCGTTCCTGATCGCCGAGGAGGCGTCCCCATGTCGCTGTCAGACACCCCGAGCCGGTCGCACGGCTCCGACAGACCCGGCGGCGACCCGTCGGAGACCGGCACGATCACCACCGCGGTGCCGGCCCGCCTGGACCGCCTGCCGTGGTCGCGCTGGCACTGGACCATCGTGATCGGTCTGGGCACGGTGTGGATCCTCGACGGCCTCGAGGTCACGGTCGTCGGCAACATCGCCGGCCGGCTCTCCGAGCCGGGCAGCGGACTGGACATCACCTCCTCGCAGGTGACCGGTCTGGCCGCCGCCCTGTACGTGGCCGGGGCGTGCGTGGGCGCGCTGTTCTTCGGCTGGCTCACCGACCGGTACGGCCGCAAGAAGCTGTTCCTGATCACGCTGGCCGTCTACCTCGCGGCCACCGCGATGACCGCGCTGTCCTTCAACTCCTGGTGGTTCTTCACCTTCCGGTTCCTGACCGGGCTGGGCATCGGCGGCGAGTACGCGGCGATCAACTCGGCCATCGACGAGCTGATCCCGTCCAAGTTCCGCGGCCGGGTCGACCTGATCATCAACGGCAGCTTCTGGCTGGGGGCCATCGCCGGCTCCCTGCTGTCGGTGCTCATGCTCGACACGGACATCTTCGCCATCGACGTGGGCTGGCGGCTCACCTTCGCCCTGGGCGTGGTGCTGGGTCTGATCATCCTGGTGGTGCGGCGGCACGTGCCGGAGTCCCCGCGCTGGATGTTCATCCACGGCCGGGGTGAGGAGGCGGACCGGCTGGTGGCGTCCGCCGAGGAGCAGATCAAGCAGGAGAAGGGCCGCGACCTGCCGGAGCCCGCCGGTGAGATCACCATCCACCAGCGCGCCTCGATCGGCTTCGGCCTCATCGCGAAGACGGTCTTCCGCGACTACCCCAAGCGCGCCACGCTGGGCCTGGCGCTCTTCGTGGGCCAGGCGTTCCTCTACAACGCGATCACCTTCGGCTTCGGCGCGATCCTCACCACGTTCTACGACGTCCCCACCGGCCACACCGGCTACTACTTCGCGGTGATCGCGGCGGGCAACCTGATGGGTCCGCTGCTGCTGGGCCGGCTCTTCGACACCTGGGGCCGGCGCCCCATGATCGCGGGCACCTACATCGGCAGCGGGCTGCTGCTGTTCGGCACCGCGTGGCTGTTCGGCAACGGCAACCTGACGGCCAACACCCTGACGGCGTGCTGGTGCGTGGTGCTGTTCTTCGCCTCCACCGGGGCCAGCAGCGCCTACCTCACCGTCTCCGAGATCTTCCCGATGGAGACCCGGGCGATGGCCATCGCGTTCTTCTACGCGATCGGCACGGCCGCGGGTGGCATCACCGGCCCGCTGGTGTTCGCCAAGCTCACCGAGTCCGGGGTGGTCGACGACACCGTTCTGGCGTTCTGCATCGGCGCCGCGCTGATGACGGTGGCCGGGATCGTCGCCGCCTTCCTGGCGGTGCCGGCGGAGGGACGCTCCCTGGAGGACATCGCCACCCCGCTGTCGGCCGCGAAGCCGTCCACGCCCAAGACGTCCACCCCGGCCACCTGACGGCCCGGCGGGTCAGGCGGGCGCGCCGAACCAGTCCAGGCATACGACCAGCGCGTCGTCGTCACCCTGGGACGAGCCGCGGTGCGCGGTGAGCGCCTCGAGTACGGCCCGCGGCACATCGGCCGCGGGCAGCAGCCGGGTGGCCAGCAGCGCGCGGCCCAGCGCCCGCTCGCCGTACGTCTCGCCGCCCGCACCGGGGACCGCGTGCACCCCGTCGCTGACGAACAGCAGCCGGTCGCCCGGCAGCACCTGGAACGACTCGGGCACGTAGTCGGTACCGTCGAACATGCCCAGCGGGAGCTGGGCGTCGAACGGCAGCGGCAGCACCGCTCCGTCACGCAGCAGGAACGTCAGCGGGGAGCCCGCCTCGATGACCTCCACCCGGCCGGTGGCCAGCTCGAAGCGCAGCAGCAGGCACTCCAGATGCTGCTCGCCGCGGTGCTGGCCGTACAGCGCCTGGTCGGCGAGCGCGGCCTGGTCGGCCAGGCCGAGTCCGGCCCGGCGGGCGTTGCGCAGCGCGCCCACGCCCAGGCTGGTGAGCAGGGCCGCGTCGATGCCGTCGCCCATCCCGTTGGTGATCGACAGGAGCAGCGCGTCGGGCGAGGAGGACCAGTCGAAGTTGTCCCCGAACGTGTCGTACGCGGGCTCCAGTTGCGCGCCGAGCGCGAACTCGGGCCGGAGGCAGGAGCGGGCGGGCAGCAGCTGCCACTGCATCTCGGCCGCGAGGGTGAGCCGGTCCAGCCGGCGCGCCTGGACGTACAGGTCGGTGTCGCGCTCGGCGACCACCACCTCGTGGGCGAGCAGCACGGCGATCTCCAGCAGCTCCGCGACGGCGTCCTGGGCCGGCGGCTGCGCGAACGTGACGCTCAGCACGCCGAGCCGGTCCCCGCGCGCGGTGACCGGCAGGTGCAGGACGCTGTTGCCGCCGCGCCGCTCGACGTGCGGTTCCTGCGAGCCGAAGGCCCGCCCGGCGCCCGATCCGTGCACCGGCAGTGCCGGGGTACCGTGCGGCGGAACCGTCATCGCCTGCAGGTAGCCCAGGCTGTAGTCGGCCATCAGCAGGTCGGCGCCCAGGGCGTCGTGACTGCGGGCCAGGATCGGCCGCAGGACGTCGAGCAGGGCGGGAGAGGTCGCGGCGCGCAGCGCGCGTTCGCACTCCTGGGGAACGTTCATCGGTGGCCGGCCATGCCTTCGATCGATGGGGCGGTACTCACCGGCGGGTGCCGGAAAGCTGACAGTCGGGGTCTGACAATGCGAAGGTGAAGGCTATGCACTCCTCCCGATCCGCAACTCACCTCGAGGAGGCGGCAGGCGCCGCCTCGGACATCACCGAGCTGCTCGAGGTGCTGTGGGGCCGCGGACGGGACGATTCCGCGGCACCGGTCTCGGCATCGCAGCTGCGGGTGCTGTTCATCCTCGCGGACAATGAGGACATCAACCTCCGCAACCTGTCGGAGGCGCTGGGCTCGACCCCGCCGTCCGTCAGCAGGCTCTGCGACCGGCTGCAGGCCGTCGGATACCTGGAGCGCGACCCCAATCCGGAGAGCCGCCGCGAGGTCCGGCTGCGGCTGAGCGGGCGCGGGGCGAAGTTCCTGGAGGAGTTGCGGGCCCGGCGCCGCGAGCAGCTGTCGCAGGTGCTGGTCCTGATGCCGCCGTCCGCGCGGGCGGCCCTGCTCAGCGGGCTGCGCGCCTTCCAGCACGCCGCCGCTGCCGAAGGGTCCGCGGCGCCGGGGCACTCCGCCGCCGCACACATCGCGTAGCGGCCTCCCGCGGCGCACGGGCGGCTCACCGCGGCCGGAAGCCGATGACGCAGGTGTCGTCATCGGTGTCGGAGTTGCTGTGGGTGAGCAGCCGGTCCAGGTCCTTCTCCAGGTCGCCGGTGGGCGGCCCGGCGTCGCGCAGCAGCTGCTCCAGCGACTGGTTGACGGTCCGGTCCCGGCGCTCCAGCAGCCCGTCGGTGTACAGCAGCAGAGTGTCCCCCGGCGCCAGCAGGACGGTCTCCTCCGCGTACCGCGCCTCCGCCACGGCGCCGAGCAGGATGCCGGCGGGCAGCGGCAGCACCGTGGAGCGCTCGCCGCGGACCAGGACCGGCGGCGGGTGCCCGGCGCGGGCCCAGCGGACCACCCGGGTCGCCGGGTCGTACAGTCCGCAGACCACGGTGGCGGTGACGTGCTCGGTGAGCCGGTGGGCGACGGTGTTGAGCCAGCCCAGCATCCGGCCCGGTCCCGCGCCGGTCGCGGCGAGGCCGCGCAGCGCGTTGCGCAGTACGACCATGCCGGTGGCGGCGTCGATGCCGTGCCCCGCGATGTCGCCGACCACCAGCAGGACCTGCTTGCTCGGCAGCACCACGACGTCGTACCAGTCACCGCCGACCAGGTGCCGCTTCTCCGCCGGCCGGTAGCGGACCGCGACCTGCAGCCCCGACACCTCGATGGGGGCGGGGGCCGCCGGCATGATGGCGCGCTGCAACTGCAGGGCCAGCTCGTCGCCTTCGTCGGCGCGCTGCTCGGAGTCGGCGAGCCGGTCCCGGGTGGCCGCCAGCGCGACCTCCGTCCAGTGCTGCGAGGAGACGTCCTGGTAGGCGCCGTGCACGGTCATCGGGCCGCCCGCCGGACCGGGCACCGGCTCCGCGACGGCCCGGATGTAGCGGACCACCCCATCGGGCCGCAGCAGGCGGAAGGCGGTCGACGCGGGCCTGCGCCGGTGCAGCACCTCCCGCAGGAACCGTCCGATGACGTCGGCGTCGTCGGGGTGGGCGTGGTGCTGCAGGCGCTCCAGCGGGATCGGCGCGGAGTCCGGCGGCAGCCCGTAGAGGTCGAACAGCTGGCTGTTCCAGATGACCTCGCCGATGGCCGGGGTCTCCTCGAAGCCGCCGATCCGGCCCAGCCGCTGGGTGTGTTCGACCAGGGCCGCCAGGCGCGTCGCGCTGTCGTGGGTGCGCCAGCTCACCAGCAGGCAGTCGCCGTACCGGCCGATGCCCAGGTCCGCGGTCGCCTGCGGCAGCGCACCACCGGCGGTGGCCGGCAGGACCATCCGCTCGGTGCGGAACGGCTCGCCGGTGGTGTGTGTCCGCAGCGCCCGCTCGAACAGCCCGCCCGGCGCGGCCGCCAGCGGATAGACCTCCAGCAGCGACCGTCCGGTGACGTCGGCACGCGGGCGGCCGGCGAAGTCCGCGCAGAGCTCGTTGGTGTACGTGATGCGGAAGTCGCCGATCCGGCCCTGGTCGTCCACCAGGGGCCGCAGGACCATGGCGCGGTCCAGCAGGCCTTCGGCGAGGGCGCCGAGCGGGTCGGCGCCGGCCGCGAGCGGGTCGGCGGCGTCCGGTACGGCGGAGCCGGCCCCGTCCAGGGTGTGCGCGCACAGTTCGGCGAGGCCGGCCAACTGGCGGTGCACCGCGCGCGACAGCGGCTCGCCCGGCTCCGGCCAGCACACCTCCAGGACGCCGACCGTGCGGTTGGTCCGCCGGGCGGGGATCAGTGCGCGGGCGCCGTCCCCGGTACCGGACAGGCCGATGGACACGGCCGAGGCGGGCGGCGCGCCGTGCCACAGCGTCCGCCCCGACAGCAGCGCCTGCTGGGCCAGCACCCCGACGCGGGGCGGCACGTACCGCCAGCGGACGGCCTCCGCCGCGGGGAATCCCGCGCTGCCGGCGAGGGTGAGCGACCCGTCCTGGTCGGCCTGCCAGACCGCCACGGCGGTGGCGCCCAGCGGCCGCAGCGCGTGGACCAGCAGCGACCGCGCGACCGCCGGCGCGTCGGTGCCGCTGAGCGCGCCGGCCTCCGCCATCCGCAGCCGGACGGCCTCGGGGGGCGCGGTCCCGTCCGCATCCCCTTCCGGGGCCGGCACGGCGCGCGCCAGCATGTCGCGTGCCGCTTCGTTGACGATGTCGGCGGCCAGCTCGGCGGCAGGCAGCCCGGCCCGGTCGGCGAGCTCCTCCAGCTGCCGGGCGGCTCCGGCGGGTCCGCCCACGCCGCGCTCGACGAGGATGCCCTTCGCCACGTCGAGCAGTCCCCGGGTCGCGGCGGCCCGCTCGTGCGCGTCGAGTTCGCGGCGCAGCCGCGCCACGACCGCCGCCAGCCGTTCCACCCCGAGCCCGCCCGTGACAAGCTCCGCGAGCGGCTCGCGCGGCAGCGGCCGGTCCGTGTCCGGGGCGGGGTCGGGGGCGGGCTCGTTCACAGACGGGATTCCTTCGGGTCTCATCAGGTGGTGCGGGGCGCTGGAGTGCGGTTCGGGTCGGCACGGCGGGTCGGTTCGGGTCGGTTCACGGTGGTTCGGGGCCGGGGCCCGGTGCCGGGCGCCCGACCCGGGGGCGCGGGGGACGGCCGCCGGGGGCGGCGGCTCGGGGGGGCCTACCGCAGCCGGCGCCGGATACAGGAGATCAGCTGGGCGGAGTCCACCGGTTTGGTGACGTGGTCGTCGGCGCCGCAGGCCAGGCTCTTCTCCCGGTCCCCGTCCATCGCCTTGGCCGTCACCGCGATGATCGGCAGCTCGGCGTGGCGGGGCATCGCCCGGATCGCGGCCGTGGCCGCGTACCCGTCCATCTCCGGCATCATCACGTCCATCAGGATCAGGTCGACATCCGGGTTCAGGTCGAGCGCGTTGATGCCCTCGCGGCCGTTCTCCGCGTGCAGGACCCGGACGCCGTGCTGTTCGAGCATGGCCGTCAGCGCGAAGACGTTGCGGATGTCGTCGTCGATGACCAGGATCGTCCGCCCGTCGAGCCCCTCGGCGGCCCCGCCGGCGCTCCCCCGCGGCCGGTGCGACAGCAGGTGCCGGGCGATACGCTCGCGCAGCTCGTCGAGCCCGGAGAGCACCTGCAGCGGGCGGTGGCGGGCCCGCTCGGCGATGTCCCGCTGCCGCGCCGGGTCCAGCCGCCGCGTCGGGTGGACGAGGACCGGGACCCCGCGCAGCGCCGGGTCGTCCAGGAGCGCGTCGAGCGAGCGCAGACCGGACTCCCCGTTCGCGTCGAGTCCCAGCACCACGCAGTCGTACGGCTCGGCGGTGAGCGCCTCCGCGACCTCCGCCGTCCCCGCGGCGCTGCGCACCCGCACCCGGCCGCGCGGGTCGGCCGGACCCCGGCCGTGGTCGAGTTCGGCGACGACGCTCTCGGCGACGAGCGAGAGCAGCCCGCGCGGCCGGTCCTCGATGATGAGCAGCCGGCGCGGCTCGGACGCCCGCTCCACCGGATCCGGACCCGGCTCCGGGTGCCGGCGGCCGGGGTGCCCGTTCCGGTCCGGTGCCGGGGAGGACAGCACGAGCGGGTCCGCCGCCGCGTCACCGGCCGCCGCCGGACGCTGTCCGGGTGCGCCGGGGTGGGCGACGGGCAGCCGGAACGTGAAGACGCTGCCCTCGCCGCGGACGCTGGACGCCTGGATGGAGCCCCCGAGCAGCTGGGCGATCTCCCGGCTGATCGACAGCCCCAGGCCGGTGCCGCCGTAGCGGCGGCTGGTGGTGCCGTCGGCCTGCTGGAACGCGCCGAAGACCGCTTCGAGCTGCTGCTCCGCGATCCCGATGCCGGTGTCGCGGACCTCCAGGGCCAGCACGGGCCCCTGGGAGGCCGCCCCCGCCGAGGCCTCCTCGGGCGGGGCCGGGTGGACGCGCAGCGCGACCTCGCCCGCCTCGGTGAACTTCACGGCGTTGGACAGCAGGTTGCCCAGCACCTGGCGCAGTCGGGCGTCGTCGGTGAGCACCTCCGTGGGCGTACCGGGCGCCACCTCGACGCGGAACTCCAGGCCCTTCTGCGTGGCCTGCGGCCGGAAGGTGGACTCCGCCCACTCCACGAGCCCGCGCAGCGGCACCCACTCGGGGGCGATGTCCAGCTGGCCCGCCTCGACCCGGGACAGGTCCAGGATGTCGTTGATCAGCTGCAGCAGGTCGGACCCGGCGGAGTGGATCACGCCGGCGTACTCGACCTGCTTGGGCGTGAGGTTCTGGTGCGGGTTCTGGGCGAGCAGCTGGGCCAGCACCAGCAGGCTGTTGAGCGGGGTGCGCAGCTCATGGCTCATGTTGGCGAGGAACTCGGACTTGTACCGGGAGGCGAGCGCGAGCTGCTGGGCGCGCTCCTCCAGCTCCCGGCGCGCCTGCCCGATCTCCCGGTTCTTGGTCTCGATGTCCCGGTTCTGCACGGCCAGCAGGGCCGCCTTCTCCTCCAGCTCGGCGTTGGAGCGCTGCAGCTCCTCCTGCCGGACCTGCAGCTCACCGGAGCGCGCCTGGAGCTCGGCGGCCAGCCGCTGCGACTCGCCCAGCAGCGCGTCGGTGCGGGCGTTGGCGGCGATGGCGTGGACGTTCGCGCCGACGGTCTCCATCAGCCGGTCGAGGAGGGCGCGCTGGATCGGTGTGAAGCGGTACACCGAGGCGAGCTCGATGACGCCCAGCACCCGGTCCTCGGCGAGGATCGGCAGCACGATCAGGTTGGCGGGCGGGGTGTGGCCGAGCCCGGAGGAGATCACGTACCCGGCCGGGATGTCGTCCAGGGCGATGGTGCGGCGGCTGCGGGCCGCCTGGCCGACGAGGGACTCACCGAGCCGGAAGCGGACCGGCCCGTCGCTGCCGCCGGTGCCTGTACCGGTGGGACGGCCGTAGGAGCCGATCAGCCGCAGCTCGACGCCGTCGGGGGTGTCGTGCGCGAGGTAGAACGCTCCGTACTGCGCGGCGACGAGCGGCGTCAGCTCATCCATGATCAGTTCGGCGACGGCGTCCAGGTCCCGGCGGCCCTGCATCAGGCCGGAGAGGCGGGCGAGGTTCGAGGTGAGCCAGTCCTGCTCCTGGCCGGCCCGGGCCGTCGCGCGCAGCGACTCCACCATCGCGTTGATGTTGTCCTTGAGGTCGGCGACCTCGCCCCGCGCCTCGACGCCGATCCGCTGCGACAGGTCGCCCTCGGCGACCGCCGTCGAGACCTGGGCGATCGAGCGGACCTGGGTGGTGAGGTTGCCCGCCATGGCGTTCACGGAGTCGGTGAGGACCTTCCAGGTGCCGCAGGCGCCCGGCACGACCGCCCGGCCGCCGAGCCGGCCGTCGCCGCCGACCTCGCGGGCCACCCGGGTCACCTCGGCGGTGCACACCGCCACCTGGTCGACCATGCCGTTGAAGGCGGCGGCGAGCTCGCCGAGCAGCTCCGTGTCGCCGGGCAGCCGGGTGCCGAAGTCGCCGTCGCGGACCGCGGTCAGGCCCGTGAGCAGCCGGCGCAGCGCGGGCTCGGCCGGCGGGCCGCCGCGGCCGGTGGAGTCCGCGGCGCGGTCCCGTGACGGGTCGTCCGCACGGCCGCGCGCACCCTCGGTGCGGCCGCGCTGCGGCTGCACCCGCGCACCCACGTCCACCACGTCGCCCACGCCCGTCCTCATCCCGCCATCACGCCGTCACCGCATGCCGAGCGGGTGCGCCGAGGTACTTGCTCTTCGTTGCCGCATGACAAATGTTGCCGTGCCCTTGGCAGGCTAGCCCAGCATCCCGCCTTCCCGCGCCACACGCCAGGACTTCGTCGGCGAGGGCCACCCGGAGGCAGGGGTCGCAGGGGTGCCATCGTTCGCCGCGACGCGGGCAGACTGCTCATCAAGCACAATGGGACGTTGAGGGCGGGTGCCGCGGTGTGGTCGCGGACGGGGCCGCTGTCGATGGAGGCGTAGTGAAGATGAGCCCGATACCGCAGGAGAAGACGCGCCGTGGCGGGTTCACGCATCCAGCGCTCCTCTACCGCGGCAGCGACGCCTACCTCGCCGGGATCGTGCCGTTCATCACCGGGGGCCTCGACCGCGGCGAGCCGGTCGCCGTCGCCGTCCCCGGCCCGAACCTGGCCCTGCTGGAGGACGCGCTCGCCGACCGCGCCGGCGAGGTGCGGCTGCTCGACATGACGCTGGCCGGCCGCAACCCGGGCCGGATCATCCCCGGCGTGCTGCGCGCCTTCGCCGACGCGCACCCCGGCCGCCGGGTGCGGATCGTCGGCGAGCCGATCTGGCACGGGCGCTCGGCCACCGAGTACCCGGCCTGTGTCCAGCACGAGGCGCTGATCAACCTCGCCTTCGCCGACCGCGACGGGACGATCCTGTGCCCCTACGACGTGGAGCGGCTCGCCCCGGAGGTCCTGGCCGACGCCGCGGACACCCACCCCGTCCTCGTCGACGAGACGGGCAGCCTCCCCAGCCCGGCGTACGACCCCGCGCGCACCGTCGCGAAGTGGAACCTGCCGCTGCCCCAGGCCCCGGACGGCGCGCTGACGCTCGCCTTCGACGACGCGACCCTGGCCGAGCCCCGGCTCACCGCGTCCCGGTACGCCGTCGGCGCCGGCCTGGAGCCGGGACGGATCCCGGACGTGGAGCTGGCCGTGAACGAGCTGGCCACCAACACCGTCCTGCACGGCGGCGGTTCCGGCACGATGCGGGTGTGGACCGAGGACGGCCACGTCGTGTGCGAGCTGCGCGACCGCGGACACCTCACCGATCCGCTCGTCGGCCGCCTCCCGGTCGTGCGCGCCACCCCGGGCGGCCGCGGCATGCTGCTCGTCAACCACCTCGCCGACCTGGTGCGGATGCACACGACGGCGCGGGGCACGACGCTGCGCGTGTACTTCGCCCTGGCGGCGTAGCGCGCGGGCGACGGCACCGCCCGACGCCGCCCGGCGCGTTCACCTGGACGGAACACGCTGAAGGGCCGCTCACGCATCCGCGAGCGGCCCTTCAGGGTCCTTCTCAGCCTTCTCCGGCCGGCCGCGCCCGCGCGGCGCCCGGGGTCACTCCTGGATCAGCAGCTGCCCGCGCAGCCGCGTCAGGGTCCGGTTGAGCAGGCGCGAGACGTGCATCTGCGAGATGCCCAGCTCCGCGCCGATCTCCGCCTGCGTCATCTCGGCGCCGAAGCGCATGTTCAGGATGTGGCGGTCGCGCGGGGCGAGCTGGGCCAGCAGCGGCTTGAGGGTCTGCAGGTTCTCCACCGACTCCAGCGCGGGGTCGAGGTCCCCGAGCCGGTCGGCCAGCACGCCCTCCCCGCTGCCCTCGTCCTCGCCCGCGGGGATGTCGATCGACCCGGCGACGTAGCCGTTGCTGGCGAGCTGGCCCTCGACGACCTCCGCGGGGGTCAGGTCGAGCAGCGCGGCCAGCTCGTCGGTGGTGGGCGCGCGGTCCAGCCGGGTGGCCAGCTCCTCGGTGGCCTTGGCCAGCTCCAGGCGCAGCTCCTGCAGCCGGCGCGGCACGTGCACGGCCCAGCTGGTGTCCCGGAAGAAGCGCTTGATCTCACCGGTGATGTACGGGATGGCGAAGGTGGTGAACTCCACCTCGCGCGACAGGTCGAACCGGTCGATCGCCTTGATCAGGCCGATCGTGCCGACCTGCACGATGTCCTCGCGCGGCTCGGAGCGGTTGCGGAAGCGTCCGGCAGCGAAGTTCACCAGCGATATGTTCAGCTCGATGAGGGTGTTGCGGGCGTACTGGTACTCGCGCGTGCCCTCTTCGAGGGTCCGCAGCCGGTCGAAGAACAGCTTCGACAGCTCCCGGGCGTCCTTGGGCGCGAGCTTGCCCGGGGACTGGACGCGCGGCAGCTCCGCCGCGTCCGTGTCCGTCTCGGGAAACCGCACCGCGGTCGGGGAAGTCCGCGTCGCTACCGAGCCCGCCATGTCGCCCTCCTCAGGATGTCCACCTCGTCGAGGCGTCGTATACCCGTGCTTCCCCGGCACACACGTGGCGGATTCCGCCGGGCCTCAGGCGTCCAGAACGCCGGTCCCGAGCAGGGAGAACAGCAGGATCCCGATGATGACGCGGTAGACGACGAAGACGTTGAACGAGTGCTTGGCGACGAACTTCAGCAGCCAGGCGATCGAGGCGTAGGCGACCACGAAGGACACCAGGGTGCCCACGGCGAGGGGCAGCGCGTCGACGCCGCCGCCGGTGGCGTCCTTCAGCTCGTACAGGCCCGCGCCGGTCAGCGCCGGGATGGACAGGAAGAACGAGAGCCGGGTGGCGGCCAGCCGGTCCAGGTCGAGGATCAGGCCGGTGGAGATGGTGGCGCCGGAGCGGGAGAAGCCGGGGAAGAGCAGCGCGAGGATCTGGGAGCTGCCGACGATCATGGCGTCCTTGAGGGTGATCTCGTCCTCACCACGCTTGAACCGGGCCATCTGCTCGGCCACCCACATCACGACGCTGCCGCCGATGAGCGAGCCGGCCACCACCCACAGCGAGGCGAGCGGGCCGTCGATGAGCGGCTTGGCGAGGAGGCCGACGACGACGATCGGGATGGTGGCGTAGATGACCCACCAGGCGAACTTGTAGTCGTGGTTGTCGCGTTCGCCCTTGTCGACGATGCCGCGCCCCCAGGCGCTCGCGAACCGCACGATGTCGCGGAAGAAGTAGACCAGGACGGCGGCGATCGCCCCGACCTGGATGACCGCCGTGAAGCCGACCACCGCCTTGTCGTCCACCGGGATGTTCATCAGCCCCTCGGTGATCTTGAGGTGGCCGGTGGAGGACACCGGGAGGAATTCGGTGAGCCCTTCCACCACTCCGAGAATGGCGGCTTGGCCGACGCCGATGGCGCTCATTGGTCCGTCCCTGGAATTCGCGTCGAATGACCGGCTTGGCGGCGCCGCTGTCAGCGGGGGCCCTCACGGGCGCACCCAACGTCTACAAGATTGTAGACGCTGCGTGCGACTGTAGAGGACGGCCTGCCCACCGGGCGGGCCGGGACCAGAGTAGCGAGGGCGGCGCACCCCTGAGACCGGCATGCCCCCTACCCCCTGGCCCGATCCGGGAGCAGCATCGAGACTGTGGCGGGATCAGCGGATCTGGCAGCCTGTGACGAGTGCGGCCGTACCGATCGGACGGTGCGCGACCTCGGCCTGCGCGCGCCCCTGGCCCTGTGCGACGCCTGCTTCCGCGCGCTGCTGGAGGTGCGGGTGAACCGCCAGCCGCTGCCGCTCTCCCAGATCCTGGACGACGTCCGGCGCCCCGCTCCCGGCCACGGGTGGCCGGGCCGTCACACTGAACACGTGACACGCAACAGTGAACGGACGACACGGAACAACGCCCGCCCCCCGGCGGCGGCCCCCACCGCCCCCTGCCCCTGCGGGCTGGACGCGTCCTACCGCGACTGCTGCGGCAGGCTGCACAGCGGCGAGGCCGCGGCGCCCACCGCGGAGCGGCTGATGCGCTCGCGCTTCAGCGCGTTCGCCGTCCGCGACGCCGCGTACCTGCTCAGGACCTGGCACTCCACCACTCGGCCGGCCGACATCGCGTTCGAGCCGAAGCAGCAGTGGACCCGGCTGGAGATCCTCGGGGCGACGGGCGGCAGCGCCTTCCACACCGAGGGCACCGTCGAGTTCCGCGCCCACTACCGCCTGCGCGGCCACGAGGACTCGCAGCACGAACTCAGCCGCTTCGTCCGCGAGGACGGGCTCTGGGTCTATCTGGGCGAGGCGTAGCGCGGGACGCTCACGGCACGAGGTCGCCGAGCAGCTCGGCGAACTCCTCCGGGGTGATCACCCTGATCCCCAGCTCCTCGGCCTTCGCCCGCTTGGACCCCGCCTTCTCCCCCGCGACGAGCAGGCCGGTCCGCTTCGACACGCTCGACGAGGCCTTGCCGCCCGCGCTCTCGATCAGCTCGTTCATCCCCGTGCGGGACAGCTCCGCCAGCGCGCCGGTCATGCTGCCGGTCACCACCACCGTCAGGCCCGCCAGCGGCCCGGCCGCGACGGACTCGGCCGGCTCCGCCGCGTCGTCCTCGCCGGGCATCCGCGCCGGTACCCCGGGCTCGGCCATGTTCACCCCGGCGGCTGTCAACTTGTCGATAAGGGGAGACAGTTCGGCGATCTGGGCGACCACGACCCGGGCCTTCTCGGCACCGATCCCGGCGACGCCCTCCAGGGCGGCGGCGTCCGCCGCGCGGATCGCCTCCATGGTGCCGAAGTGCCGGGCGACGCGCCGGGAGATGCTGCGGCCGGTGCCCAGGACGCCCAGCGCGCAGAAGACCCGGTTCAGCGGCCGGTCCTTGGCGGCGGCGATCGTCGCCAGCAGCTTGTCGGCGCTCACCTCACCCATGCGCTCCAGCGCCAGCAGCTGCTCGCGCTCCAGGGTGAAGACGTCGGCGAAGTCGGCGACCTGGCCGGACTCCACCAGTTGGACGATGAGCTTGTGCCCCAGACCGTCGATGTCGAGGCAGTCGCGGGCCACCGCGTAGCGGATCGAGGCGAGTTGCCCGCACTCCCGGCCGCGCACGCAGCGCCAGCGCTCCTGAGCGGTGTCGATCTCGGAGGCGCAGCGCGGGCACACGGCGGGGAAGACGATCGCGGTCTCGTCCCCGGTGCGGAGCTGGACCACCGGCGCCTCGATGCGCGGGATGATGTCCCCCGCCTTGTAGACGGTGACCTGGTCGCCGATCCGCAGGTCCCGGCGGGTGATGTCGGCCGGGTTGTGCAGCGTCGCGTAGGTGACGGTGCTGCCGTCGATCTCGACGGGTTCCAGCACGGCGCGCGGGGCGATCACGCCGGTCCTGCCGACGTTCCACTCCACGGCGAGCAGCCGCGTCACCCGCTCCACGGCGGGGAGCTTGTAGGCGATCGCCCAGCGCGGGGCCCGGGAGCTGAACCCGGCCTTCTCCTGGTCGGCCGGATCGTCCGCCTTGATCACCACCCCGTCGATGCCGAAGGGCAGCGCGGCCCGCAGCGCGGCGATCTCCTCGACCCGGTGCTGGACCTCCTCGATCGAGGCGCAGGTGCGCAGCCCCACCGGGGTGGCCCCGGTGGTCCGCACGCCCGCGGCGGCGACGATCTCCATGACGCGGCTGTGGGGCAGCGCCGCCAGTTCGGCCGAGCCGCCCTCCAGCGGCAGTCCCGAGTAGGCCCAGAACGTCATCTCGATGACGTACGGCCGCTCCTTCGCCCGCAGGGTGCCGGCCGCCCCGTTGCGGGGATTGGCGAACGGAGTGGCGCCGAACTCGGCGCGGGTGCGGTTGGCCTGCTCGAACTGCTCGACAGTGAGCAGCACCTCACCGCGGACCTCGAACGTCATGGGGGTGCCGAGACGCTCCGGCAGCCCGACGATCGTCCCGATGGCGTGCGACACGTCCTCGCCGTGGGTGCCGTCGCCGCGGGTGACCAGCTGCTCCAGGCGGCCCTCGCGGTAGCGCGCGGCCACGGCGACCCCGTCCAGCTTCGGTTCGACCGCGTAGCCGCTCGCCACCGGTCCCCCGAGGCGCTTGGCCAGCGAATCCGCCCAGGCCGCGAGCTCGGCGGCGTCGAAGACGTTGTCGAGCGACATCATCCGCGCCGAGTGCTCCACCTCGCCGGCCGGCACCGCGCCGCCCGCGACCTTCCCCGTCGGGGAGGCCGGTGCGATCTCGGCGGGGTGCTCGGCCTCGTAGGCCGCGATCGCCCGCGCCAGCCGGTCGTACGTGGCATCGTCCAGGCGGGAGTCCCCGCCGCCGTAGTAGGCCGCGGACGCTTCGGTGGCCTCGGCGACGGCCCGCGCGTACGACTCGGCGTCGGCCGGCTCGGCCGTGATGATCTCGGTCATGGGTACATCGTGCCGCCCACCACTGACAACGGCCCGGGCCGGCGTGGCAGAGTGGGCGTCATGAGCTCCCCGCACCCCGCGGACGCGGCGGAACCGGCCGGTGCCGGCGGCGAGCCGGAGGGCGGCGAGGCCGCGTGCTGGCTCGACCGCGTCTGCCCGCAATGCGACGCGGTGGCCGACGGGCCCCCGCCCGCCCGCTGTCCGCGCTGCGGCGCCGAGTCGCGCGGCTGATCCCCGGGTCGTGCCGTCCTAGAGCGCGTCGCCGACCGGGCTGATGGTGATGACGGCCGCCCGGCCCTCGGACCGCAGGTGCGCGCCGCCGGCGTCCGCCCCCGTCACGAGCACCGCGTCGAAGCGGGCCAGCTCGCCGGCCGGGGCGTCGGCCGAGACACCGGCCGGGCCGGAGCCGTCGTCCAGGGCGAACGCGACTCCGTCGTCCAGGGCGACGAGGAGCACGGACCGGTGCTCGGGGACCTTGGCCGTGTGCGTCCCGTCCACGATCCCGACCATGGCCGCCGCCAGGCCGCGCCGGGTCATCACGTTGAGGTTGACCAGCGGCCCGCCCGTCAGCCGGCAGCCGGTGGCGGCGTCGCCGGGGAACGCGAACGGATGCAGCGGGAGGACCGGCGGGCGGGCGTCCCCGTCGATCGTCAGCACCATGCCCGCGCCGTCGACCACGGTGATGATCCGGTCGACACCCGGCAGGGCGGAGTACGGCCCGTCACGCACGACGTCGGCGAGGCTCACCCGCCAGTCGAAGTCGCCCAGGCCCGCCCCCGGCGGGTCCGCGGTGATCTCACGCGTCACGCCGCCACCGTTGCTCCACGGCGTCGGCACCCGGTCGCCGGCCCGCAGGATCCGCGTCTCCATGCCGTCGATGCTCCCGGCGCGGCGCCGGTCACGTCAAACGGTCCGCGCACAGCACGGCCCTCCGAGCGGGCGTCCCCCGGGCGCCCGCGCGGAGGGCCGACGCGCACGCCACCCCGCCCCGCCTCGGTTTCGGGGCGGGGTGGGACGTCGTGACGGCATCACGGCGTCTGACGGCGTCTGGGAGGCGGATGGCGCGAACGCCCGCTGAACGCCGCTTCTCGTGTCCGCCCACGCCGGGCCGGGTGTGAGCGGACCGTGCCTTCGCCGTGGCTCCTTTCGGCCGCTGTACGGGAGTTCTGGAACTGCCCCGATCGTCCCGCCTCCCCGGCCCGCGCGGCAGCGTGCGAACACCGTCCGCCGGAGCGCGGTGTTCGCACGGGTCGTGAACCCCGCACCCCCCGGTCGGGGCTGCCGCACAATGGGCCGACGTACCCCCGACGAAGGGATCCCCGTGGCCCGTCCCTCGGCCGCCGGCACCGACGGCGCGCTCGCCCCCGCACTGGATTCGATGACCCTGCTCGCCGCCGCCGTCATCGTGCACGACGCCGACCGGCAGCGGGTCGTGCTGCTGCGGCGCGGTCCCGGCGCGAAGTACTGCCAGGGCAAGTGGGACCTTCCCATCGGCAAGAGCGAGCCGGGCGAACCCGTCACGGCGACGGCCGCGCGCGAACTGCGCGAGGAGACGGGCCTGGTGGTGGAGGCTTCGGCGCTGCGCCTGGCCCACGTCATCCACGGCGCCTGGGGCGTCGAGTCCCCCAACGGCTTCGTCACCGTCGTCTTCACCGCCCACGACTGGTCGGGGGAGCCCGTCAACAGCGAGCCGGAGAAGCACTCCGCGGTCCGCTGGTTCGACATCGGGGCGCTGCCCGGGGAGATGGTGCCGAGCACCGGCCACGCCCTGCGCTGCGTCCTCGGCGACGGTCCGCGGATCTCGCTGCACGGCTGGCAGGATCCCGCCCCCGGCCGGTAGCCGCCCCGGCGCCCCGCACACCCGGCGCGACCTGGGCCGACCCGCACGCCCGCACGCGGACAGGGGTGCGGACGGCGGCCGGCAGGTGGCCGATTGATGATCTGCGGGGGTGAATTCGTTGCACCACGCGCAACACGCGTTGCGACAGTCGACGGACTCTGCTCATCTGGAGCACCGCACAGCAGCGGAATCGGCAACGCAGTACCGGGAGGTGTGTCGCGTGGAGGACAACGCAGGCATGGGCAGGCGGGGCCTGCTCGGCGCCGCGGCGGCGGCAGCGGCCGCCACGGTGGGCCTGGGGTGCGCCCCCGAGGCGACCGCGGCACGGGCGGACCTGCCGGCGGGAGCGGCGCGGGGGCCCTCCGCCGCCGGACCCCGGCCGCTCTACCTCGGCACGTACACCTCCGTGAGCGGGGGCGGCAAGGGCGTCGCGCTGGCGACGTACGAGCCCGCGACCGGTGCGATCACGTCCACCGGTGTGGTGACGGGCGTCGCGGATCCGTCCTTCGTGGCGCTCGGCCCGTCCGCCGCCACGCTGTACGCCGTCAACGAGCGCTCGCCCGGCACCGTGACCGCCATCGCCCTGCACGGCGGCACCGGTGGCGCGCCGAAGGTCCTGGGCACGCGGCCCACCGGCGGCGACGGCCCCTGCCACCTGTCGGTGCACCCGAGCGGCCGCTACCTGCTCAGCGCGAACTACGACTCGGGCAGCGTCGCCGTGCACCCGATCGGCCAGGACGGCAAGCTGGGCGCGCGCACCGCCCTGGTGCGGCACAGCAGCCCGGCGCCGGGACCCGGACAGGACGGGGCGCACGCCCACGAGATCCTCACGAGCCCGGACGGGCGGTTCGTGATCGCCGTCGACCTCGGCAACGACACCGTGTACACGTACCGGCTCGACGAGGCGGCGGGCACCTTGAAGCAGGTCTCCTACGCCGCCCTGCGGCCCGGCGCGGGCCCGCGGTCGCTGACGTTCCACCCCGGCGGGAAGTTCGCCTATGTGGCGAACGAGCTGGACAACACCGTCGTGGTCTGCGGCTACAACGCCACGACGGGCAAGCTCAGCCCGGGCGCGCCGCAGTCCACGGGGACCGGGAGCGTCAAGAGCTACCCGGCGCAGCTGCTGGTCTCCGCCGACGGAGCGTTCGCGTACCTCGCCAACCGTGGCCACAACAGCATTACCCGCTACGCCGTCGAGTCCGCCGGCGCGACGCTGCGCCTGCTGGACACGGTGCCGGTGGGCGGCGACTTCCCCCGGCACATCGCCCTCGACCCGACGGGCCGGCTGCTCTTCGCCGCCAACCAGAATTCCAACACGGTCACCGTCCTGAACGTCGACCCGGCGACCGGGAAACTCACCTCGGCGGGACGGCCGTTCGCCGCCCCCGGCGCGGTGTGCGTGCTGCCGGCGCCGTAGCCGCGTCGGATCCCACCCGCAGGACCCACGACCCGGAAGCGCACCGCGCTTCCGGGTCGTACTTCTTGACATGTCCGGTCAGTACCGCTGTGATGTGGTTGCTTTCGTTCGACACCGTTGAATTGTGCGCCATTTACCCCCACGGAGCCGCACATGCAGCCCGAACGGCACACCATCAGACAGCGTTTGGCGGCGCTGGCCGCCTCCCTCGCACTCGTCACCGGCGGCGGGGCACTCGCCGCCACCGCCGCCGTGACCGTGCAACTGGCCACGGCGGCACCCGCCGCGGCCGTCGACAACGGCCTGGCCCTGACCCCGCAGATGGGGTTCAACAACTGGAACTCCACGCACTGCCGGGCGGAGTTCAACGAGGCGATGGTCAAGGGGATCGCCGACATCTTCGTCTCGCAGGGCCTCAAGAGCGCCGGCTACACCTACGTCAACATCGACGACTGCTGGGCCCTGCCCAACCGTGACGCCTCGGGCAACCTCGTACCCGACCCGGTGCGCTTCCCCAACGGGATCAAGGCCGTCGCGGACTACGTGCACTCCAAGGGCCTGAAGTTCGGCCTCTACTCCAGCGCCGGCACCAAGACCTGCGACAGCGCCGGCTTCCCCGGCGGTCTCGGCCACGAGCAGCAGGACGCCGACCTGTGGGCGTCCTGGGGCGTGGACTACCTCAAGTACGACAACTGCAACAACACCGGGGCGGACGCCCAGACCCGGTACAAGGCCATGGGCAACGCCCTCAAGGCGACCGGCCGCCCGATCCTCTACAGCATCTGCGAATGGGGCTCCAACCAGCCCTGGAACTGGGCCGCGAACGTCGGCAACTCCTGGCGCACCACCGGCGACATCAGCGACAGCTGGTCCAGCATGATCGGCATAGCCCACCAGAACCAGCCGCTCGCGCCCTACGCCAAGCCCGGCGCGTGGAACGACCCGGACATGCTCGAGGTCGGCAACGGCGGGATGACGGACACCGAGTACCGCACCCACTTCAGCCTCTGGTCGCAGATGGCCGCGCCCCTGCTGATCGGCAGCGACCTGCGCAGCGCGAGCGCCGCCACCCTCGCCATCCTCAAGAACACCGACGTCATCGCCGTCGACCAGGACAGCCTCGGCAAGCAGGGCACCGTGGTCTCCAACTCCGGCGGCCGGGTCGTCATGACCAAGGCACTGGCGGGCGGCGACCGGTCGGTGACCCTCACCAACGAGAGCGGCTCCGCGCAGACGATCTCGACGACCGCCGAGGCGGCCGGGATCGGCGGCGCCTCCTCGTACGCGCTCAAGGACCTGTGGTCCAAGCAGACCAGCACCACCACGGGGACGATCAGCGCGACGGTCCCGGCGCACGGCACGGTGATGTTCCGGGTCACGCCCGGCAGCCCCGTCCCGCCGCCGACCGGCGTCAACCAGCTCAGCGACCTGCCGATGACGTCGGCCACCAACGGCTGGGGCCCGGTCGAGCGCGACCGCAGCAACGGCGAGCAGGCCGCGGGCGACGGGCGCACCCTCACCGTCAACGGCACCACCTACGCCAAGGGCCTGGGCACCCACGCCCCCAGCGAGATCACCTTCTACCTGGGCGGCAGCTGCCGTTCGGTCAACGTCGACGTGGGCGTGGACGACGAGGTGTCGACCAACGGATCGGTGGTCTTCCAGGTCTACCGGGACAGCACCAAGGTCGCCGACAGCGGGGTGCGGACCGCCGGTGACGGCCCGAAACACCTCAGCGCCGACCTGACCGGCGGAAGCCGGCTGCGGCTGGTGGTCACCGACGGCGGCGACGGCATCAACTACGACCACGCCGACTGGGCCGACGCCAAGCTGGCCTGCGGCAACGGCCCGGCGGCCGGCACCAGCGCGCTCAGCGACCTCACCTGGACGTCGGCGGTGAACGGCTGGGGCCCCGTCGAGCGCGACCGCAGCAACGGCGAGCAGCCCGCGGGCGACGGGCGCACCCTCACCGTCAACGGCACCACCTACGCCAAGGGCCTGGGCACCCACGCCGCCGCCACCGTCACCTACTACCTCGGCGGCACCTGCACCTCGCTCACCACGGACGTGGGCGTGGACGACGAGAAGACGGCCGACGGATCGGTGGTCTTCCAGATCTACCGGGACGCCACCAAGGTCGCCGACAGCGGCCTCGTCACCGTCAGCGACGCCGCGAAGCACCTGACAGCCGATCTCACCGGCGGCCTGGAGCTGAAGCTCGTCGTCACCGACGGGGGCAACGGCAACACCTCCGACCACGCCGACTGGGCACTGCCCCGCCTCACCTGCGGCTGACCGGCACCGCGGACCACCGGCCGGACGGGCGCGCCCCGTCCGGCCGGTGGTCACCCGAACGACCGGGGCCTGCCCGGCCTGCGGCACGCGACCGGGCAGGCCCTACCATTCCCGCAACACGGTGATCGCGTTCCGCCGCCGGGCGGGCGCCGACGCCGAGCCCGAGGGAGCGCACATGTCCAAGCAGCCCGCCGTGGGTACACCGGCCCCCGACTTCACCCTTCCGGGGCTCGTCCTCGCCGGCCCCGACGCGGACGCGGCGGAACGGGCCGACTACGCGCTCGCCCAGCAGCGCGGCAACCCGCTGCTCCTGGTCTTCTACCCCGGCGACGACACCACCGTGTGCACCAAGCAGCTGTGCTCCTACACCTCCGACCTGGACCGCTTCACCGGCCTGGGCGCCACCGTGTGGGGTGTCAGCCCGCAGGACCTGGACAGCCACGAGTCCTTCGCCCGCAAGCACCGCCTCGGCTTCCCGCTGCTGGCCGACACCGAGCGCACCGTGGCCAAGGCCTACGGCATCGCCGTCCCCGGCCTCGGTCTGCGCCGCTCGGTCTTCCTGCTCGACGGCGAGGGCACCGTGCGCTGGAAGCACGTCGCGCTGGCCGGCCTCACCTTCGTGAGCACCGACGTCCTGACGGAAGAGCTGGCCAAGGTGCAGGCCGGCTGAGCGCCCGCGGCCCGTCCGCCGAACGTCGGACACGGCGGCCGGCCGTCCTCCATAATCGAACGCGCTCCCGTGCAACCACCCGTCGAGTACAGGCGTCCACTCAGCGACCGGTAGTTCGGCGGAACATCCGCGCCGGAGCCCATCCGATTCGACGAGGTGCGCCCGACGATGACCGACCCACAGGATTTCAGACGGTCCGAGCCCGAGTGGTCCCTTCCCGGCTACCGCGAGCTGCGGGTCCTGGGACAGGGCGGCTGCGGCAAGGTGGTGCTCGCCGTCGACGAGCACAGCGGCGCCGAGGTCGCGGTCAAGTACCTCAACGAGGAGAGCCGGACACGGGCCGGCCTCCTCAGCAGCTTCCGCTACGAGGCGCAGCTCCTGCGGCAGCTGGACTCCCCGCACGTGGTGCGCGTCTACGACTATGTGGAGGCGCCCGAGGGCGCCGCGATCGTCATGGAGCTCATCGAGGGCGTGTCGCTGGGCGCGATGCTGCGGGCGAACGGCGCGGCCGTCCCCGAAGCGGCGCTGTCGATCCTGAAGGGATCGCTGCTCGGTCTGGCCGCCGCCCACGCGGCGGGCGTGGTGCACCGCGACTACAAGCCCGGCAACGTCATGGTCTCCACCAACGGCGTCTCCACTCTGGTGGATTTCGGCATCGCGGTCCGCCAGGGCGCCGACGCCCCGAGCGCCGGCACGCCGCCCTACATGGCACCCGAGCAGTGGCGCGGCGAGCCGGCGTCACCCGCCACCGACGTCTACGCGGCGACCGCGACGTTCTTCGAGTGCCTGACCGGCGAGCGCCCCTACACCGGGGCGACCATGGCCGAGCTGGCGGTCCAGCACATCACCGCCCCGATCCCGGACCACCGCGCCCCGGAGGAACTGCGGGGGCTGATCGGCCACGGGCTCGCCAAGAACGCCGACGAACGCCCCGTGAGCGCCACGGCGTTCCTCGCCGAACTCGAAGCGGCGGCCGGCATCGCGTACGGCCCGGACTGGGAGCGCCGCGGCCGCCGGGCGCTCATCGCCCTGGTCGCCCTGCTCGCCGCCCTGCTGCCGAGCAATCTCGGCGACGCCGCGCCCCCGCCGTCCGCGCCGCCCCCGCAGGGCGCCGGCGCGGGCCTGCCGATCGGCCACGGCAGGAAGCCGCGGCTGCCACGCGGGCGGGCAGCGGCCTTAGTGGCCGGCTCGGTCGCCCTGCTGGGCCTGGCGGCGGCGGGCACGGTCGTCGCCCTGGCCGGCGGCAGCCACAGCCCGCACCGCACGGGTGGCCTGTCGGCCCCGCCCTCGAGCTCGTCCACGCTGCCGGGCACCGTCGCCGCTCCCGGCACCACGCCTCCGGGCGGAGCGACGGTCGGCCCGAGCCTGACGACGAGCCCGTCCACGTCGACGTCGGCGTCGACCCCACCGACCCCGACGGACACCACCGCCACCACCACCCTGACCACCCCACCCACCACACCACCGACGACTCCCCCGACCACGGTCCCGACGACGGTGCCGACCACGGCGACGACGAAGCCGCCGGTCCTGGTGGTCACCTCCGCCTCGGTCGACTCGTTCGCCGCATCCGGTGGGGCGACCGCGGCGGCCACCTTCTCGATCGGCAAGGGCAGCACCGGTCCGTTCACCATCACGATCACCTGGTACGACGCGAACAGCGACGGCACGCCCGTGGCGACGGACGGGGCCCCCGACACGATCACGTTCAGCGGGGAGTACACCTTCAGCAGGTCCCACACCTTCACCGGGGCCGTCTGCGACAAGAAGTGGGGCGTCCGGATCACGACGAAGCCGGCCACCGGCCAGGGCACCGCCTATCTGTCCACCGCGGTCCGTGCCTGCGGCACATAGGACCGCTGACCGCGCGGCCGAGCGCTACCGCGCTACGCCACCGGGTCCCGCCCGTCGTACCGCGCGAACCTCGGCTGGAGAGCCGCCAGTACGCCGACGACCGCGATGCACGCCACTCCCCCGCCCACGATGGCGGCGGCGGGGGAGAAGAGGTCGGCGGCCGAGCCGGCGACGAAGTCGCCCAGGCGGGGGCCGCCCGCGACGACGACGATGAAGACGCCCTGGAGGCGGCCGCGCATGTCGTCGGGTGCGGCCGCCTGCAGCATCGTGTTGCGGAAGACCATGGAGACGGTGTCGGCGCAGCCGGCCAGCGCAAGGAAGAACAGGCCGAGCCACAGGTTGCGGGTGAGGCCGAAGACCGCGACGGCCGCGCCCCAGCAGGCCACCGAGATCAGGACGGCGAGCCCCTGGCGGTGGATGCGGCCGAGCCAGCCGGAGAAGAGGCCGCCGAGGAGCGAGCCGACGGCCGGGGCGGCGGTGAGCAGGCCGACGGTCTTCGCGTCGCCCGCGAACCAGAGGACGGCGATGGCGGGGAAGAGCACGCGCGGCTGGGCGAGCACCATCGCGGCCATGTCGGTGAAGAACGTCATCCGCAGATTCGGCCGGCCGCCCAGGAAGCGCAGCCCGTCCAGGACGGAGGCCCAGCCGCGCCGGGTGCCCGCCGCCTTCGAGGCGTCGCGCTCGGGGGTCATCGAGGGCAGCCGCCACATCGCGTAGAGGGAGGCGGAGAAGGTGACGACGTCGATCAGGTACGCGGCCTGGTAGCCCCACAGGCCGACGAAGACGCCGCCGAGCATGGGTCCCGCCATGGTGCCCAGGCCGCCGGCGAGCGAGGCCAGGGCGTTGGCGGCGGGCAGCTGCTCGGCCGGGAGCAGGCGCGGGATCATCGACGAGCGGGCCGGGGAGTTCAGCGCGAAGCAGACGGACTGCAGGGCGACGGTCGCGTACAGCAGCCAGACCTGCCGCAGGTCGAGCAGCGCGCTGGTGGCCAGGACCCCGGACAGGACGGTCGCGCCGCAGGCGCTGGCCAGGCCGAGCTTGCGGCGGTCCACGGCGTCGGCGATGGCTCCGCCGTAGAGCCCGAATATGACGAGCGGGACCAGGGAGCACAGGCCCACCAGGCCGACCGAGAAGCTGGAGCCGGTGATCGCGTAGACCTGCAGGGAGACCGCCATGGCGGTCATCTGCTGGCCGATCCAGGAGACCAGGTTGCCGAACCACAGCCGGCGGAAGTGCGGTGACTCGCGCAGCGGGGTCAGGTCCGCGAGCACGCGGCCGACGGCGAGGCGGGGGGTCCGGGCGGGTGGCGGGGTGGCGGCCGTGCCGGGTGCGGCCCTCCGGGGTTCCGGGGGTTCGGCCGGTTCTTCTGATCGCTTGCTTCGGAGCACCCGGCACGGTAACAACCGCGCCCCCGGCGCCCGCGCGGCGGGGTCACCCGGCCTCCGGCCATGCCCTCACAGCGCGCAACCCTTGAGGAGCCCTTGAGTGGCGCGCATGTGTACTGGGGTTCTCTTAGGGGTGACTCAACGGGGAAATCGGCTGGTGACAACCGGTCGGCGGGCTTACTCTGAGCGGAACGAACAGGATCACCGGGCAGCCAACCAGCGTCCCAGACCCTGTCCGGGGAAGCGGCCATCCACCACGACCGCTGTTCCGGCTCCGCACCAGGCGCCACCGCGTCCGCACCTTGCTCGATACATATGCCCCACCGGGTGTCCGACGCCCGGTCGTAGGCCGCGTCGGCGCATCCGGTTCACTCGAAGGAAATGGAGTGCGCGGTGACACCCGAGAAGACCAAGCAGCGTAACCAGGCCACCCCCGGACTAGGTGAGTGGCCGCCGCCGCTGAAGGAAGTGCGCAACCTCGATGTCTGGGCCCGGTCCGCGCCGATCAAGCTGGCGGGCTACGAGGACGACATGGCCGAGTCGCACATCCTGCGGAGCATCGACTAGGCAGACCTGTCAGCGGCAGGCAGAGGTGGCGCGGGAGCGGATCCCGCGCCACCTTCGCGTTGTGCGCCGCCCGCGCGGTGCGCTGCCTTCGTGCAGCGGTGCGCTGCCTTCGCGCAGGGGCGCGGCCCTGACCCGGTGCCGGGTGCCTCGGCGCGGTGGGGCCCGGATCTCGGCCTCGTGGCGCGAAGTGGACGATCGTCCTCGGGTCGGCGGACCGTCGCGGGGATGCCGGAACAAAAGGATGCCCCGGCCAGGACGGGGGGACCGGGCCGGGGCAACTCAGGGGAAAGGTGCGGTTTCCCGCCACCTTTCCTACTTAGTTTAACACTCAAGGAGTGATGTTCGACCGCACGGGAGTCCCCCGATTCCGCGGCTGTGTCGCTAGGCGCCGACGCCCGGCCACACGGCCCCGGCGGGCGGGGCGTAGTCGAAGGGCTCGGGGGCGGCCGGGGACGGTTCGGCGGGACGGACGGCCTCCAGCGCGCGCGGCCGGACGTGCAGGCCGCCGAGCGCCTCGCCCAGCTTGCGGGCGTCGACCGGCAGGTCGCGCCGCCAGGCCATGGCCACGACCGGCGAGAACAGCGCCATCCCGGCCGCCAGCGAGCTGTGCACGGAGAGCCGGACCAGCGTGTCCTCGCCGTGGGGTATCAGTTCGAAGCCGTACTCGGGCACCTGGGTGCCCAGCGGATTCCACATGCGCTGGCCCCGGAACACGATGTGCCGGCAGGGCTCGTAGCCGGCGCAGACCAGCCGGTGGGCCCGGTGCCGTCCCGGATAGCGGTAGCGGTACTCGGCGTTGGCCCCCGGCGGCACGGCGTCCGCGTCGACGCCGGCGACGCCCGAACTCCACAGTGAGAGGTTCCGGGCATCGGCGAGGAAGTCGAAGACCTCGGCCGCGGGCCTCGACACGATCACGCTGGTGGTCACCCTGGGCATCGCAAACCTCCCCGTTGCCGGCCGTCAGGTCGGCTTGGCTGTTGGCTCTCAGATGCGGGCGGCACGACGGCGGCCCGGGAGCCGCAGGACCCCAGGTCCTTCGTCCGACTCCTCACCGAAAGCCTGCATCCCAAAAGCCCGCGTGTCGTGGCGATGCGGCCATTGGAGTGATCACGCAGGTGGGGGGCGCCCCGGGGCCGAGGGGGCGGCAGGTTAGCCTCAGAGGGTGGTGGACAAGGAGCCCGCGCCCTTCGAGCGCGGCACGGACGGGCCCAAGGTCATCGTCGTCGGAGCGGACGGTTCCGAATCCTCGTGGCGGGCGGTGTCCTACGCCGCCGGCCTGGCGCGGCGGCAGAACGCGCTGCTCGCCGTCGTCTATGTGCAGCCGGTCATCGTCACCGGGGCACTCCTCGGCGCCCCGGTGGGCGAGGTGACCACCGAGGTCGCCGACGAGCTGCAGGCCGAGATCCGCCGGTCGGCGGACCGGCTCCAGGGGATATACGACATCCGCTGGGAGTTCCACACCTTCCGCGGCGACCCCTACAACGGGCTGGTCGCCGCGGCCGAGTCGCTGACGGCCGACGCGGTGGTGGTCGGCGCCTCCGAGCAGGCCGGCCACCGCATCGTCGGCTCGGTCGCCATCCGGCTGGTCAAGGCCGGGCGGTGGCCGGTCACCGTAGTGCCGTAGCCGCCACCGGCGCGTATTTGTAGCCCACCCGGCGGACGGTCACGATGCTGCCGCGGTGCTCCGCGCCGAGCTTGCGGCGCAGCCGCGCCACGTGCACGTCCACGGTGCGGCCGTCGCCCACGTGCCCGTAGCCCCAGACCGTGGTGACGAGCTGGTCGCGGGAGTGCACGCGGTGCGGGTGGGCGACGAGATGGGCGAGGAGTTCGAACTCCAGGTAGGTCAGGTCGAGCGGGCGGCCGTCGACGGCCGCGGTGCGCCGCTCGGTGTCGATCCGGACCCGGGCGCCGAGATCGGGCGCCGGTTCCGGCACCGCCTCGACCGGCACCGGCCCCGTCTCCGCGGGGACCAGCACCAGGTAGCCGACCATGCGCTGCTGGCCGGGAACGGACGGCAGCACGTGGCCGGGCGCCGGCAGCCAGGTGGCGCCGGGCGGCAGGAAGTCGGGGGCGGGCGGGACCTCGTCGGGGCGTACGGCACGCAGCCGGGACCGGAGCGGGGTGGTGGTCCCCGCGGCGGCCGACTGGGCGAGGCTGACGGCAGGGTGGTTCAGGGACTGGGTGTTCGACATGGGTTCGGCTCTTTCGCGCGAAGGGTCGTGAGGACGACGTATTGCGCGGTACCGGAATCCGTACTGCTGACGGCGACGGCCGAAGGCCGTGGTCCGCAGGTCAGCGGGGAGTGCGGGTCCGCGCGGCGATCGCGCGGCAACACTCTCGGTCGAAGTGGTGTCCCTGCCGGGACGGCCAGAAGGGCTCAAGGTCGGTACGACCTGTCGCGATGTCACTGGGGCTGGCCATGGGCCCTATTGAACCAGAAGCCACGCCCCGCGCGGCAGGGGGATGCCGCCGGGACGTGGATTCCGGTCAGTTCGAACGCGTCACATGGGTAGCGGTGCCGGGTCGGGCACCGGCTCCGGACCCGGGGTGGGCCCCGGTCCCGGCAGCGGCGGGCCCGGCGGCAGCGGGCCGGGGCCGGGCTGCGGCACCGGGCGCGGGACCGGGTCGGGCTGTACGGGGTCCGGCCCCGGCGGCGTCGGTTGCGGGTCGGGCACCGGAGGAACGCTGGCCCGGATGACGGTCCGGTCGGGATAGGCCATGGACTTCTCCTTCGCTTCGTGTCGCTGTGCGGCCGTGCCGTTGTGCTGCGCCGCCCGCCGGTCGGTCTGCCGGTCGGCGCCGACGCGGCCGCGGGCCGCGCCTACCCATCGACCTGCGGACTACGCACGGGTCCGCACGGCGTGCGCGTGTGATGCGCACGCCGCTGGAGGGGAAAGGCCGGTCGCGCGGCGTTTCCCCCTATCCTCTGGATCATGACCTGGTTGCGCGCGCTGAAGGAGACCGGCCGCTCCGGGTTGCAGGTCGAGCGGACCCGGCTGGAGCCCTTGGTCGCCGTCCGCGGCGCGGCCGGGGTCGCGATCGTGATCGGCCTGGCGCTGTGGCTGTCCTCCCCCACCGTGGCCGCCTCGTCCGCGTTCGGCGCCTTCGCCGCGGGGATCGCCACCTTCCAGCGCAGCTGGCGCTCGCGCCCGGTGCTCGCCCTCGCCGCGGGCGCCGGCCTGGCCGTCAGCACCTTCCTGGGGTACCTGGCCGCCTCCCACCTGCTGGTCTTCGTCCTGCTGCTGGCCGTGTGGACGTTCCTGGCCGGAATGGCCTGGTCGCTGGGGCCGACGTCGGGCATCGTCGCGGCCCTGACCGTCGCCGTCATGCTGGTCGTCGTCACGCTGCCCACGTCCGCCCTGAACGCCCTGGAGCACGCCGGGGTGATCGCCCTCGGCGGGCTGGTGCAGGCGGCGCTCATCGTGCTGTTCCCCATCCGCCGCTGGGGGGCGCAGCGCGACGCTCTCGCGGACGCGTTCGCCGCCGAGGCGGACTACGCGCGGCGGCTGCGGCAGGATCCGCACGCCCCGTTCGACTACGAGCCGTTGATGACGGCGCGCAGCGCGGCGGCGGTGACGCCCTGGGAGGCCCGGCGCCGCCCGGAGGAACTGCACGGCAAGCGGGCGCTGGCGGAGCGCATCCGGCCGGTGCTGGCGTCGCTGGCCGATCCCTCGGTCGGCGCCGCAGCGGAGGGGCCGGAACGGGACCGGGCCCGCGAACTGCTGGCGGCGTCCGCCACGGTGCTGGACGCCGTCGCCCGCGCGATCCGGCACGCGAAGCCGGTGAAGCCGCCGAAGGAGGTCGGCTCCTTCCTCGCGGTGCCGGAGCCGGAGGCGGAGCTGACCGGTTCGGCACGCCGGGTCGCCGCCCGCCTGATCAGCCTGCTCGCCGCCGCCGTGGAGAGCGCCAACGGCTCGGGCCCCTCGGACGCCACCGAGTCCGCCCACCTGCTGCGCCCCACCCTGCCCCGGCTCGTCCCGCTGGCCGCGCGGGCGATGCGCCGCCAGATGCGCTGGCAGTCGCCGATCCTGCGGCACGCGGTGCGGATGTCCGCGGTCGCCACCGCGGGGTATCTGCTCGGATCGGTGCTGCCGCTGGGGCACGGCTACTGGGCGCCGATGGCCTCGGTCATGGTGATGCGCCCGGACTTCTCCCAGACCTACGCGCGCGGCGTGGCCCGTTTCGCCGGCACGCTGGTGGGGGTCACCGTCGCCACCGGAGTGATGCAGGCCGCGTCGCCGGGCGTCTATCTCTGCGCGGGGCTCGCCGTGCTGTGCATCGCCCTGATGTACCTGCTGATGCGCACCGGCTACGTCGTCTCGCAGGCCTGTGTCTCGGCGTACGCGGTCCTGCTGCTGGGCATGGCGGGCGGCGAGTGGACCCAGGCGGTGCTCGAGCGCGTGCTGCTGACACTGCTGGGCGGGGTGCTGGCGATGGCGGCCTACGCGGTGTTCCCCGCCTGGGAGACCCCGCTGCTGCGCGACCGGCTCACCGAGCGGATGGAGACCATCGCGGGTTACACGGCCGCCGTGCTGGAGGGCTTCGCCGATCCGGCCGGGCGGCGCGCCTCGACGGTGCGCGAGGCCCTGCTCGAAGCGCGCGTCGCCGGCGCCGCCTGGGACCAGGCCGTGGCGCGGGCCGACGCGGAACCGGTCCGCCACCGCGGGCTGTCCCGCCGGGCCGCGCAGGACGCGGACACGGCGCTGTCGGCGATGGGGCGCGTGGGCATGCTGATGGAGGCGCACCTGCCGGGCCGCAACGCCGACGCCATACCGGCCGCCGCGGACTTCGCCCGGGTGCTGCGGGAGGCGGCCGCGGAGTCGGCGCAGGCGGTGCGCGACGGGGAGCCGCCGCGCTGGGACGCGGCCAGGGCCGCCCTCGACGGCTGGCCGGGCGACTCCACCCAGGAGCGCATGGTGCGCCGGGGCGTGGAGCTGCTGGTGGAGACCCTCGACGAGTTCCAGGAGGCCCTGCGCTCCCGCTCCGGCACCCAGGTCCCGCCCGTGTGAGGTCCGGGGAGCCGTGATCGGGCGTGTGCCGTGATCCGGGGAGCCGTGATCGGGCGTGTGCCGTGATCTCGTGTGCCGTGATCCGCCTCCCCCGCGGCGGGTTCGTCCGTAGGGTGGGCGGATGGCCGCCCAGAGCTGGAAACCCGTCCTCGCGGCGGTGTCCGCGCTGCTCTCGCTCCTCGCCGTCGTGCTGGTCCTGCCTGCGCTGACCGGCGCCGTCGGCTGGTCCGCCGTGATCGCCGCGGGCGCGCTGGCCGCGGTGGCGGGGACGGTGGCGCTGCTGCCCGCCGGCGCCGGACGAGACCACTGACCGCCCGCCCAGGGCTGGTTGCGCTTGATCGTCCGGCCGGTATGTGATGGGGCCATGGACTCTCGCACCCTGTACCTGTTCGGCTCCGCCGCTCCGCCCGTCTTCGACATCGCCCGGGTGATCGACGAGGCGCAGGTCGACGGCTGGGACGTGTGCCTGGGCCTGACCCCGACCGCCGCGCACTGGCTCGGCCACCATCTCGACGGGCTCGCGGCGCTGACCGGCCACCCGGTGCGGTCGCAGTACAAGCTGCCGGGCGAACCGGACGTCTGGCCCCCGGCCGACGTGATCCTCTTCGCTCCGGCCACGTTCAACACCCTCAACCAGTGGGCGCTGGGCATCACCGACCACTTCGTGGTGGGCGTCGCCGCCGAGGCCATCGGCAAGGGCATCCCGACGGTGGCGATGCCGTGCCTGAACTCCGCCTTCGTCCAGCACCCGCAGTTCGAACGCTCCCTGACCGACCTGCGGCTGGCCGGTGTGACGGTCCTGTACGGCGAGGACGGCTTCGTCCCCAACCGCCCGGATGAGGACCAGCCGGCCGACTACCCCTGGCACCTGGCCCTGGCCGCCACCCGCAACGCGGCCCCCGCCGCCCGGTGACCGCACGGCCGCGGGCCCCCCCCCCCGGGCGGGGGGGGGGGGCGC
>NZ_JBEYJD010000057.1:0-49866 GCF_040636125.1 Streptomyces sp. NPDC006733 | reverse complement strand
TGGACTCCCTCCTCCGCCTTGCGATCGCACGCACCAGACCCCGCCGACCCCGCCCTCCGGGCGGACGACGCCGATGTGAAGACACTCCCTAGGCCGTGACCTGGCCGCGTCGATCGTCCTATACGGGACGATCCCGTACAGGACGAGTTTTGTTACCCTCGCGGCATGGCATCCACCCCGCCCGTACGCAGCGTCCCGGACCTCACCTTCCAGTTGAAGCACATCGCGCACGTGCTCACCACCGAGCTGACGGCGGCGCTCGCCGAGATCGACAGCTCGCCGCGGCTGCACTGCGTGCTGGCCCACGCGCTGCCCGGCGAGCTGACCCAGGCCCAGGTGGCGGAGCTGGCCGACCTCGACAAGACCACGATGGTCGTGACGATGGACGAGCTGGAGAAGGCCGGGCTCGCGGAGCGCCGCCCGTCGAGCACCGACCGCCGGGCGCGGATCATCCACGTCACCGAGGCCGGCGTCCAGCACATCACCGACGGCCTGGCGATCATCGACCGCATCCACGGCGAGGTGCTCGGCACACTCCCGGAGGGCGAGCGGAAGGTCTTCGCCAGCGCTTTGCAGCGGCTGACCGAGGGACGGCTGGCCACCCCCGTGGAATCACCGCGTCCGGTCCGGCGGGCCCGGGAGGCGCGAATCTAGTTCCGAAGAATATCGTCTACAACAAAACTATCTGCTAGCGTCTTTCTTACTGGCCCCGCCGAGCAGGGAGACGCCCATGTCGCCGACGAGATCCATCACGCCCACCCGACCGCGTCCGCCGGTCCCGGCCCCCGACCGGTCCCGCTGGCTGGCGCTCGCGATCCTCTGCGCGGGGATGCTGATGGTCATCCTGGACGGCAGCATCGTGACCGTGGCGCTGCCCGCCATCCAGAGCGACCTCGGCTTCTCGCAGCCCGACCTCGCCTGGGTCGTCAACGCCTACCTGATCGCGTTCGGCGGCCTGCTGCTCCTCGCCGGCCGGCTGGGCGACCTGATCGGCCGCCGGCGCATGTTCCTGGCGGGCATCACCCTGTTCACCGCCGCCTCGCTGCTGTGCGGGGTGGCCGGCTCCCCCGCGCTGCTGATCGCCGGCCGGTTCGTCCAGGGGGTCGGCGGCGCGATGGCCTCGGCCGTGAGCCTGGGCATGATCGTGACGCTCTTCCCCGAACCGCGGGAGCGGGCCAGGGCGATCGGCGCGTTCAGCTTCGTCGGCGCCGCCGGGGCCTCGATCGGCCTGGTGCTGGGCGGCGTGCTCACCCAGTCCGCGAGCTGGCACTGGATCTTCTTCATCAACCTGCCGATCGGCGTCGCCGCCGGCGTGCTGGCCGCCCGCACCCTCGTCCCCGACCGCGGCCTCGGCCTGCGCTCCGGAGCCGACGCGGCGGGGGCGGCGCTCGTCACCGCCGGCCTGATGCTCGGCGTCTACACGATCGTCCAGGCCGGCCAGCACGGCTGGGGCTCGGCCCGCACCCTCGGGCTCGGCGCCCTGGCGGCCGCCCTGCTCGCCGGATTCGTCCTCCGCCAGGCGAAGGCCGCCGCGCCGCTGCTGCCGCTGCGGGTGTTCCGCTCCCGCCAGGTGTCGGGGGCCAACGCGATCCAGGTCCTGATGATCGCCGCGCTGTTCGGCTTCCAGGTGCTCGTCGTCCTCTACATGCAGCACGTCCTCGGCTACGGCGCCGCGCGCAGCGGGCTGGCCATGCTCCCGTCCGCCGTCGTGATCGGGATCGTCTCGCTCGGCTTCTCCGCCCGCCTGACCGGCCGGTTCGGTGAACGCACCATGGTCGTCTCCGGGCTGGCGCTGCTGCTCGCCGGGCTCCTGCTGCTCAGCCGGGTCCCCGTGCACGGCGGTTACGCCGCCGACCTGCTGCCCGTGATGCTGTCCCTGGCCGGTTTCGGCCTCGCCATCCCGGCGCTGACCGGGCTGGGCATGTCCGGCGCCACCGAGCGGGACGCGGGGGTCGCCTCCGGCCTGTTCAACACGACCCAGCAGATCGGCGGGGCGCTCGGCCTCGCGCTCCTCAACACCCTCGCCACGTCCCGCACCGACCACCTGCTGAGCGCCGGGCGGCCCGCCCCCGAGGCGCTGACCGCCGGCTACCACCTCGCCTTCGCCGTCGGCGCCGGGCTGATCGCGGCGGCCCTGCTCCTCGCCGCGACGACCCTCCCGGCCCGCCGCCCGGCCTGAGCCGCCGCTACGCGGCGACGGTGACCGCCCGGCGGGTCAGCAGGGGCTTCCTGCCGACCGGCCGGGTGCCGGCCGTCGCGGCCCTGGCGCCGGTCGCGAAGACCACGACCCGCAGGACCACGAAGCGCCCGACGCCCGCCAGGCCGGACGCCGAGAGGTAGACGCCCTGCTCCAGCAGCGGCCCGGGGTTCGGGTGGACCGCGTGCAGGACGAGCAGGGCGGCGGTGGTGAAGAGGTAGCAAATGGTGGCGGTGAGGCCGGACTTGAGGTGGTCGGCCAGCCGGGCGTGCCCCGCCCGGAAGGTGAAGCGGCCGTGCAGCTCGGTGGCGAGCAGGGTGGACAGGACGGTCACCACCGCGTTCGCCAGCGCGATCGGCGCATGGCCGGAGGCCAGCAGCATCGCCCCGCTGGACAGCAGCCCAACTCCCCCTCCGCAGACGACGAAGCGCACGAACGCCGCCAGCGGCCCGGTGGGGGCCGGGGCTTCTACCGGGGTGGCGGCCATGTCGAACTCCTTGTCAGCGGCGGGTGTCACTGACTCTGCCGCACCGGCCTCCCCCGGCCCATCCGGCTCATGCCCCATAACTCCTGGGGGTTATCCCTACCCCGCCCCCCAGGGGAACCCCTGACGGGGCCTGCGCCGCCGGTCGGGTCAGACGTTGCCGGGCAGCCGTTCGACGGCTTCCTTGGCCTCTTGCAGCCCGGCGCCCGTCAGCTCGCGGTAGACCTTGATCGCCTGGATCTTCTTGCCCTGGCGCAGCAGTTCGTCGATCGGCCGCAGGTCCGGGGAGAGCGGATCCTCGACGCCGAGGTGCGTCAGGATCAGCTCCTGACGGCGCTCCATGAGCTTGATCCGGCGCTCGACCCGGTCGACCTTCCGCTCCAGCGCGGAGAACAATGCCCCGAAGCCGACCAGCGCGATCAACACCACTATGTACGTCATACCGGGCGACCCTACCGAAGCGCCCGGATCCCCCGGCCGACCGGACGGGGACAGAGGCGCGCCCCGGTCGGGAAACCCGACCGGGGCGCTCTCGCAGGACGCCGGTGGCGAGACCGGTACGCCTGCGGGTAGGCCATGTGGGACTCGAACCCACAACCAATGGATTAAAAGTCCACTGCTCTGACCATTGAGCTAACGGCCCGCTGTTCCCGCCCAGCATAGCCGGGCGCCGGACGGCTCCGCTCCGCATCGCTGCCGGTCAGCCGCGGGAACGGCGTCGCCGGAGCGGGGCAGGCGGCGGGGGGCGTGGCCGGGGGCGCGGACCCGACGGTCGCGAGCGGCCCGCAGGGCCGGATCCAGCCACCCCGCAGACAGAGAAACCGCAGGTCATCCGGGGACGACCTGCGGCTCTCACGGTGGGCCATGTCGGACTCGAACCGACAACCAATGGATTAAAAGTCCACTGCTCTGCCAATTGAGCTAATGGCCCGCAACCCGCAGCATAGCCCGGCGAGGGGCGCAGGTCCGAGTCTTATCGGCTGCGGATGATCTGTGCCCGCGGCAGGGCAGGGCGCCACCCCTGCCCCCACACCTGCCGCACCCCTCAGCCTGCCCGGTGCGCCCCCGCTCAGTCGGTGGACTTCCCGGTGGCCGGTTTGAGGAACCAGTGACGGGCGGAGACCAGCCACCAGGTGGCGGCGAATCCGAGGACGACGAGGACCGCCACGGGCGCGTAGTTGAAGCTCTTCGCCGTGACGGGACTCACCTGCGGCAGCATGAACAGCACGGTGATCAGCGCCACCCACCCCATCGCGAGCCATCCGATCGGCCGGCTCCAGCGCCCCAGGTGCCACGGCCCGCGCTCGAAGGCGTCGCCCTTGCGCAGCCGCAGGAACGTCGGGATGACGTAGGCGATGTAGAGGCCGATCACGGCGATCGACGTCACGGCCGCGTAGGCGGTGGGGTTGATCAGGTACGGCAGGCCGAGCAGCAGCGCCCCCATGGCGGCGAGCCAGACGGCGTTGGTGGGCGTGCGGGTCCGCTCGTTGATGCGGTGCCAGACCCGGGAGAACGGAAGGGCGCCGTCACGCGAGAACGCGTAGATCATCCGGCTGTTGGCCGTGACGGACGCCATGCCGCAGAAGAGCTGGGCGACGATCACGACGAGCAGCAGCGCCTTGCCGCCGGTCGCGCCGAGCCCGTCGATGAGGATCTGCGCGGGCGGCACGCCCGTGTCGCTCTCCAGGGCCCCGCTGTAGCTGTGGATGGAGAAGGTGAACCCGAGCAGCAGCACGAACCCGGCGATCCAGGACGTCCAGATCGACCGGACGATGCCCCGCGGCCCCGCGACGGACGCGTCGTGCGTCTCCTCGGTCATGTGGGCGGAGGCGTCGTAGCCGGTGAAGGTGTACTGCGCCATCAGCAGGCCGAGCAGCACCACGTACAGGCTGCTGTTCCACCCGGTGTTGTTGACGAACTCGGTGAAGACGAAGGACGCCGACTGGTGGCTGTCGGGGACGATCGCGAGCGCCCCGACGATGACGGCCACGCCGATCACGTGCCACCACACGCTGATGTCGTTCAGCAGGGCGACGATGCGCACCCCGAAGGTGTTGAGCACGCCGTGCAGCACGAGGATCGCGGCGAACAGGATCATCGTGTGCCCGGGGGTGGCCGGCCAGTCGAACTGCAGCGTCAGGTAGGCGTTGAGGAAGCTCGCCGCCCCGAAGTCGATGCCGGCGGTGACCGCGACCTGCCCCAGCACGTTGAACCAGCCCGTGAACCACGCCCAGGCGGCGGCGCTGCCCTCGGGCGCCAGCGCCCGCGCCCAGTAGTACAGCCCGGCGGAGGTCGGGTACGCGGAGCAGACCTCCGCCATCGCCAGCCCGACCACGAGCGTCATCAGCCCGACGCCCACCCAGCCCCACATGATGACCGCGGGGCCGCCGGTGTTCATGCCGAACAGGTAGAGCGTCAGACACCCGGAGAGCACCGAGATGATCGTGAACGACACCGCGAAGTTCGAGAACGCCGACATCCGCCGCGCCAGCACCTGGGTGTACCCCATCTGCCGCAACCGCTCCTCGTCGGACCCCTCGACGGGCTCCGGCGGCTGATCCGTACGCATAGTTGTCATGCCCCCAGCGATTCCCTCGCCGGGGGCACGACATGCGCGGCAGGTGCCGCAGGTTCACGGCAGCCGGCGACGCGTCAGCCGATGGTCCTGTACATGTTGTAGCCGGAGCCGATCTTGACGCCGGTCGCGGTGAAGCTGCCCTGGGCCGTGCCGTCGTAGCGCCACAGGAACCCGGACGCGTCCCGGCCGATGACATCGTTCCTGCCGTCGCCGTTCAGGTCGCCGACGCCCAGGATCATGTTGTAGCCCTGCCACCCGCCGGTGAGCTTGACCGGGACCAGGAAGCCGCCCGTGCCGTTGCCGTCGAAGCGCCACATCACGCCGGCCGCGTCGCGGCCCAGCAGCTCGGGAATCCCGTCGCCGGTCAGGTCGCCGGGCGTCCCCAGCCAGGTGTATCCCTGCCATCCGGCACTGATCCTGGTCCGCGCCGCCAGGAAGCCGCCCTTGCCGTCGCCGTCATGGCGCCACATCACGCCGGTCGCGTCCCGGCCCACGATGTCGAACTTCCCGTCACCGTTGAGGTCCCCCGCGGCCATGAGGGTGTTGTAGACCTGCCAGCCCGCGGTCAGCGTCTGGTACCCCGCCGCCGGGTTCGGCGAGCCGTAGCGGCGCAGTTCGCCCGCCGAGGTACGCACCAGCAGGTCGTTGACGTGGTCGCCGTTGAGGTCGCCCGCCGGGATCAGGAGCGAGTCGGCCGGCCAGCCGCCGGTGATGACCGCTCCGCCGTAGGTGCCGCCGTTGGCACCCATGTGCATCCGGACGTCCGTCGGCGTGGCGGCGTTACGGCCGAAGAGGTCCGGCCGTCCGTCGCCGTCGTAGTCCCGCAGCACGGGTGTGCTGCCCCTGAGCCGGGTCGCCCCCGAGACGACCAGCGCAGGGCCGGTGCCGTCCGCCGGCTGGGCGGTCAGCGTCCAGCTGTAGGAACCGTTCGGGACGGTGCGGCCGGCGGTGTCCTTGCCGTCCCAGCCCGTGCTGAGCCGGGTGCCGCTGCGGTCGGTGCCGGCCCGGGTGGCGACCACCGCGCCGCGCACGTTCCTGACCGTCAGGCTCCAGCTCGCCGCCGGGCGGGACAGCTGCCAGGTGCCGTGCCAGGTGTTCACGCTCTCCTCGGCGGAGGCGAGGTCGACGTCGCCGCCGATCCGGGCGTCGAGCGACGTGAGCGGGGAACGCGGGATCGTCACGGGCTTGATGTGCACGAGCTTCCCGGCGTCCACATAGGCCACGTGGCCGCCGTAGGCGTCGACCGTCCACGTCCGCTGCCGGTCGTCGCCGACGTTGGCCGCGACGGACGCCAGCTCGGTGGTCGTCGCCGTGCCGAGGTCGGTGAGGAAGAGCTTGCCCGCCGCGCTGTCGCGCCGGACGACGAACCCGTCCCCGAGCAGCGCCTCGCCCTGCACGACGGCCACGTTCTTCCCGGCCGTCAGGTCCCAGACCCCGGCCTTGGCCGCGGGATTGGCGGGCTCGCAGTTCCAGTAGAGCCAGTGGCTGACGACCTGGAGCTCCTGCGGGACGCATCCGGAGCCGATGTTGACCGCGGCGGAGGTCGTCTTCGCCTTCAGGTCGTAGGAGTCGACGGTGCCGGCGACCGTGCCGGCCTTCCACAGGGTCTTGCCCCGCAGCGCCGCCCCGGTGATGTTCCGGGTGAGCACGATGCCGTTCGTCCCCGGGTTCTCGAAGTCCCCGACGTACTGCCGGCCGTTCGAGGCGTTGGCGACGAAGTACTGCTCCGAGGCGGAGACCAGGGAGGTGCCGGACGCCGGGAGGTCGTTCGCCTGCAGGCGGTCCGTCGCGAGCGGCGAGACCACCCCGTTGCCGGAGAGGTACGCGGAGTGCCCGTCGCCCCGGGAGACCAGGCTGGGGTACTCGTTGAGCAGCCGGTAGTCGAGCCGCCGCTCGCCCGCCACCGGGCTGCCGGCCGGCGCCAGGTCGTAGGAGTACAGGCCCTTGAGCGGGCTGCCGTCCGCCAGGCTGATCAGCTGGAGGCGCCCGCCGCCCAGCGACAGCCCCTCGACGGCCGCGGTCACCGGCGGCAGCACCCGCAGGGTGGACACCACCGGCTCCGCGCCGGGCTCGGCGGTGACCTTGCGGATCGCCCAGTCCCGGGGACCGCTGCCACCCGCGACGACCACGCTCCCGTCGGGGCCGTGGGTGAGGGAGTCGCTGGTGTACCGCAGCAGCGTCTTCACCTCGCCGCCGCCGATGGGGATGGCCTCCAGCCGGTCGCCCGGCTGGTAGTCGTGCATCTCGGGTGACAGGTTGCGGTTGAAGACGACCCAGTCGCCGACCGTCCCGAACTTGGCGAAGGGCGGGGAACCGGCGGGCGGTTCGGGGAGCGTCGTACGCACCGGCGTCGCCCCGGGGGTGGCGCGGGGAACGGTGTAGACGTCCCGCTCTCCCGGCGCGTAGCCGAGGACCTGGTCCGTGCCGAGGACGACGCTGCCGGTACCGGTCCGGCCGGCGAAGACTTCCTGGACGGTCCCTTGAGCGAAGTCGACGAGGAACCGGTGGGACTCGGTCGCCGAGACCCGCACGGTGAACACCGCGCCCCTGGCGTCCTGGGCGTCGGCGTACGGGGAGATGGTCCCGGCGGGCAGCCCGTCGATGACCTGGTCGGTGGTCCCGGCGTCCGTCTTCCGCAGCAGGTGCAGGATCTGCGGGTTGTCGGGGTCCCGGAAGTGCTCGATGGCCAGCGTGACCGTCGGGTTGAACAGCGGCATCCAGCGGTAGCCGAGGGGCAGGTCGATCGACGTCTTCGCCCCGGTGGTGAGGTTCTCGACCTGGACCGCCCGCGGGGTGACCGTCTGGACCGCGCTCAGACCGGAGTGGATGTTCTCCGGATCGGCGCGCGGAACGTCGCGGCTCTCGCCCGACGCCAGGTCGGTCCACTGCCGGACGCTGTGCCCCTCCTGGTAGTGGAGGTATCCGCCCTCCCCCGCCGACTGGAGGTCCTCGGTCAGTGGGAGCGGACGGACGCCCGCCGGGAAGACGACCTCGGCGTCGGCCGGACCGTCTGCCGCCACTGCCGTGGGGAGGGTCAGCGCACCGAGACCGGTGGAGAGAGCGAGTGCTGCAACTGCGGCGATGCTGCCGCGGACGAGGGCCTGATGGGCCACCCGTACCTCCTGGTGATCCGAGAAGAAGGCATGGTGGCACCGCGGCAGGAATGCCGCGTCGGCGCAACGATGGTGTGAAAGCCCCCCGGCTTACGTCCCCCCATGCAAGTCAGTGGATCTTAACAGTGACCTCACAGGCAACAGAAGCAAAAAACGGGCCCGGACGATGCGGTCGCATCGTCCGGGCCCGTTCAGTCAAGCGGGGTCAGGCCTGGTCAGTTGGCCTTCCAGCGGGGCTTGCGGTCGATCGAGCCGGTGCCGGTCTGGCCGGGGCGGCTGTCACGGCGCTCGAAGGTGCGGCCCGCGGGGCGCTCGTCGCGGCGGTCGCGGTTGAACGGGCGGTCACCGGTGCGGTGGGCACCGCCGGTGGCCGGACGCTCGTCGCGGCGCTCGAAGGAGCGGCCGCCGGAGGCCGGACGGTCGCCGCCGGAGCGGAAGCCGCCACCGGTCGCCGGACGGTCGTCGCGACGGCCCTGGTAACCACCGGAGGCCGGGCGGTCGCCACCGGAGCGGAAGCCGCCCGAGGCGGGACGCTCGTCGCGACGGCCCTGGTAGCCACCGGTCGCCGGACGGTCGTCACGACGGCCCTGGTAACCACCCGAGGCCGGACGCTCGTCGCGGCGCTCGAAGGAACGGCCACCGGTCGGACGGTCGCCACCGGAGCGGAAGCCACCGGAGGACGGGCGGTCGTCACGACGGCCCTGGTAGCCACCGGACGCCGGACGGTCGCCGCCGGAGCGGAAGCCGCCCGAGGACGGACGGTCGTCACGACGGCCCTGGTAGCCACCGGAGGACGGACGCTCGTCACGACGGTCGCGGCCCTGGTAGCCACCGGAACCCTGACGGTCGTCACGACGGCCGTAGTTGCCCCGGTCGTCACGACGCTGCGGCTCGGGCTGGGCGGGGATGGCCGCGACGCGGGCCGCCTCGGCGGCGACGGCCTCGGCGAGCTCCAGCGCCTTGGCGGCGACGGCCTCGTCCGGGTCCTCGCCGCGCTCGCGGGCGGAGCGCATGGTGAGGCGGTCGGCCTCCTCGCGCAGCTCCGTGGCCCGGCGCTGCAGCTTCTCCAGCTCGCGGGTCATCTCGGCGACCTCACGCTCGGCCTGGGCCGCGGCGTTCTGGACGGAGTCGGCCTGGACGTCGGTCATCGAGCGGGCGCCGGTGATCGTGGCGACCTCCTCGTCGAAGACGCCCGAGCCACCGATGATGTGGCGCGAGGCGTCGACGCCCGCGTCCTCCATCAGACGGAAGATGGTCTTGCGCTGGTGCGGAAGCGCCAGCGACACGACCGTGCCGGACTCACCGGCGCGGGCGGTACGGCCCGAGCGGTGCAGGTAGTCCTTGTGGTCGGCGGCCGGGTCGACGTTCAGCACCAGGCCGATGCCGTCCACGTGGATACCGCGCGCGGCCACGTCGGTCGCGACGAGGACGTTGACGAGACCGCCCTTGAAGTCCTCCAGCACGCGGGTACGCGCGCCCTGGGTCATACCGCCGTGCAGCGCGTCGGCCTTGACGCCCGACTCGATGAGCTGCTCGGCGACGCGGTCGGCGCCCATCTGGGTGCGGACGAAGATGATCGTGCGGCCCTTGCGGGCGGCAATGGCGGCCGTGACCGGCGCCTTGTCCTTCGGCTTCACGACGAGCACGTGGTGGGTCATCGTGGTGACCGCGCCCTGCGCCGCGTCGACCTCGTGCGTGACCGGGTTCTTCAGGTAGCGCTTCACCAGGGAGTCGATCTCGTTCTCCAGCGTGGCGGAGAAGAGCAGACGCTGGCCGCCGACCGGGACCTGGTCGAGGATCTCGGTGACCTCGGGCAGGAAGCCCATGTCGGCCATCTGGTCGGCCTCGTCGAGGACCGCGATCTGGATCTTGTCGAGCGAAGCGGCGCCACGGTTCATCAGGTCGCGCAGCCGGCCCGGGGTGGCGACGAGGATGTCGACACCGCGCTCCAGCGCGTAGATCTGGTTGGACATCGAGGTACCGCCGCAGACGACCTTCATCTTGAGGCCGAGAACGTCGCCGTACGGCTGCAGCGCGTCGGCGACCTGCATGGCGAGCTCACGGGTCGGCGTCAGGATGATGCCGCGCGGGCGCTTCTTCTCGGTGTGGCCGCCGGCGAGCAGCGTCAGCAGCGGGAGGCCGAAGGAGAGCGTCTTGCCGGAGCCGGTGCGGCCGCGGCCGAGGATGTCCTTGCCGTCCAGGGCGTCCGGGATGGTCGCGGCCTGGATCGGGAACGGCTTGGTGACGCCGTTCTGCGCGAGCTTGCGGACGATGGCCTCGGCGAGACCGAGCTCACCGAAGGTGACGCCCGTGTACTCCTCTTCCTCGGCCTCTTCGGCCTCGGCCACGATCTCCGTGTCGACGGCGTCCGTGTCCACGGCGTCCGTGTCGGTGTCCACGCTGTCCGTGGCGTCCACTGCCTCGGTGGAGGGGGTGGTGTCGGCGGTGGTGTCGGCCTGGACGGCGTCGGTCTCGGCGGACTCGACGGCGGTCGTCCCGGCCGTGGTGTCGATCGTGGTGTCGTCAGTCACGGAGTCGTCCGTGGACATGGCGGTACGGTCGGCGGTGTTAATGGGCATGCTAAAGCTGAACCTCTCGGAGACTCGGCACGCGCCAGCTCCGGGGTTCGCATACAACCGCCTCAATGCGGTCAGCAGCCTGGAGAAAAGGAACGCGCCACGCGGCGCTCTTCGGATTCGGCGCCGGGCATTAGGATCAAACGATCTACCAGCATACGCATCTCCGGCCCGCTTGACCAATCGAGCTCAGGTCGGGCCGGGAGCACGCTGCTGGCCTCCTACTTTACACCGGATACGGCGGATTCGCCGGTCCCGGGCCGTGATGCCGGTTACACCCGGAGCACGGACTGCCCGGCGGGCGCCGGGCGTTCACCCGGCGCAGCGGGCGATCACGCGGCGGGCGCCGACTCCGCGGGCGACTCCGGCGGCGACGGCGGCGGGGTCGTGACCGGCGCCGGGGGCTCGGTCGTCGCCGGAACCGTGGCGGACGGCGCCGGGCTGGTCGCCGGGGCGGAGGGGGCGGTCCCGCCCGGTCCCGCGGTCGGCTTGCCCGCGCCCGGGGACGGCGTCGGCTTCACGGCCGCCGGCGCGCCGCCCAGCGGCGGCACCCCGCTGGCGGAGGCGGACGCGGACGGGGAACCGTTCGGCTTGGCCTTGTGCCCTCCGGTTGTCGGCCTGCCGCCGTCCGGCCGCGTTCCGTCCGGTCCGGCGTCGACCCGCGGCGACGGCGAGGCTCCCTGCGGCCGCGGGTCGTCCCGCGAGTCCCCGGTGCTCATGCAGCCGGCCGTCAGCAGGACGGCCGTGGCGGCGAGTAGGGCTCCGACGGTCCGCGCGGCGGCGCGGGATGAGGAAGGGGGCACGTGCATGCACCTCGGGGAGTCAGGACGCTGCGGGCAGGATCTCTGGTGCCCAACGCCCGCGCGGCCCCCCAGGACACGCCCCACCCGTCACGTCATCCGCCCGCCGGGTTCCGCGCGCGCCCCCTCGCCCGCCCGGAGCCGCCCGCTCCCGGCCGCTCCCGATCCGCCCCTCCGCTCGTCCCTCCGCCGCGTCAGCCCGGTCAGCCCGGTCAGCCCGGCCCGCCCGACCCGTCCGCCCGACCCGCCCGGCCCGTCACCCGTAGCCGAGCGCGTGCAGCCGCTCGTCGTCGATGCCGAAGTGGTGGGCGATCTCGTGCACGACCGTCACCTCGGTCTCCGCGACGACGTCCTCCCGGTTGTCGCACATCCGCAGCGTCGGACCCCGGTAGATGGTGATCCGGTCCGGCAGGACGCCGGCGTACCACTCGCCCCGCTCGGTCAGGGGTGTCCCCTCGTAGAGGCCGAGCAGATCGGGGTCCTTGGGGTCGGGTTCGTCCTCGACGAATACGGCGACGTTGTCCATCAGCCGTGTCAGCTCGGCGGGAATCCGGTCGAGCGCTTCGCCGACCAGTTCCTCGAACTCCTCGCGCGTCATCTCCAGCACCCGCCCATTGTCGGTCATGGACGGTCGTTTTCCCGGCGCGCGGCACCACTTCCGGACGGCCCTTCCGGACGGCCGCCCCGCCGCCCCCGCGCCGCTCCCGCACCACCCCCGCGCCGCGCCGGGGCCCGCCCCCGGCCCGCCCCCGCGACCGGCGGGTAAACCGTTTTGGCGATACCCGGCGGCATCCCATATGCTTCTCACGTCCCCGACGGCGCCGAGAAGCGCTCGAGGCGGGCCAATTAGCCCTCATCGTCTAGTGGCCCAGGACGCCGCCCTTTCAAGGCGGTAGCACGGGTTCGAATCCCGTTGGGGGTACGCTTTACCGTGTGTGAGACTCGTCTTACACATAGCTAGGTCCTGTGGAGCAGTTTGGAGTGCTCGCCACCCTGTCAAGGTGGAGGCCGCGGGTTCAAATCCCGTCAGGACCGCTGCGGCTGGGTAGCTCAGTTGGTACGAGCGACCGCCTGAAAAGCGGTAGGTCGCCGGTTCGACCCCGGCCCCAGCCACCGCACGACGAAGGCCCCGTCTCCGGACGGGGCCTTCGTCGTTCCCCCGCCGCCCCCGGACCGGTGTCCGATGCGTCACACTCCCCCGCCCCGGGCCGGCGCCCGGCACCCCCGCGGATAGACCCGGATTCAACGACTTTCGCCTGTTCACTCCACCCCGCCCCCGCCTGCGTCCGGTCGAGTCCGGCTCGTGGACGCTCGTAGCGCGGCGAAATGATTCGCCGACTCTTCGGGCCGGGTGCGATCCTGGAGGCCGTATGTCTACGCAGCCTGCTTCCGCCTCCAGTGCCGCCGGCCGGCCCGGCCCCGCGACCCTCTCCGACCTCGGATCCCGTCTCTCCGCCCTGTCGCTCCGCGACGAGGTGCGGCTCGGCCGCCGTCTCGAAGGCGCCCGCCGGATCCGCAAGACCGAAGCCCGCGCGGCGGTGCTGGCGGAGATCGCCGGCCAGATCGAGCAGGGCGAAGCGCGGGTGGAGCGCCGGCGCGCCGCCGTGCCCAGGATCAGCTATCCCGAGCAGCTGCCGGTCAGCCAGAAGAAGGACGAGATCCTGGCGGCCGTCCGCGACCACCAGGTCGTGATCGTCGCCGGGGAGACCGGCTCCGGCAAGACCACCCAGATCCCCAAGATCTGCCTGGAGCTGGGGCGCGGCGTGCGCGGCCTCATCGGGCACACCCAGCCCCGCCGGATCGCGGCCCGCACCGTCGCGGACCGGGTCGCGGAGGAGCTGGACACCCCGCTCGGCGAGGCCGTCGGCTGGAAGGTCCGCTTCACCGACCAGGTCGGCGACCGCACGCTGGTCAAGCTGATGACCGACGGCATCATGCTCGCGGAGATCCAGACCGACCGCGAGCTGCTCCAGTACGACACGATCATCATCGACGAGGCGCACGAGCGCAGCCTCAACATCGACTTCATCCTGGGCTACCTCGCCCAGCTGCTCCCCCGGCGCCCCGACCTCAAGGTGATCATCACCTCGGCCACCATCGACCCCGCGCGCTTCTCCCGGCACTTCGGGGACGCGCCGGTCGTCGAGGTGAGCGGGCGGACGTTCCCAGTGGAGGTCCGCTACCGTCCGCTGCTCGCCGAAGAGGGCGACGACGAGGACCGCGACCAGGTCACCGCGATCTGCGAGGCGGCGGAGGAACTGCAGCGCGAGGGTCCGGGCGACATCCTGGTCTTCCTCTCCGGCGAGCGGGAGATCCGCGACACCGCGGACGCGCTCACCAAGCTGAACCTGCGCTCCACCGAGGTGCTGCCGCTGTACGCGCGGCTCTCCTCCGCCGAGCAGCACCGTGTATTCCAGAAGCACGCCGGGCGCCGCATCGTGCTGGCCACGAACGTCGCCGAGACGTCGCTGACCGTGCCCGGCATCCGGTACGTCATCGACCCCGGCAACGCCCGCATCTCCCGCTACAGCCACCGCACCAAGGTCCAGCGGCTGCCGATCGAGGCGATCTCGCAGGCCAGCGCCAACCAGCGCAAGGGCCGTTGCGGGCGTACCTCGGACGGCATCTGCGTGCGGCTGTATTCCGAGGAGGACTTCGAGTCCCGCCCGGAGTTCACCGACGCGGAGATCCTCCGGACCAACCTGGCGTCCGTCATCCTCCAGATGACGGCGGCCGGCCTCGGCGACATCGCGAAGTTCCCCTTCATCGATCCGCCGGACAGCCGCCACATCAAGGACGGCGTCCAGCTCCTGGAGGAGCTCGGCGCGCTCGATCCGAAGGAGAAGGACCACCAGAAGCGGCTGACGCCGCTGGGCCGCAAGCTGGCGCAGCTGCCCGTCGACCCCCGGCTCGCCAGGATGGTGCTGGAGGCCGACCGCAACGGCTGTGTCCGCGAGGTCATGGTGATCGCGGCGGCGCTGTCGATCCAGGACCCGCGCGAGCGGCCCGCGGAGAAGAAGCAGCAGTCGGACGAGAAGCACCGCCGGTTCGCCGACGAGACCAGCGACTTCCTGGCGTACCTGAACCTGTGGCGCTACGTGCGCGAGCAGCAGCGGGAGCTGTCGTCCTCGGCGTTCCGCCGGATGTGCCGCTCGGAGTTCCTGAACTACCTGCGGATCCGCGAGTGGCAGGACATCTACAGCCAGCTGCGCTCGGTCGCCAAGACCATGGGCATCCACCTGGAGGAGAAGGAGAGCGACGCGGCTCCCGACTCCCAGCGGCTGCACTCGTCGCTGCTGGCCGGGTTGCTGTCGCACCTGGGTCTGAAGGACACCGACAAGAACGAGTACCTGGGCGCCCGCAGCGCCAAGTTCGCGATCTTCCCCGGCTCTGCGCTCTTCAAGAAGCCGCCGCGCTGGATCATGTCGGCCGAGCTGGTGGAGACCTCGCGGCTGTGGGCGCGGGTCAACGCGAAGATCGAGCCGGAGTGGGTCGAGCCGCTGGCGCAGCACCTGGTGAAGCGCACGTACAGCGAGCCGCACTGGGAGAAGGACCAGGCCGCGGTGATGGCGTTCGAGCGGGTGACGCTCTACGGCGTGCCGATTGTCGCGCAGCGCAAGGTGAATTACGGACGGATCGACGCAGAGGTCTCACGGGATCTGTTCATCCGCAACGCGCTCGTCGAGGGCGACTGGCGTACCCACCACCAGTTCTTCCAGGACAACCGCAAGCTGCTCGGTGAGGTGGAGGAGCTCGAACACCGGGCCCGCCGCCGGGACATCATGGTCGACGACGAGACGCTCTTCGACTTCTACGACCAAAAGCTGCCACAAGACATCGTATCCGGCGCCCACTTCGACTCCTGGTGGAAGCAGAAACGCCGGGACGAACCCGAACTGCTCAACTTCGAGCAGTCGATGCTGATCAACGAGGCCGCCCAGACCGTCACCAAGGACGACTACCCGGACTCGTGGCGCCAGGGGCGGCTCAAGTTCAAGGTGACGTACCAGTTCGAGCCGGGCGCGGACGCGGACGGCGTGACCGTCCACATCCCGCTCCAGGTGCTCAACCAGGTCACCCCCGAGGGCTTCGACTGGCAGATCCCGGGCCTGCGCGAAGAGGTCGTCACCGAGCTGATCCGCTCGCTCCCCAAGCCGATCCGCCGGCACTACGTCCCCGCGCCGAACTACGCGAAGGCGTTCCTCGACCGGGTGGTGCCCGTCCAGGAGCCGCTGCCCGACACGCTCGCCCGCGAGCTGCAGCGGATGGTCGGCGTCCGGATGGACGTGGAGGACTTCGACCTCGGCAGGGTGCCCGACCACCTCAAGATCACCTTCCGGGTGACCGACGAGCGCGGCCGCAAGCTCGCCGAGGACAAGGACCTGGAGGCGCTCACGCTGCGGCTCAAGCCGAAGACGCGCGAGGTGATCTCCAAGGCCGCCGACGCCATCGGCATCGAGCAGCGCACCGGCCTCACCCAGTGGACCGTCGGGAGCCTGCCGCGCACCTTCGAGACCCGGCGCGGCGGCCAGCCCGTGAAGGCGTACCCCGCGCTGGTCGACGAGGGCGCGAGCGTCGCCGTGCGGCTTTTCGACACCGAGGCCGAGCAGAGCGCCGCGATGTGGCGCGGCACCCGGCGGCTGATCCTGCTCAACATCGCCACGAACCCGGCGAAGTTCGCCCAGGGCCGGCTGAACAACGAGGCCAAGCTGGCGCTCTCGCGCAATCCGCACGGCAGCATCCAGGCGCTCTTCGACGACTGCGTGACCGCCGCCGCCGACCAGCTGATCGCCGACCACGGCGGCCCGGCGTGGGACGAGGAGTCGTTCCGCAAGCTCTTCGACAAGGTCCGCACGGACCTGGTCGACGTGACGGTGAAGACCGTGAGCCGGGTCCAGCAGGTGCTGGCCGCCTGGCAGGCCTGTGAGCGCCGCCTGAAGGCCACCACGAGCCTCGTCCTCATCGCCAACCTCCAGGACGTCAAGGAGCAGCTGGCGGCCCTCGTGCCGGCCGGCTTCGTCACGGCCACCGGGCTGCGGCGGCTGCCGGACCTGATGCGGTACCTGGTGGCGGTCGACCGCCGGCTCCAGCAGATGCCCACCAACGTCCAGCGGGACACCATGCGCATGGAGAAGGTGCTGGAGATCCAGCGTGAGTACGCGGAGCTGCTGGCGTCGCGGCCGGCCGGGCGCCCGGTTCCGGACAAGGTTCGGGACATTCGCTGGATGATCGAGGAGCTGCGCGTCAGCTACTTCGCGCACGCGCTGGGCACCTCGCAGCCCGTCTCCGACAAGCGCATCTTCAAGGTGCTGGACGAGGCCTGGGGCTGACGGGCCCGGCCGCGGGGACGGCCCCGCGGCCGGCCGGGGGGACGCTCCGCCGGGGGCCGGCGCCCGGCCGGTCCGCGGGTCCGGGGCCGCACCGGACCCGTGGACCGGCGGTGCCGCCGAACGGGTTCGACCCCACCCCCTGACCTGCTGTACAGTCTCACTCGCAGCGCAGGAAGGTTCGGCGCCGCAAAGCTTGGTCCTGTGGAGCAGTTTGGAGTGCTCGCCACCCTGTCAAGGTGGAGGCCGCGGGTTCAAATCCCGTCAGGACCGCACAATCGAAAGGCCCGGATCCCTGGTGGATCCGGGCCTTTCGCGTTGCCGCCGGCCCCTGCCGCCCCGCCACCACCACGACTCCCGCTCCGACCCCGTCCGGCCCTCCGTCCGCCCCTGTGCGCCGTCTTGACGGCTCCGGGCGGCCGCCGGTACGCCTTGCGGTATGACGTCGACTCCCAGGCACGAGACGAGGGCGCTGCTCCGCGCCCACCTGGCGGCCGCGTCGGGGACCAGGCACCTCACCCGACACTGCGTCACCTGCCACCGCCTGCTGCGCCTTGCCCTCCTGAGACCCGATCCCCCATTACCGCAAGGATCTGAGCAGCCACAAGACCCGTGCATGTGACGGGCGTCACCCAAAGATTTCCAAGACGTGGGGAACTCGACCCCCTTCCGGGGGGTGTCAATTTAATATGTGCAATTGCACCCGTGCCCGAGTTGCCCGCGATGCGCACCGGACGGCATCGACAGGTCCGCGCAAGATGCCCACAAGACTCCACAGCTCACCCCACACAGACGCTCGCGCGACGCCGGCGGGCCGCCACCGCAACTGCCCCCGAAAGCCCCGCAACGTTCCGCAACGCCCCCTCAGCGCCCCGTGAACGCCTCCTCACGGGCCCCTGGGGGCACAAAAAAGATCGCATCGGACCCGGCGGAGTCCGATGCGATCTTCAGTGTCCTGGTGGCGTCCCCGATGGGGGCAGGGAGCCCGTGGAGCGGGTGGAGCAGGTGACGTATGGGGTGGGGGCCCCAAAAGTCGGCCCTAAAGGGCATGTAAGGGCTTGTCAGGCCTCGCTGCGCTGCTGCGGAATGCCCGCCAGCAGTGCGCGGACCTCCGCCTCGCGGTAGCGGCGGTGCCCGCCGAGCGTGCGGATGGACGTGAGCTTCCCAGCCTTGGCCCACCGTGTGACCGTCTTCGGGTCCACGCGGAACATCGTGGCGACCTCAGCGGGGGTCAGCAGCGGCTCGGCATCAGGGGTGCGAGCGGTCATGAGCGGCCTCCTCGAGAGAACCGAACCAGCGCGGTTCTACCTCTAAATTCTGCACCTTGACCCGTGTTGCCCGAAATGGCGGACGCGGGCCGAGTCGGTAATAGGACGAACGGCTTGTCCTCGGCACTACAACTACACCATCCGTCCAGCCTCGTCGGCCAAACCGATGGAATTGCCCTCTCAGGGGTTCAAGCTCTACGGAAGCCGATGGACCATGCCATAACGGACAGTCACTCCGGAGTGACGATCAGTCACAGCTGGATCACCAGCCCCATCCCCACCCTCAAGATATGCAATACCGGACAACCCTCTCATTGCTGGACGGAACCAGCTCTTCCAGGACTCGTTGTCCCATATTGGCACGACTGGTGGGCATGTCCGCAAGAGTCCCCTTACGTGCTCTCCGTCACGCTTGAGCCAATGGCCCGGATCGGGACCATCGTCCCGGCACCCTCCGGGATCGCTTCGGGATCGCTCCACCGGCGTGTCGGCAGCCCGTCGGTGGCACGGCGCCGGCAGGGCGCCAACGCGTCGGCAGCCGCCCGGAACGAGCCGCTGGGATCAGCCGCCGGAATCAGCCGCCGGGGTCAGCTCGCGAACTGCAGTTCGCGGATGGTCCGCCAGCGCTCGGTGAGGCGCTCGTACGCCTCGGAGGCCGCGGCCCCCGAGCCGTCCTTGAGCGCGGCGAGGCCCTCGGCCACGTCGGCGGCCGAGCGGTCCTCCGCGAGGTCCGCCTCGGGGATGGCGTGCACCAGGCCGCCGTAGTCCAGCTCGACGAGGGAGCGCGGGTGGAACTCCTCCAGCCAGCGGCCCACGTCGATCAGGCCGTCGATCAGCGGGCCCTCCTCCAGGGCGTCCTTGAGCACCCGCAGCCCGCGCGCCACCCGGCGGCGGGCCTGCACCATCGGCGTCCGGTACCGCATCAGCGGCTCCTTGGCCTCGTCGATCCCGGCCGGCTCGTACTCGCGCTCGTCGTCGCCGAACAGGGCGAACCAGCGCATCGGCACGTGCCAGGTCGCGGAGCGGATCCAGGGCCGGGCGTCCGGGTTGCGCTCCCGCCACGCCTCGTGGTCCGCCTCGGCCTGGGCGCGCACCACAGCGGGCAGCACCGCGTCCAGCAGGACCTCGGGAAGTTCCTCGGCGAGGGCGTCCAGCGCCAGCCAGCCGCGCAGCCGGGTACGCCAGGGGCAGATGTGCGTCACGCCGTTGACGACGGCCACGAACGCGTCGCGGCTCTCGTGCACGGGGACGGCCACCGGCGGGACCGGCAGCAGGTCGGCGAGCGACTGCCGCAACTCGTCCTGTGCGGTCCGCACCTCGCCCGCGGCCGCGTAGCGGTTCCAGTGGGTGCGTTCGGGGTCGGGGAACGCCGCCAGCGGCTCGTAGACCCGCAGATACGCCGCGTACGGGACCAGCACCGACGACAAGCCCACACCCGCTCCCTCGTGACCGGCTCTCAACCGCATCGTCCCACGCTCCGGCCCGCGGCGGGGGTGATCCACAGCACTGTCCGCGAGCGGCTTGTTCCCTCCCCGCGGACCGATGCGTTCCGGCCGGGCGGACCGACTCGTTCCACGGGTCGTGGCCCGCCGCCGGCGACCCGAACAGGACGTACGGTGCGCAGCGGAGGCCGTTCGCGATCAACCGGTCCGGCCCTACGGCCGTGCGGGTCGCCTGCGGGCAATACGCTTGCGCCAACCGGCCCTCCCCACCCGTACGGAGGGCAACCTCTGGACTGCAGGAGTCACCACCGTGACCGACGTTCTTCAGACTTCCAGCGTCGTCTCCAAACTGTTCCGGTCGGAACAGGGCGGACACGAGCAAGTCGTCTTCTGCCAGGACCGTTCCAGCGGCCTCAAGGCCGTCATCGCGCTCCACTCCACCGCCCTGGGCCCGGCCCTCGGCGGTACCCGCTTCTACGACTACGCGACCGACGAAGAGGCCGCGCTCGACGCCCTCAACCTCTCCCGCGGCATGTCGTACAAGAACGCTCTGGCCGGTCTGGACCACGGTGGCGGCAAGGCCGTGATCATCGGTGACCCGGAGACGATCAAGAGCGAAGAACTGCTGCTCGCCTACGGTCGCTTCGTGGCTTCGCTCGGCGGTCGTTACGTCACCGCCTGCGACGTCGGCACCTACGTGGCCGACATGGACGTCGTCGCCCGCGAGAACCGCTGGACGACCGGCCGCTCCCCCGAGAACGGCGGCGCGGGCGACTCCTCCGTGCTCACCGCCTTCGGCGTCTTCCAGGGCATGCGCGCCGCCGCCCGCAGCCAGTGGGGCGAGCCGACGCTGCGCGGCCGCCGGGTCGGCATCGCCGGCGTCGGCAAGGTCGGCCACCACCTGGTGGAGCACCTGATCGAGGACGGTGCCGAGGTCGTGATCACCGACGTCCGCGCCGAGGCCGTCGACAGGATCCGCGCCCGCCACCCGCAGATCAGCGCCGTCTCCGACGCCGATGTCCTGATCCGCACCCCGCTCGACGTCTACGCGCCCTGCGCGCTGGGCGGCGCGCTGAACGACGAGACCGTGCCGGCCCTCACCGCCACCATCGTGTGCGGCGCGGCCAACAACCAGCTCGCCCACCCGGGCGTCGAGAAGGACCTCGCCGACCGCGGGATCCTCTACGCGCCCGACTACGTGGTGAACGCCGGTGGCGTGATCCAGGTCGCGGATGAGCTGCACGGCTTCGACTTCGACCGGGCCAAGGCCAAGGCGACCAAGATTTTTGACACGACCGCCGCCATTTTCGACCGGGCGCGGACCGACGGCATCCCGCCGGCCGCCGCCGCGGACCGGCTGGCCGAGCAGCGCATCGCCGACCGCACCCCGGCCGCCGACTGGCTGCGTCCCGAGGCAGGCTGAATCCAGCCACTTCTCCACTGGTCACCCGCCGCTCACCTGCTGTGCGGCGGGTGGCCGCCTGTCCGGGGCAGGCGCCCTCCGCGGACGAGTCGATCTTCCGCGGGGCCGCCCGGCGGTCCACCCGCCGACGCCCTGGGTGACCGAACGCACGAAGCGATAGCAAGTTCGCGCTAGAACCGGGTAAAATCACGGCTGACCAGCCAGGACAGGGCCCTCATCGGCTCCCGCTCCGACGCGCGTCGTGCGGGCGACGTACCGTGCGGCTCCGGAAGCAGGTACCGTTGAAGCCCTACGGACCGGTCTCTCAACTGAGGGACCGCTCCGATTCATGAACGCGTGTCAAGACTCGGGGCCATCGAGCCCCGCCGTTGAGGGGGTCGAGCCATGGGGCGCGGCCGGGCCAAGGCCAAGCAGACGAAGGTCGCCCGCCAGCTGAAGTACAACAGCGGCGGAACAGATCTCACACGTCTGGCCGACGAGCTGGGCGCATCGTCACCACTTCCGGTACTTCCGCCGGAGCCTGTTGTGGACGATGACGACGAGAACGACGACGACGATCCGTACGCACAGTACGCGAGTCGTTACAACGATGACGACGAGGACGAGGACTCCGAACCCTCGCCGCAACGTCGCCACTCTTGACGCTGCACTTCTACAGACCCGGTCCGGGGCCCGCCCCGGACCGGGTTTCGTCGTGGCCCACGGCGCCCGGAGCCGGTCCGAAGGACTGACCCCGGGAGCCCGCCCCGTCGGCTACTTCGCGTAGTCCCCGGTCAGGGTCACGGCTTCGGCGTGGTCACCGCGTTCGACGACCTCGCCGCTCACCCATGCCTCGACGCCGCGGTCGGCGAGTGTGGCCAGCGCCACGTCCACCGACTCCTGCGGCACGACCGCGATCATGCCGACGCCCATGTTCAGCGTCTTCTCCAACTCCAGCCGCTCCACACCGCCGAGTTCACCGACGGTGGTGAAGACCGGGTCCGGCCGCCAGGTCGAACGGTCGACGGTGGCGTGCAGGTGGTCCGGGATCACGCGGCCCAGGTTGTTGGCCAGGCCGCCGCCGGTGATGTGCGAGAACGCGTGCACCGGGGCGAGCCGGGTGAGCGCCAGGCAGTCCAGCGAGTAGATCTTGGTCGGCTCCAGCAGCTCCTCGCCGAGGGTCCGGCCGAACTCCGGAACGTCCCGGTCCAGCTCCCAGCCGGCCCGGTCGAAGAAGACGTGGCGCACCAGCGAGTACCCGTTGGAGTGAAGTCCGGAGGACTCGATCGCGATCACCGCGTCACCCGAACGGATACGATCCGCGCCCAGCACCTGGTCGGCCTCGACCACGCCGGTGCCGGCGCCCGCGACGTCGAAGTCGTCCGGGCCCAGCAGCCCCGGGTGCTCGGCGGTCTCGCCGCCGACCAGCGCGCAGCCGGCCAGGACACACCCCTCAGCGATGCCCTTGACGATCGCCGCGACGCGCTCTGGGAAGACCTTGCCGACGCAGATGTAGTCGGTCATGAAGAGCGGCTCGGCGCCGCACACGACCAGGTCGTCCACGACCATGCCGACGAGGTCGTGGCCGATCGTGTCGTAGACGCCCATCTTGCGGGCGATGTCGACCTTGGTGCCGACGCCGTCCGTGGCGGAGGCGAGCAGCGGCCGCTCGTAGCGCTTGAGGGCGGAGGCGTCGAAGAGCCCGGCGAACCCGCCGAGGCCGCCGACGACCTCGGGCCGGCTGGCCTTCCTGACCCATTCCTTCATCAGGTCAACGGCGCGGTCGCCCGCTTCGATGTCCACGCCGGCGGAGGCGTAACTGGCGCCGGTATTCTCAGGCATGGCTGGGAACCTTCACGTCGTCGAATAGGTGCGGGGCGATCACCGGGGCGGCGATCAGGGAGCCGGGTGCACGCTCGGGGGTAATGCCTTCAGAGTGCCCGATGGGAGACGGCTAGGGACGGCGCAGCGCGTCGGCGGCGTCCGCGCCACCGGCCAGCTCGGTCTCCAGGAGCTGCTTGCCGAGCAGCTCGGGGTCGGGCAGGTCCATCGGGTAGACACCGTCGAAGCACGCGCGGCACAGGTTCGGCTTCGCGATCGTGGTCGCCTCGACCATGGCGTCCAGCGAGATGTACGCGAGCGAGTCCGCCCCCAGCGACTTGCCGATCTCCTCGACGGACATGCCGTTGGCGATCAGCTCGGCGCGGGTCGCGAAGTCGATGCCGAAGAAGCACGGCCACTTGACCGGCGGCGACGAGATCCGGATGTGGACCTCGGCGGCCCCCGCCTCACGGAGCATCCGCACCAGGGCGCGCTGCGTGTTGCCGCGGACGATCGAGTCGTCCACGACGATCAGCCGCTTGCCGCGGATGACGTCCTTGAGCGGGTTCAGCTTGAGCCGGATACCCAGCTGCCGGATGGTCTGCGACGGCTGGATGAACGTCCGGCCGACGTACGAGTTCTTGACCAGGCCGGTGCCGTACGGGATCCCGCTCGCCTCGGCGTAGCCGACGGCGGCCGGCGTGCCGGACTCCGGAGTCGGTATCACCAGATCGGCTTCGACGGGGGCCTCGGCGGCCAGCTTGCGGCCCATCTCGACGCGGGACAGGTAGACGTTCCGCCCCGCGATGTCGGTGTCGGGGCGCGCCAGGTACACGTACTCGAAGATGCAGCCCTTGGGCTTGGCCTCCGCGAAACGCGTGGTCCGCAGGCCGTTCTCGTCGATCGCGATCAGCTCGCCGGGCTCGATCTCCCGGACGAAGCTGGCACCGCAGATGTCGAGGGCCGCGGACTCGGACGCGACGACCCAGCCGCGCTCCAGCCGCCCCAGCACCAGCGGGCGGATGCCCTGCGGGTCACGCGCCGCGTACAGCGTGTGCTCGTCCATGAAGACGAGGCTGAAAGCGCCCTTGACCTGGGGCAGCACCTTGCCGGCGGCGAGTTCGACGGAGAGCGGCTTGCCGTCCTCGTCGACCTGGCCGGCCAGCAGCGCCGTCACCAGATCGGTGTCGTTGGTAGCGGCCACCCGCGTGGCCCGGCCATTGCCCTGGGGCAGGTCGGCGACCAGCTCGGCGAGTTCCGCCGTGTTGACCAGGTTGCCGTTGTGACCGAGCGCGATCGACCCGTTGGCGGTGGCACGGAACGTGGGCTGGGCGTTCTCCCACACCGAGGCACCGGTGGTCGAGTAGCGGGCGTGACCGACGGCGATATGGCCGGTCAGAGAGCCGAGAGAGGTCTCGTCGAAGACCTGGGAGACAAGTCCCATGTCCTTGAAGACCAGGATCTGGGAGCCGTTGCTCACAGCGATGCCCGCGGACTCCTGTCCGCGGTGCTGCAGGGCGTACAGACCGAAATAGGTGAGCTTGGAGACCTCTTCGCCGGGGGCCCAGACACCGAAGACGCCGCAAGCGTCCTGGGGGCCCTTCTCGCCGGGGAGCAGGTCGTGGTTGAGTCGTCCATCACCACGAGGCACACCACGAGTCTAGGGCAGATTCGACCCGCGTCCGAACGGGGGACGCACCACGGACCCCGTGATCACGGGTGTGACCGGGGGTGTCTCACCGCAGGTGAGGCGAGGATCACGTGCTTTGCGCCCGCAGGGCGGACAGGGTGTGAGCGGACGGCTACGGGCAGGTCGGCCCAGCGCGGGGAGATTCAGCCCAGGACGGGGAGGTAGGGCCCGAGATCGGCCCGCTCGCCGCTCGCGGAGACGGCGGCGGCCTCGAGGGCGTCCCTCCACTCCAGCCGGCCGGTGGCGAGCCGGATCCACGTCATGGGATCGGTCTCGACGACGTTCGGCGGCGTCCCCCGGGTGTGCCGGGGGCCCTCCACGCACTGGACGGCCGCGTAGGGCGGGATCCGCACCTCGACGGAGTTCCCGGGCGCCTTGACTGCCAGCGCGTCGGCCAGCAGCCGGGTGACGGCCGCGACGGCCTGCCGGTCGTGCGCCACCTCGACGCCGGTGGCGCGCGCGAGGTCGTCCCCGTGGACGACGAGCTCCACGAGCCGGGTGACGGTCATGTCCAGCGCCCGCATCGCCCCGAACACATGCGGAACAATCCGATCCGCCCGCACGGCCTCGTCCATCCACGGCTCCAGCCGCTCGGCGGCGGCGTCGATGGCCGCGACCGGATCCCCCATCCCGGCGGCGGTCTCCCGCGTCGAGGCGTCCAGCCGCTCCGCGATGGCGGCGGTGGACACCGCCCACACCGAAAGCCCGGTCACCGGCGGCACCGGATCCGGCTCCGCCTCCCCCAGCAGCACCCCGACCGCATCGATCTGCCGCACCACATGCGCCACCAGCAACCGCACATCCCACCCGGGCAACCCGGACGGCAACGCCAGCTGCTCAGCGGTAAGCGCCCGCACGACATCCCGCACGGCCCCCACCTCGGCAAGCAACGCGGCCCGCGTCCTGGCAGGGTCATAACTACGAGCACGGCGACCGGCAGACGTCATGGAGCCGAGCCTATGGGGCTCCCCCAGGGGAGCCCCATAGGGGAGGCGGCTCAGCCCTGGCGGGGGCGCTCGAAGGTCAGGAGCAGACCCTCGACGGCGCCGGGGCCTATGCGGCCCTTCACGTCGGCAGCGGTGATCGCCTTGAGCGCCCAGCCGTCACCGGCGTGCTTGTTGAGCGTCTTCTCCAGCTTGTCGCCGTCCAGCGCGTCCCCGATCAGCGATTCGCGGAACGAAACAACCTTGTACTCGAACATGGCCCAGCCCCTTGTACGTCCGTACGGTTTCCGTCGGCCGCCAGCCAACCACGCTCCCCTGGGGTTACGGGGCGGCGGCCGCCGATCCATCGGCCTTGAGGCGGTCGAGGAAGGCCGCGAGACGGTCGGGGGTGGTCCGGAGGACGACCCCGGGGTCGTCGCTCTCGCGGATGAGGACCGAGCCGGCGGCTGCCGCCAGCTCTACGCAGTTCTCGCCGCCCGCTCCCGAGAAGGAGGATTTCTGCCACTGCAACGATGAGGTCATGGCCGTCAGTCTGGCAGTTGCTGTGCAATCTGTCGGATGAACGAGATCGACTCCTTCGGGCCGAGGGACGCCTTCTCGCCAGCGTTGAAGAAAGCCCGATATTTGTCGAGTTGGGCTTCCGAGTCCAGGAAGTACCCGCCGAAGGGGCTGTCGATCTGCACGGTGTCGAGCTCGGCGACGATCCCGCCCGCATACAGCACGGTCTGCGTCGCTTCGATGAACGTCTCGTTGGTGAACGGGATGACCCGAACCGTCACCATTGGCCAGTGTGCGACCTCCAGAAGGTGCTCCAGCTGCGCACGCGTGATCTGCGCGCCGCCAAATCTCATGCGCAGTGCGGCTTCGTGAATGATCGCCTCGTACGCGGGCGGGGAGGCGCGCTGAAAGATCGCCTTGCGCCGCAAACGGTGTTCCGCTCGTACCGCCACTTCTGCTTCTGGCATCCGCGGAATGCCGCCGGCGAAAATGGCACGCGCGTACTCCTCGGTCTGGAAAAGCCCCGGCAGTGTGAGCGCCTGGAGCGACCGCAGGTACGTGGCGTGGTGTTCCAGTTCCGCTATGTCCAGGAAGCCCGGCGGCAGGACGCCCCGGTACTCGTCCCACCAGCCCTGACCGCGGTGTTCCGCGGCGATCGCGCAGAGCGCGTCGATCAGCGTCGCGTCGTCGCACGAGTAGAACGCGGCCAGGCGGCGGATCCGCTCCTCACTGATGCCGATGCGGCCGGATTCGATGTGCGAGATCTTCGCCTGGTCGTTGCCGAGCAGACCGGCTGATTCCCGCGCGGTCTTGCCCGCGCGGTCGCGCATCCTGCGGAGCTCGGTTCCGAGCCGCACCTGACGTGCGGTGGGGACGTCCCTTGCGGGCATGGCACCTGCCTCTCCAGTCGGCCAAGTCTCCCGCGCGGCCAAGTCGACCTGCCACCAGAACACTTGACCACTCGCCCAAAAACTTGCCACGGAGCATACATGCCCCCTACCGTCGGTGACGCAGCCATTACACGGCGCACGCTCGCAGCAAGACGGCAGCGCATCGCTACACCCATGCCTCCGGCACGGGTTGGGCGACAGGCCACCGCGTGGGGGCGTTACCCAGAACCGTTCGGAGAGCCGCATGAGTGCGAAGGTCGAACCCGACGACGCGTGGGACTACTCGCTCCAGATCCCGCCCGACCTGCGCGGCGCCGGCATCGCGCGCTGCACGCTCAGAGCGGTGCTCACGGCGTACGGGCTGGCGCCGATCATCGACGTGGCGCAGCTCGTCGCGGCCGAGCTCGTCGCGAACGCGCTGGAGCACTCCAGCGGGCCGGTGAGCATGCGGCTGCACTGGGGAGGAAGAAGGCTCCGGCTCGGGGTGTGGGACACCAGCCCCGAGAAGCCGGAGTTCCTGACCGTCACCGACGAGGCCGAACACGGGCGCGGGATGTGGCTCGTCACCGGGCTCGCGGCGGCGTGGGGGTTCCACCTGGTCGCAGAGGAGCCCTTCGGGCTCACCGGGAAACTCGTGTGGGCGGACATCGCGGCGGAGCCGTCCGCCGCGTGAACCGGGGGCCGGGGGACGGGGGTCGGGTGGTTGCGGTCCGTGCAGTGCGGAGTGGTGCTTCTGCGGCGCTGCGCACCTTGACCGGGCGGAGGGGAGGGCCCCGGCGCTGCGCGCCTGGCAGCGATCAGGTCCGCTGCGCGGCCCAGCCCGAAGCGGGCTGGGGCGCTGCGCTCCCCTGGCGAGGTCGGGGTGGTTCGACCGGGGTGCGCTGCGGGTGGGTGGGCGCGGCAGTGGGGCGGTCCGCTGCGCTTCCCTGGCCGTGGCCGGTGGAGCGGACGCTCGGACGATCAGCATGTGTGCGCGGAGCCTCGTCAGGTGGAGTTCTGTGCGTCCTTAGTGATCCACATCTGCCGCAAGGCCGCCTCATTGTTCCCACAGGGCCACGGACGTCACAACCGCCCCACCTTTCGGGACGAAGAGCAGCTCAAAGCTCCACCCCTCGCCCCCGTTGGCGAGCTCGTACGGGCGAACGTCATCGAAGATCGTGCGGCGGCCCGAGCGCGACCGGTACAACCTGGGAATCTGCTGCCCCGTGTGGGGACGTCGATTTCACCGGCTCCGGCGATTCTGGCTGGCGTACCGTGGCTGGTGCGACCCGAGGGACAGGAGCATGAGTACGCGGCCCGAGCACCCTCGTGGAGGGCTGACACCCAGGCCCGAGCGCACCCCCGACGCTCTGCGGGTCGCTCTCGCCCGCATCGCACCGCACCGGCTGGAAGAGATGGAGCGGCAGAAGAACGAAGCGTTCTCCATGGCCGCCCAGCACGACACGCTCGGACCCATCCGGATGTGGCTGCTGATCTGGTCCGGCGAGGTCGAGATCGAGCGGCGCCCTGACCTGTCCGAACGGCGGCGCAACGCGGAACGGGCAGCTCAGAACCTGTCTAAAGAAGATCCGGCCTGGCGTGCAGCCATGGACGAGATCGTCGCCGTGACCGATGAGGCCCGAGCGGCAGTAGCCGGATGAGTTGGTCCGGGGATACGACCCGAACGAAGAACACGTCATCAGTGGGGCGCCGCCCGCCCTGATTGCTGCTTCGGGGAAGCGCTCGGACGAGTTGATCCGTGGCACAACCCACCAAGGCGCCTCCCCCAAGGGTGAGAGCGTCCTCGTACCCGGCGGCATGTTCCTCTGCCAGATCATTCCTCGGCACCAACGCGTCTACATCCTGCAGATCACCTGCTGGTAGACCCGTCGGAACCCGGTTCCCTGAACCATTCCGTGCCCAGCAGGAGGCCGAAGAGGCGGGGCGGTAGGCGGGTCAGGAGGCGGAAGAGAGCTGATGCTCGGCCTTTGCCCGTTGCGACTTGGGATCGGTGGGCGGCCAGGGCTGCCTGTTTCTGGGGGGCGTAGCGGCGGACGTCGATGCGGTGGGTGATCTGCGCCGTCGGGGTGTAGGCCGCGCGCAGCGCTTCGGCGTCGTAGCCGGCCAGGCTCAGCAGGCGCGCCAGGCGCGCGATCGGCTCCCTCGGGCGCGTTGCCTCCAGGACGCGGGTGCCCGTCAGGCGGGCCGCCGCCGCGCCGACCTCGTGGACCTTCACGTGGTCGCGGTGGCCGTAGCCGCCCTGGGCGTCGTAGCTGAGGAGGAGGCCGGCGCGCTCCTCGCGGAGCAGCGCGGCGAGCTTCGCCGCCGCCTCGGCCGGGTCCGCGCGGGCGAAGCGGACGCGGTTCGGCGGGTCGGGGAAGAGGAGCGGGCCGTGGCCGCTGTCGGCGTAGCCGAGGTGCACCACGCGGGCCACGCCCAGCAGGGCGGCGCTCGCCCGCAGTTCGTCCAGGCGTCCGGAAGCGGCCCCGCCCATGCCGTCGCACGCGACGGCCACGACCACCCGGTGGCCCTCCGCGGCCAGCCGCGCCAGGGTGCCGCCGGTGAGGATGGCCTCGTCGTCCGGGTGGGCGTGGAAGGCGATGACCGTCGTCATCCTCGCAGGCCCCGGCTCCTCGGAAGAGAGCCGGGGCCCGTCATCGGGGACGTCCTCAGGCCAGCAGAGCCGGGATCGTCGCCTCGTGCGCCTGCTTCAGCTCACTCAGCGGGATCGTGAACTGGTCCTGGACCTCGATCGTCTCGCCGTCCACGACACCGATGCGCGCGGCCGGCAGGCCCCGCGCGCCGCACATGTCGTTGAAGCGGAGCTCCTCGCTGCGCGGGACGGCCACGACCGCGCGGCCGGCCGACTCGCTGAAGAGCAGGACGAACGGGTCGACGCCCTCGGGGACGACGATCCGCGCGCCCTTGCCGCCGCGCAGGCACGACTCGGTGACGGCCTGGATGAGGCCGCCGTCCGAGAGGTCGTGCGCGGCGTCGATCATGCCGTCGCGGGAGCCGGAGATGAGGATCTCGCCGAGCAGCCGCTCGCGCTCCAGGTCCACCTTGGGCGGCAGTCCGCCGAGGTGGCCGTGGACGACCTCGGACCAGGCCGAGCCGCCGAGCTCCTCGGCCGTGTCGCCGAGGAGGTACAGCAGCTGGCCCTCCTCCGCGAACGCCATCGGCGTACGGCGGTTGACGTCGTCGATGACGCCGAGCACCGCGACCACCGGGGTCGGGTGGATGGCGACGTCGCCGGTCTGGTTGTAGAGCGAGACGTTGCCGCCGGTGACCGGGGTGCCCAGGATCAGGCAGCCGTCGGCGAGACCGCGGGTGGCCTCGGCGAACTGCCACATGACGTCCGGGTCCTCGGGGGAGCCGAAGTTGAGGCAGTCCGAGATGGCGAGCGGCTTGGCGCCGGTGGCGGCGACGTTGCGGTACGCCTCCGCCAGGGCGAGCTGCGCGCCGGTGTACGGGTCGAGCTTGGCGAAGCGGCCGTTGCCGTCGGTGGCGATCGCGACGCCGAGGTTGGTCTCCTCGTCGATGCGGACCATGCCCGAGTCCTCGGGGTGCGACAGCACGGTGTTGCCCTGCACGAACCGGTCGTACTGGTCGGTGATCCAGGACTTCGACGCCTGGTTCGGCGACGAGACGAGAGCCAGCACCTGGCGGCGCAGCTCGTCGCCGGTCGACGGGCGCGGCAGCTTGTTGGCGTCGTCCGCCTGGAGGGCGTCCTGCCAGGAGGGGCGGGCGAACGGGCGGTCGTAGACCGGGCCCTCGTGGGCGACCGTGCGCGGCGGCACGTCCACGATCTGCTCGCCGTGCCAGAAGATCTCCAGCCGCTCGCCCTCGGTGACCTCACCGATGACGGTCGCGATGACGTCCCACTTCTCGCAGATCTCCAGGAAGCGGGCGACCTTCGCCGGCTCGACGATCGCGCACATGCGCTCCTGGGACTCGCTCATGAGGATTTCCTCGGGCGAGAGGGAGGAGTCGCGCAGGTGGACGGTGTCGAGCTCGACGCGCATCCCGCCGGAGCCGGCCGAGGCCAGCTCGGAGGTGGCGCAGGACAGGCCCGCGCCGCCGAGGTCCTGGATGCCGTCGACGAGGTCGGCCTTGAAGATCTCCAGGGTGCACTCGATGAGGAGCTTCTCCTGGAACGGGTCGCCGACCTGGACCGCGGGGCGCTTGCTGGGCTTGGCGTCGTCGAAGGTCTCGGACGCGAGGACCGAGACGCCGCCGATGCCGTCGCCGCCGGTGCGGGCACCGTAGAGGATGACCTTGTTGCCGGCGCCGGACGCCTTGGCGAGGTGGATGTCCTCGTGCTTCATCACGCCCACGCAGAGCGCGTTGACCAGCGGGTTGCCCTGGTAGCAGGCGTCGAAGACGACCTCGCCGCCGATGTTCGGCAGGCCCAGGCAGTTGCCGTAGCTGCCGATGCCGGAGACGACGCCGGGCAGCACGCGCTTGGTGTCGGGGTGGTCCGCGGCACCGAAGCGCAGCGGGTCCATGACCGCGATCGGCCGGGCACCCATTGCGAGGATGTCGCGGACGATGCCGCCGATGCCGGTGGCCGCGCCCTGGTGGGGCTCGATGTACGAGGGGTGGTTGTGCGACTCGACCTTGAAGGTGACCGCGTACCCCTGGCCGACGTCGACGACGCCGGCGTTCTCGCCGATGCCGACGAGCATGGCGTCGTTCTCGGGGGCCTTCTCGCCGAACTGCTTCAGGTGGACCTTGCTGCTCTTGTACGAGCAGTGCTCGGACCACATGACGGAGTACATCGCCAGCTCGGCGCCGGTCGGGCGGCGGCCGAGGATCTCGCGGATGCGCGCGTACTCGTCGGGCTTGAGGCCGAGTTCGGCCCAGGGCTGCTCGGCCTCGGGCGTCTTCTCGGCGTTAGTGACGGTATCGAGAGTCATGCGTTGACCAGCTTCTTCAGGATCGAGGTGAAGAATCCGAGACCGTCGGTGCGACCGGTGCCGATCAGCGGCTCGACGGCGTGCTCGGGGTGCGGCATGAGGCCGACGACGTTGCCGGCGGCGTTGGAGATGCCGGCGATGTCGCGCAGCGAGCCGTTCGGGTTGACGTCCAGGTAGCGGAAGACCACGCGGCCCTCCGCTTCCAGCTCGTCCAGCGTCCGCTCGTCGGCCACGTAGCGGCCGTCGATGTTCTTCAGCGGGATGGAGATCTCCTGGCCGGCCGCGTAGTCGGCGGTCCAGGCGGTGTCCGCGTTCTCCACCCGCAGCTTCTGGTCACGGCAGATGAAGTGCAGGTGGTTGTTGCGGAGCATCGCGCCGGGCAGCAGGTGCGACTCGGTCAGCACCTGGAAGCCGTTGCAGATGCCGAGGACCGGAAGACCGTCCTTGGCGCCCGCGATGATCGACTCCATGACGGGGGAGAAACGCGAGATCGCGCCCGCCCGCAGGTAGTCGCCGTAGGAGAAGCCGCCGGGCAGGACGACCGCGTCGACCTGGTGCAGGTCCTTGTCGCGGTGCCACAGGGGCACCGGCTCGGCACCGGCGACGCGGACCGCGCGCTGGGTGTCGCGGTCGTCGAGCGTTCCGGGGAAGGTGACGACGCCGACGCGTGCGGTCACGACTCCACCTTCACGTCGAAGTCCTCGATGACGGTATTGGCAAGGAAGGTTTCGGCCATCTCCCGGATGCGGGCGAGGACGGCGTCGTCGACCGGCCCCTCCACCTCCAGTTCGAAGCGCTTTCCCTGGCGGACGTCCGCGATCCCTTCGAACCCGAGACGCGGCAGTGCACGATGCACCGCCTGGCCCTGGGGGTCGAGGATCTCCGGCTTGAGCATGACGTCGACTACGACGCGTGCCACTGGCACTCCCGGTGTTGTGGTGGTGCGTGAAGTGACTTCAGCGTACCCGCCACAAAAATCTACGCGGGTAGATATACCGTTCTCCGACGGTTGACGCTCATCACGTTTAAGTATCGGCCGTCCGATTCTCTAGGGGATGCGTTTCAAGAAACGTAGGGTCCGATTGCGGCAGGACACGCGGAGGAATAATCCTCCGGCTTCCCGGCGTAATGCATGGCATCGTACAAATGAAAACTTATTGTCCCCGACATGTCGGCTTCATCGCATCGGCCCAGCTCAACCGTTGATCAGTCGATGATCAGCAGGAGCAAGGAACCGCCGGAAGCCGATTCCGCACGAAAGGACCGACACCCATGGCGCAGCGCGTAGTGGTCAGCCTCTCCGACGATCTCGACGGTGGCGAGGCAGCGGAGACGATCGTGTTCGGGATCGACGGAAAGTCCTTCGAGATCGACCTGTCGGCCGTCAATGCCGACAAGCTGCGGAGCGCCCTGTCGCCGTATGTCGTGGCCGGCCGGAAGCACGCCCGCTCCGGAAAGGTCTACTCGCGCACGGCCGTCGCGCCCGACCCCGCGGCGGTGCGCGCGTGGGCCCGTTCGAACGGGTTCGACGTGCCGCCGCGCGGCCGCATCCCCAAGAAGGTCTACGAGGCGTTCAACGAAGCGAGTTGAGGACGGCGGCCGCCGCCCACGGGTCGGCGGCCGGTCTTCCACGCGCCCGCGGACGATCTTCCGCGCGCTGCGGCCCTACCGACTGGACAGGCACCCCCTGTGTTCCGCTAGTGTTTGGAGCACGCCGAGGGCAGGGTCGAAAGACCAGGCCATCGATAGTCACGCGGGTGTAGCTCAGTAGTAGAGCGCCCCCCTTCCAGGGGGGAGGCGCAGTGTGCGATCCCTGTCACCCGCTCTGACTGTTCTGACCGGTCCAATGGATCGGGTAGAGTAGTCCTGCGCAACAGCGCGGTGCGGACGTAGCTCAGTTGGTAGAGCGCAACCTTGCCAAGGTTGAGGTCGCCAGTTCGAACCTGGTCGTCCGCTCAGTTCGATGAAGTCCCCGGTCGGATCCTCGACCGGGGACTTCATTGTTTTCCCCTTCCCTCCATCGCCGTCGGCCCTTCATGACATTCGTCATCAATGCCGATGACAGCGCGCACTGCCGACCTGTCCCGCCCGGCGGAACGCTGGATATATGGACACGTACAGCGGGGACCCGCACGAGAAGGTGATCGATGTCGCCGGATTGCGCCGCCGATATGGCGGCCAATTCGAGGCGGTGCGCGGAGTGACGTTCACGGTGGCGCGCGGCGAGCTCTTCGCGCTGCTGGGGACCAACGGGGCGGGCAAGACCTCCACCGTCGAGGTGCTGGAGGGGCTGGCGCGGCCGAGCGGCGGCCAGGTCCGGGTGCTGGGGCACGATCCGTACCAGGAGCGGGCGCTGGTACGGCCGCGGGTGGGCGTGATGCTCCAGGAGGGTGGCTTCCCCTCCGACCTGACGGTGGCCGAGACCGCGCGCATGTGGGCGGGGTGCACGTCCGGGGCGCGGCCCGTCGGGGAGGCACTGGACATGGTCGGCCTCGGGGGCCGGCACAAGGTGCGCGTCAAGCAACTGTCGGGCGGCGAACGGCGGCGGCTGGACCTGTCGATGGCGCTGCTCGGCCGCCCCGAGGTGCTCTTCCTGGACGAACCGACCACGGGACTGGACGCGGAGGCCCGCCACGAGACCCAGCGCCTGGTGCGCGAACTGCGGGACCAGGGCACGACCGTCCTGCTCACCACGCACTACCTGGAGGAGGCCGAGGGCCTCGCCGACCGGCTGGCGATCATGCGCGACGGGCAGATCGTCGCGACCGGCACCCCCGCCGAGGTGACGGCGGCCCGGCCGGCCCGGATCCACTTCACCCTGCCGGCGGGCGTGACGCCGGACCGGTTGCCGCTCTCCGTCCCGTCGGCCGCCGACGGGCGGCGGATCGAGGTGCGGACGCAGCGGCTCCAGGAGGACCTGCTGGAACTGCTGACCTGGGCGCGCGACAGGGACGTACAGCTCCTCGGACTCGACGCGCGGACCGCGTCGCTGGAAGAGGCGTTCATGGACATCGCGAAGGGGGACGCACGATGAGCACGGGGACGGACACGGGTGCGGGCGCGGGCACGCTGGAGGCCGGGGCGGGCACGCGGCGGGCGGCGGGCGGCGGGAGCGGGAGCCGCACACGGCTGCTGGCGCTCGGGCGGGCCGAACTCACCCTCCTGTGGCGCAACCGGACGGCGCTGTACACCGCGCTGCTGCTGCCGGTCGCCATGGTCTGGGCGACGCGCTCGGTGATCCCGACCGCCGACCTCGAGGAGGCCGGGCTGACCCGCAACGCCCAGACGATGAGCGGCGGCATCGGCGTCGTCCTGCTCTTCGTCGTCTACTACAACCTGGTGACGGCGTACGTGGCGCGGCGCGAGGAGCTGGTGCTCAAGCGGCTGCGGACCGGGGAGGTGTCGGATCTGGAGATCCTGGCCGGGACGGCGCTCCCGGCGGCGGCCGTGGCGCTCGCGCAGTGCGCGGTGCTGGTCGCGGCGGGTGCGGTGCTGCTGGACCTGCCGGCTCCCCAGCGGCCCGAACTGCTGGTCGCGGGCGTGCTGGCGGGGGTGCTCCTGCTGGCGGCGCTGGCGGCGGCCTCGACCGTCTTCACCCGGAGCGTGGAGGTGGCGCAGCTGACCACGCTGCCGCTGTTCATGATCTCGATCATCGGGTCCGGGCTCTTCGTCCCGGTGGAGCTGCTGCCCGACCGCGTCGCCGACCTGTGCCGGCTGCTGCCCGTGACGGCCGTCACCGACCTGGTGCGGTTCGGCTGGCTGGGCGGCGCCGGGGCGGGCGAGGTGCTCCGCACGCTCGGGCTCGCGGTGGCCTGGACGGCCCTCGCGGTGTTTGCTGTACGCCGGTGGTTCCGCTGGGAACCGCGCCGCTGACCAGGGCCAGGGGGAAGACCGTGCCGAAGCTGACGGGATGGTGGGAGCGGCGCAGCGACCCTGCCCGCTTCGAGCTCTACACGCGGTGGTCGCTGTACTCCTTCGCGGCGATCGAGATCCTGCTCGTGCTCGGCGCGGTCGAGCGCTCCGGCAGCCCGACGAGTGCGCGCGTCGTCCTGTGGGCGCTGCTGGGGCAGTCCGTGCTGTGCGCGGTGCTGGTCGCGCGGGTGCTGGACTGGGCGCTGGGCCGCCGCGAGCGGCCGACCGTCCTGCTGGCCGTCCTCGCCGGGGTGACGACCCTCGCGGTCCTGTTCGTCGTGGTCCTGCGGGCGCGGGGCACCATGACCGCCGACGGTGAGGCGGTCCAGATCATCATCGGGTTCACCAGCTTCGCGATCGGCCCCGCGGTGCTGAACATCCGCCGCCCGCGGTGGATCCTGCTGCTCATCGCGGGTACGGCCGCGCTGGTGGCGGCGTTCTCCGCGGTGGCCGGGCTGCCGGGGTCCGAGACCCTGGGGTACGTCATCGCCGTGGCGGCGGGCTGCGCGGGCATGGCGTTCACCTACCGCGGCTCCGCGTGGATCCTGGTCGTCGTGTGGGAGCTGGACGCGGCGCGCGAGGCGCAGTCCCGGCTGGCGGTGGCGGAGGAGCGGCTGCGGTTCGGACGGGACCTGCACGACGTGATGGGGCGCAACCTGTCGGTGATCGCGCTCAAGAGCGAGCTCGCCGTGCAACTCGCCCAGCGGGGGCGGCCGGAGGCCGTCGAGCAGATGGTGGAGGTGCAGCGCATCGCCCGGGAGTCGCAGCGCGAGGTGCGCGAGGTCGTCCGCGGCTACCGTTCGGCGGATCTGCAGGTCGAGTTGGCGGGCGCGCTGTCGGTGCTGCGCGCCGCGGGCGTCGACTGCCGGGCCGAGGGCGACGACGGGGCGAGCCTGTCGCCCGCCGTCCAGTCGGTGATCGCCTGGGTGGTCCGCGAGGGCACCACCAACGTGCTGCGGCACGGGGACGCCCGCAGCTGCGTCATCCGGCTGCTGGCCCCGCCGTCCGGCCCCACCGTGCTGACCATGGAGAACGACGGGGCCGCGGCCGTCACCGCCGCGGCGGCCCCGGCAGCGCCGGGGACCGGGCTGACCGGGCTGCGCGAGCGCGTCGGCGCGCTGGGCGGCACGCTCACGGCCGAGCCGGACGCGGGCGGGGTCTTCCGGCTGACGGCGTGCGTGCCGCCGCAGCGCGCCGCCGGCTCCCCGGGCTCCCCCGGCACCCGGAACGCCCACGCCACTGGTCCGCGGAACACGGAAGGCGCCGCATGACGCAACGAACCGGAGCCGCCAGCGCTGCCGCAGCTCATGGCCCCGCCGGAGCCGCCGGACCCGCCGGGAGCGGTGAGCCGCGCGTGCGCGTGCTGCTCGCCGACGACGAGCACCTCATCCGGGGCGCGCTCGCCGCGCTGCTCTCCTACGAGGACGACATCCTCGTCGTCGCCGAGGCCGCCTCCGGACCCGAGGCGCTCGCCATGGCGCGGGCCCACCGGCCGGACGTCGCGGTGCTGGACCTGGAGATGCCGGGCGCCGACGGTGTGGCGGTCGCCACATCCCTGCGGGCCGAACTGCCCGACTGCCGGACGATGATCGTGACCGGCCACGGGCGTCCGGGGCACCTCAAGCGGGCCCTCACGGCGGGGGTCAGGGGGTTTGTCCCCAAGACCGTCTCGGCGCAGCGGCTCGCGGAGATCATCCGCACCGTGCACGCCGGAGGGCGGTACGTGGACCCGGAGTTGGCGGCCGACGCGATCAGCGCCGGGGACTCCCCGCTGACCGTCCGCGAGGCCGAGGTCCTCGAGCTGGCGGGCGACGGGGCGCCGATCGCCGAGATCGCCCGGCGGGCCGCGCTGTCCCAGGGAACGGTGCGCAACTACCTCTCCTCCGCCGCCGCGAAACTCTCCGCGGAGAACCGGCACGAGGCCGCGCGCATCGCCCGGGAGCGCGGTTGGGTATAGTGGCTCTCGCGCCCGGCACACTGCGGGCGCGGCGCGGACGTAGCTCAGTTGGTAGAGCGCAACCTTGCCAAGGTTGAGGTCGCCAGTTCGAACCTGGTCGTCCGCTCGTCAGCACGAAGGCCCCGGTGGATTTCTCCGCCGGGGCCTTCGTCGTGTGCGGTTCCTGTGCCCGTGCCGGTGTCCTGGTGGGTGCCCGGCCGCGGAGGGCCGGGCACCCCGGACATCAGGACCAGGTCGTGCCGGTGAGGCGCTCGTAGGCCTCGACGTACTTGGCGCGGGACTGCTCGATGATCTCGGCGGGCAGCGGCGGCGGGGGCAGTTCGCTGTTCTTGTCCCAGCCGGAGGCGGGGGACGTCAGCCAGTCGCGGATGAACTGCTTGTCGAAGGACGGCTGGGCGTGGCCCGGCTCCCACTGGTCGGCCGGCCAGAAGCGCGAGGAGTCCGGGGTGAGCACCTCGTCGGCGATGACGAGCTCGTCACCGTCGAAGCCGAACTCGAACTTGGTGTCCGCCAGGATGATGCCGCGGTCGCGGGCGACGTCGCGGGCCCGGCCGTAGACCGCGAGCGTCGTCTGCCGCAGCAGGGCGGCGGTCTCGGCGCCGACCTGGCGGGCGACCTCCTCGTAGGAGACGTTCTCGTCGTGTTCGCCGACCTCGGCCTTGGTGGCGGGGGTGAAGATCGGCGCGGGCAGCTCCGAGCCGTCGACCAGGCCCTCGGGCAGCGCGAGGCCGCAGACCGTGCGGTGCTTCTCGTACTCGACGAGGCCGGAGCCGGTGAGGTACCCGCGGGCCACGCACTCGACCGGGATCATCCGCAGCGACTTGCAGATCATCGTGCGGCCGGCCCAGTCGGCGGGGGCGCCGTCCGGCACGTCGGTGGAGATGACGTGGTTGGGAACCAGGTCGGCGAGCTGGTCGAACCACCACAGCGACAGCTGGGTGAGGATCCGGCCCTTGTCGGGGACCTCGGTGGGCACCACCCAGTCGTACACGGACGTGCGGTCGCTGGCCACCATCACCAGCTCACCGGCCCCGTTCTGGTACAGGTCACGGACCTTTCCGGTGTGCAGATGCACCAGTCCCGGTACCTGGACGGGTTCAGGTTTCTCGACGAATCCGGACATGGGTCCTCCCCACTCGGTGGCTCAGCTCCCGATTCTCCCGTACGGAAGAGGGTGCGATCCGACAGGGTGTGCGGCCGGAGCGGACCTACGGGTCCAGCCGGAACCTAGTCGTGCTTGCAGATCCGGTCCAGGAGGTTGGCCGTGGCGCGCTGGATCCGGGAGTCCACGTAATGCGGCCGGTCGAGCGCGGGGGACCAGGCGAAGGTGCCCGAGGCGAAGACGTAGGCGCCGCTCGGCGCCCGGTAGAGCGAGGTCTCCTGATGGCGGCGGCGGCCCGCCGCGTCCACGTACGGCGAGTGCGCGAGCAGGATGCGGTCGGTGGACTCGGGCAGCGCGGTGCGCGGGAAGTAGCGGTCCGCCTCACCCGCGACCAGGCCCTCGATCCCGTCCCCGTCGGACGCGCCGGTCGCCTCCCACAGCCAGTGGTCGGCGTTGCGGACGACGAGCGGGGCGGGTTCGGGGACGCGGCCGGCGTACTGCACGCCCAGCAGCAGCTGCTCCGGTTCGCCCAGGTCGCGCCAGAGGGCGCTGCGGCCGCGGGCGTCGCCGCGCCGCTTGCGGCAGGACAGCAGCCGGTCGGGCTCGCCCGCCGGGGAGGGGCCCAGTTCGACCTGCCAGTACATGGAGTTGGCGGAGAGGAAGACCAGCGAGGTCCCGCCGTCCCTGGCGGCCTCGGCGGCGCGGCGCATCGGGATCGACCAGTACTCGTCGTGGCCGGGGAAGACCAGGCCGCGGTAGCGGGTGGGGTCGACGCGGCCCGCGTGCAGGTCGCGGGCGTCCGCGAAGGCGAGGTCGTAGCCGTACCGCTCCGCCCAGCGGATGAAGTCGTAGGCGTGGCCGACGTGCAGCGGCAGTCCGGCGCCCGCGTACGGGCGGTCGAACGAGACCGTCGTCGGGGCCTCCTCCTCGCCGAGCAGCCGGCCGTCGGAATCCCACGCGTGGTACAGGCTGGCGCCGGTCCTGCCGTCCTCCGGATACAGGTTGTACGCCTGCCACGTGACGTCGGGCATCAGCAGCAGCAGGTCCGCGTCGAGCGCGGCGGCGCGCGGCGGCTCCTTGGACGGGTAGCGGCGCGGGACCGGCGGCCGTTCGTCACGGACAGTGAACGGGATGTGGCTGCGGTAGCCGCCCGCCGTGGTGAGCACCGCCACGTACGCGCCGGTCTTCCAGTACCCCGGCACCTGCAGCCGCCAGGACTGCCACCAGTGATGGCAGGAGACCGTGCGGCCCGCGGCGAGCGGGGCGGACTGGACGATGCCGGACAGCCGCGGACTGGCCGTCATGTGGCAGGCGCCGTCACCGCCGTAGTGGCCGATGCGGTAGATGTCGACGGTGAACTGCTGGGGCGGGTCGACCGTCACCCGGAAGTCGATGGCCGCGCCCGGGGCGACCGCGCCGGCCGACGCGAAGCCCTTGACCTGGCATCTCACGTCGTCGGCGGTGCGCGGGCCCGGCACATGGGGCCTGGCCGGCGCCTCACCGCGGCTCACGGAGAGGTCCACGTACCAGGGGACGACGTTCCCCTCGTCGTCCAGATACTGCTCGGCTCCGCGCAGCCACGGCAGCGGTCCCTGACCGAACGGGTCGGTCACGCCATGTGCGTGCGCTCCCGACTGCCAGCGCCGGATCTGTTCCGTCCCCACGTGTGCCTCCCTTCCTCGCCACGCCCCGCACGCGGAGTGTTTCGCGCCCGAACCCAGCACATCACATAACGCACTCTCATGGTTACTGTTCGTGGCGGATAATCGGAACAGTTTCGCTCCGAGTGAGGCAGAAACGGTCACCACCGGTAAGGCGCGTGACGGCCGGGTCAGACGAGGCGGACGGGCTTCTCCAGCCGGACCCCGACGGCGGTGAGCCACGAGCGCAGCGGCGCAGCGTCACCGTTCTCCACGAGGCGGAGCACCGGCCACGCGAGGTCCGCCCGGCGGACACCGTTGACGAGCAGGGCCGGGCCGTCCAGCCAGTCCAGGCCGGCCGTCGCGCCCGCGGTGTCGACGGCGGCGCAGCAGACCATCGCCGTGACGTGCTCGGTGAGCAGCTCGCGTCCCGTGCGGGGCGGGAGCAGTTGGTAGACCGGGGCGAGGGGGGTGCCGGCGGCGGGGCTCCGGTTGGCCTCCCTGGCCGCCTCCTCGCGGGCGACATGGCCCGTGATCCGGGCGGCCAGCTCCTCGCTGCCGCCCCGGGAGAGCCGGTCGATGACGCGGGCGATGGTGGCCCGGCCCAGCTCGTCCGGGAGGTCCGCGGCGCCGGTCGCGGCCGCCTGGCGGGCGGCCTGGCCGCCCATCAGCAGCCCGGCCCCGGGGCGGCCCTCCGCGCCGGCCGCGTGCTCGGCGTGCTCGGCGGGGCGGACGGTGACGACGGCGGGCCGGTCGCGCTCGGGGCGCGGCACGGCGCTGCCCGGCTCGTCCAGCACCCGGATCAGCAGGGCGGCCTCGGAGCGCCAGATGCGGTCCACGACCTCCTCGGGGTACGAGTCCCAGTCGACGGGCGACCAGTCGGGGCAGTGGTCCTCGGGGCCGCCGTGGAACAGCCGGGCGGCCAGCAGCGAAGCCGCCTCGTCCACGCTGCCGGGCTCTTCGAGCAGGTCGCAGGCGGGGCGCTCGCCGAGCCGGGACTCGAAGCCCTCGGCCAGCCGGTCGCGGCGGGACAGCTCGGTGAGCGCGGCCACCACCCCGGCGTCGAGCCGGGACGGCCAGCGGCCCATCCGCCAGGCGGGCAGCGCGACCCGCGTCAGCAGCCGGTCCCAGCCCGCGTAGGCGAGGCCGACCTGCTCCTGGGCGACGATCCGCAGCCCGTAGTCCACCGCCTGGGCGCGCTCCGAGGCGGACGCGGCCACCCCGCGCTCCATCTCGGCGGCATGCGCCCGGCAGCCGCGCAGCAGCAGCCGGGCGACCCAGCCGAGGAAGGCGTACGCGGGCCGCGCGACACCGCGCGAGCGGGCCGCGGCGACGCCCGCCGCCGCGTCCAGACCGCGGATGAAGCGCCGGGCCGCGGCTATGTCCGGGTCGGCGGAGGGTCCGGTGCCGGCGACGACGGGGGCGAGCAGGGCGCGCAGCTCGGCGACGCGCATCCACCACATGAAGGGCGAGCCGATGACCAGCACGGGGGCGGCCGGCTCCCGGCGGCGGCCCCAGCGGCCCGCGCCCGCCCGCTCGGGGCGGCGGTCCTCCAGCCAGCTGTCGCAGTCCGGGGTGAGTTCTATCGAGGAGGGGGTCGGGACCTGGAGCCGGACCGCGAGGTCGTGGACCATCCGGTACAGGTCGGGGGCCGACGACTCGGCCACCGGCACCGTCGGGCTGACCGCGGGGCGGGCCCGGACGACCACGGCGGCGACGGCGCCCGCGAGCACCAGCACCACCAGGGCTCCGCCCACCACCGACCAGCGCAGCGCGTCCCAGCTGTCGCCGACGCGCCCGGTGGCGCCGCCCACGAGCAGGACCACCGCGGCTGCGGCGGGCAGCAGCGCCACGGTGAGCGCGGCACTGCGGATCCGCAGCACTGCGAGCGCACGGGAGCGTGCGACTCCCTCACCTGTTTCTCCGGCCATCGGGCGGCTCACCCCCGTCTCACTGTCACGACCGCCGTCGGCGGCTTACCCCACTGTCGCACCGCCCGCGGACAACGCAATGTCTGTACGGCTACTTGCCGCACAGCACCGCACCGTCCGGGAGTGCGCTTCCGGGGCACAGTAGTTGGGGACCGCTGCCACGTCAGCCGGATGGAGAAGCCATCACTCCATGGGGTGGCTTTGGGTAAAGCCACCCCATGGGCCGCTTCAGGACTGGCCGGATTTCGCCGCCTCGGCGGCGATGTCGGTCCGGTGCTGCGAGCCGTCCAGGCCCACCCGGGCGACCGCGCGGTACGCCCGCTCCCGGGCTTCGGCCAGGTCAGTGCCGGTGGCGGTGACGGACAGCACCCGGCCGCCCGCGCTCACCACGCGGCCCTCGTCGTCCAGCCGGGTGCCGGCGTGCAGCACGTACGCGTGCTCGTCCTGCTCCGCGACGTCCGCCAGGCCGGTGATCTCGTCGCCGGTGCGCGGGGTGTCCGGATAGTTGTGCGAGGCGATGACGACGGTGACGGCAGCGCCGTCGCTCCAGCGCAGCGGCTCCACCTCGGACAGCCGTCCCGTCGCGGCGGCCCGCAGCAGGCCGGCCAGCGGGGTCCTGAGGCGGGCGAGGACGACCTGGGTCTCCGGGTCGCCGAAGCGCGCGTTGAACTCGATGACGCGCACGCCCCGCGAGGTCATCGCGAGCCCCGCGTAGAGCAGCCCGGCGAACGGGGTGCCGCGGCGGCGCAGCTCGTCCACGGTCGGCTGCAGGACCGTCCGCTCGACCTCGTCGACCAGCTTGGGGTCGGCCCACGGGAGCGGGGAGTACGCGCCCATGCCGCCGGTGTTCGGGCCCTGGTCGGCGTCGAGCGCGCGCTTGAAGTCCTGCGCGGGCTGCAGCGGGACGACCGTCACCCCGTCGGTGACGGCGAACAGCGAGACCTCGGGGCCGTCGAGGAACTCCTCGATGACGACGCGGTCGCAGGCCAGCGCGTGCGCGCGGGCGACGGCCACGTCGTCGGTGACGACGACGCCCTTGCCGGCGGCCAGGCCGTCGTCCTTGACGACATAAGGGGCGCCGAACGCGTCCAGCGCCACGTCGATCTGCTCGGCGGTGGTGCAGACGTACGAGCGGGCGGTGGGCACCCCCGCGCCCGCCATGATCTCCTTGGCGAACGCCTTGGAGCCCTCCAACTGCGCGGCCTCCGCGGAGGGGCCGAAGCAGTCGATGCCGCGGGCCCGGACCGCGTCGGCGACGCCCGCCACCAGCGGGGCCTCCGGACCGACGATCACGAAGTCCGCGCCGATCGAGACGGCGAGTTCGGCGACGGCGGCGCCGTCGAGGGCGTCGACCGGGTGCAGCTCGGCGGCTTCCGCGATCCCGGCGTTGCCGGGGGCGCAGTGCAGCGAGGTGACATCGGGATCGAGGGACAGAGAGCGGCACAGGGCGTGTTCGCGGGCGCCGCCGCCGATGACAAGGACCTTCACGTGCCCAAGGGTAGTGGCCGCGTGCGGAGCCCCGCGCCGCGCGCTGCGCCTCACTCTTTCGAGTGGGACGAATGTTCGGCCTATACCTGACCACGAGGCCTTTAAGGGCTGAAATCAAAAGATCCTGCCCCCATGGTCAGCCGTTCGGCGGTAAGAAGGGACCTTCGTCGGGTCGGAAGACGATCGGTGCGGAAGTCGGGCGCCGGAATGCGAGGGAGCGCGCAGTGAGCCAGCCGGACATGTATCCCGAGGAGGCTCCCCGGGAGGAGCCCGTTCAGCGGGCTCTGCATAGCCAGGAGGACCTGCGGGCGCTGCCTTTTCCGCTCGGGGACTGGGGCGAGCCCGCCGAGCGGCTGGAGGAGCTCTACCGCTGGGCCGAGTCCGGGGCGCTGCAGACCACGGACTGGTACCTCGCCGACCGCGTCTGGAAGCGGCACGGGGCGCGCGGGCTGCGGCTGGCCACCGCGTTCTTCGGCACCGTCGGGGCGGCGCTGCCGCTGGTCGAGCTGACCGGGGTCGCCGACGGCGCCGCCCGCTGGGGCTACGTGGCGCTGCTCCTGGCCGCGGTCTGCTTCGGCCTCGACCGCTGCTTCGGGCTGACGTCCGGCTGGATGCGGGACGTCGCCACCGCCCAGGCCGTGCAGCGGCGGCTGGAGGCGCTGCGCTTCGACTGGGCGTCGGAGTGCGTCCGGGAGGTACTGGGCCCCACCGACGGCACGGCGGCCGAGGCCGCCGAACGCTGTCTTGCGGTGCTGCGCCGGTTCTGCGAGGACGTCTCGGACCTGGTCAGGATGGAGACGGCGGACTGGATGGCGGAGTTCGGCACGCGCAGCGCTCCGCTGCGCGCGCAGGCGACCGTGCCGTGGGCCGCGCGCACCGAGGGCGCGGCCGCCGGCCGCTTCCCGATGGCGCCCGGCGGCCGTCCGAGCATGCCGCGCCAGCGGCCCCCGGAGGGGCCGGCCCGCTGAGCGCCGCCCCTTCCGCGGGGCCGGGCCGTCAGCTGAAGACCACCATCGACCCCTGCGCCAGCGAGCGCGTCGCCGCCGCGTGCAGGCCGAGCCAGACGTGCCGTTCGCGGGCGAACGGGCTGGGATCGTACGACGGCTGGGCGGCCGGCTCCTCCAGTCCGGTGGGCCGGTCCGGCGGGGCCGGCGCCTGCGGCGGGTTGGCCGCGTCGATGCCGATCGCGGGGGCGACGGACTGGAGGTCGCGCAGCAGGCCGTGGCTGGAACCCAGCGGGCCGCCGCCTTCGAGGAGTTCGTCGTTGACGACGGGGAACGGGAAGTCCAGCGGGACGTAGGCGCCCGCGTGGTCGTAGTGCCACACGAGGTGCGACTGCTGGGCGGTCGCCTCGAACATCTCCAGCAGCTGCTCGTAGTCGCCGCCGAGCGCGTCGACCGGGGTGACCTCCAGGCCCTGCAGGTTCAACAGGAAGGCCCGGCGCAGGAAGTGCAGCGCGTCGTAGTCGAACCCGGCGACCGGGCCGACGTCGCCGGAGAGCCCCGGCATGTAGGTGTGGACGGGTACCGGCGGCAGGCCCGCGTCGTTCAAGGCCTTGTCGTAGCGGGCCAGTTCCTCGGCGAAGGGGTTTTCGGGGCTGTGACAGAGCACATCCACCAGCGGAACCAGCCACAAGTCGCAGGCCACAGGCGCTCCAAGTCGTCAAGCGAATCGTCGGGCCAGCGTAGTGCGAGGCGGGGTCGGCGTCAGGAGGTGGTGCCGTTTGCGGCCCCTACCGGGGGGCCAGTTTCGCCATCAGGGCGAGGGTGTGCTCGTTGTAGTCGGTGATGACGCGGCGGGCCGCGGCCAGGTCGCGGTCCCGGACGGCGTCGACGAGAGCGACGTGGTCGGACCAGCAGACGCCGGCGAGCGTCGGGTGGGCGCGCAGGTACGGGATCGAGTACATCCAGGTCTGGGTGCGGATCCGGTCGAGGAACTCGCAGATGTGCGGATTGCCCGACAGCGCCGCGACCTCGCGCCAGAAGCGGATGTCGCAGCCGATGAGCACGTCGAGCATCCCCGAGCGGGCGGCCCGGGCCGCGGCCTCGCCCCGGCGGCGCACCGACGCGATGACGTCGGCCGGCACCTCGCGCATCTCGTCGCCCTCGACGCGGCGGAAGATCCCCTCGGTCACCAGGTTGCGGGCCTCGACCATGGAGACGAAGTCGTCGGGGGTGAAGCGCCGGACCTGGAAGCCGCGGTGCTGCTCGACGTCGAGCAGCCCCTGCGCCGCCAGGTCGACCAGCGCCTCGCGCACGGGTGTCGCGGAGACCCCGTACAGCTCGGCTATCTCCTTGACGGTGAAGTCCCGCCCGGCCGGGAGCCGGCCGGTCAGCACCTCGTCGCGGAGCGCGTCGGCGATCTGCTGCCGCAGGCTGTTGCGCTTCACCGGTGTGGTGTCCGCCAGCACTGCCGCCCCCTCGCCCGAACGTACGTTTCACTCCGATTACTCCGCACACGATAAGCGAAGGTTCGGGAATCAACCGCACGTCCGGGGAGGGAAGCGTGTGGGGGTTATGTGCGTTTCGCGAGCGCCCCCCGGACTGCCCGCGCCGCCGGGGGCAAGCGCTATCCGTTGACGGCGTACCGGTCGGCCACGGTCAGCGCCTCGTCCAGCGCCGCCAAGCCCTCCTTGGCCTCGGCCTCGGTCACCGTGCACGGCGGGACGACGTGCGTGCGGTTCATGTTGACGAACGGCCACAGGCCGCCCTTCCTGCACGCCGCCGCGAACTCGGCCATCGGCGCGTTGTCCGCGCCGGACGCGTTGTACGGCACCAGGGGCTCGCGCGTCGCCTTGTCCTTGACGAGGTCCAGGGCCCAGAAGACGCCGAGGCCGCGCACCTCGCCCACCGAGGCGTGCCGGGCGGCGATGTCGCGCAGCGCCGGGCCGATGACCCGCTCGCCGATCGCGGCCGCGTTCTCCACGATCCGCTCCTCGCGCATCGCGGTGATGGTCGCGACGGCGGAGGCGCAGGCCAGCGGGTGGCCGGAGTAGGTGAGTCCGCCCGGGTAGGGGCGGGTGGCGAAGGTCGCGGCGATCTGCGGGGAGATGGCGACGCCGCCGAGCGGCACGTAGCCGGAGTTGACGCCCTTGGCGAAGGTCAGCAGGTCCGGGACGACGCCCCAGTGGTCGGCGGCGAACCACGCGCCGGTGCGGCCGAAGCCGGACATGACCTCGTCGAGGATGAAGACGATCCCGTACCGGTCGCAGATCTCCCGGACGCCGGCGAGGTAGCCGGCCGGCGGCACCAGGATGCCCGCGGTGCCGACCACCGACTCCAGGATGATCGCGGCCACCGACTGCGGGCCCTCGAAGGCGACGAGCTGCTCCAGGTGCTCCAGCGCGCGCTCGCACTCCTGCTCCTCGCTCGTCGCGTGGAACGGCGAGCGGTACAGGTACGGGCCCCAGAAGTGCACGACGCCCGCCGAGCCGGTGTCCGACGGCCAGCGGCGCGGGTCGCCGGTGAGGTTGATCGCGGTGGAGGTGGAGCCGTGGTACGAGCGGTAGGCGCTGAAGACCTTGTGCCGGCCGGTGTGCAGCCGGGCCATGCGGACGGCGTTCTCGACCGCCTCGGCGCCGCCGTTGGTGAAGAAGACCTGGTCGAGGTCGCCGGGGGTGACCTCGGCGATCAGCCGGGCCGCCTCGGAGCGGACGTCGACGGCGAAGCCGGGCGCGATGGTGCAGAGCCGGCCGGCCTGCTCCTGGATCGCGGCGACGACCTTCGGGTGCTGGTGCCCGATGTTGGTGTTCACCAGCTGCGAGGAGAAGTCCAGGTAGCGGTTGCCGTCGTAGTCCCAGAAGTACGAGCCCTCGGCCCCGGCCACGGCCATCGGATCGATGACCGCCTGCGCGGACCACGAGTGGAAGACGTGTGCCCGGTCGGCGGCCTTGACGGCGGCTCCGGTCGCGGGATCGGCGGCGGCGGCGAGAGGAGGGGTCATGCGCCCAAGGCTAAGGAGAGCCGCGGGCCGGGGACACGGACACCTTGTATGGGGCTCGGCACGTTCCCCGACAGGCTGTCACCGGGGACCGGTCGCCCGCCCCTGATCGGCCGCTGCCGCCCGCGCCGGGATCATCCTCGAACGGTCGGACTATTCTTCGCCTACGGGGCGGCCGGCAGGCCGGGAGGAGGCGCGCGGCGTGGACGAACTCAGATCCGACGATCCGCAGTGGATCGGCGCGTACCGGCTGTTGGGCCGACTCGGCACCGGCGGCATGGGACGGGTCTACCTGGCCCGTTCGGAGCGCGGCAGGACCGTCGCGGTGAAACTGGTGCGGGCCGAGCTGGCCGCGCAGGACGAGTTCCGGGCGCGCTTCCGGCAGGAGGTCCAGGCAGCCCGCCGGGTCGGCGGCACGTGGACGGCGCCGGTCCTCGACGCGGACACCGAGACCGAGATCCCCTGGGTCGCCACCGGCTACATCGCCGGGCCGACGCTGCAGCACGTCATCGCCAAGGAGCACGGCCCGCTGCCGGAGCGTTCGGTGTGGGTGCTGGCGGCCGGGCTGGCCCACGCCCTCCAGGACATCCACGCGGCCGGGCTGATCCACCGCGACCTGAAGCCGTCGAACGTCATGATCACGATCGACGGCCCCCGGGTCATCGACTTCGGCATCGCGCGCGCCCTGGAGACCGTCACCGGCGGCCTGACCGGCACCGGTGCCCTCGTCGGCTCCCCCGGCTTCATGTCGCCCGAGCAGGTGCGCGGCGACCGCGTCACCCAGGCCTGCGACATCTTCTGCCTGGGCTCGGTGCTGGCGTACGCGGCGACCGGGAAGCAGCCGTTCGGCGCCGCGGGCAGCGGGGTGCACGCCCAGATGTTCCGGATCGCGCAGGAGCCGCCGGACCTGGACGAACTGCCGGCGGCGCTGCGCGAACTGGTCGCGGAGTGCCTGGCCAAGGAGGCCGCCCAGCGGCCGGACCTGGACACGGTGCTGGAGCGGATCGCCGCCCACCCGCCGCAGGACGGCAGGTCCTGGCTGCCCAGCGCGATCGTCGCGCAGCTCGGCCGGCACGCCGTGCGGCTGCTGGAGGCCGAGAACCCGCACGTCGAGGCCCCCGCCCCGGCGCCCACCGTGCTGCGACCGGGAGCCGACCCGCAGCCTGTCCCGGTCCCGGCTGCCGTCCCGGTCGCGCAGGCGGCGCCCGCCCGGCCGACCGTGGTGGAGCCGGGCACGCCGGTGCCGTCCCCGTACGCACCCGGCGGCTACGGCTACCCGCACCCCGGGTACGCTCCCGCGCCGCAGCACCCGGGGCCGCCGCCGCGCGGCCGGCGGCAGGGCGTGCTGATCGCCGCCGCCGTGGTGGTCGCGGTGCTCGCGGGCGCCGGGGCGGCCGTCGTCGCGCTCGACTTCGGCAAGGGCAAGGACAGCGGCACGGACACCAGGAACCTCGACGGCCTGCGGGGAACGGCGACCGGCACCCCGTCCACCTCGCCCTCGACCGCGCAGGACGCCGGGACCGCGCCCGGCGACGTGCCGGAACGGTACGTCGGCACCTGGCAGGCCGGGTTCGACAGCAACGGCACCAACACCCGGACGCTGACGATCCGGCGGAACGGCAGCGTCACCCTGACCGGCTCCGGAACCACCTACGAGTGCACGTGGACGATGCACATGACGTCGGCCGGGCCGCCGCTGGCGCTGAGCCCCTCGCTGCTGACCAGCGCGGTGCCCGCCGCCTCCTGCAACCCGGGGGTCTCCTCGACCCTCACCGTGATCGACGACGCCCACCTGCTGCGGGACTCCCGCGAGGCGGGCAAGGCGCCGCTCACCTACACGAAGATCGGCTGACGACGACGCGGCGCGCCCCGGTGGCACCAGCGCCAGGAAGGCCGCGGTGAGGACCACCCCGACCAGGAAGATCGCAGCGGACTGGGCGAGCCAGTGGGTGTAGGACGCGTGGAGCTC
>NZ_JBEYJD010000056.1:0-52693 GCF_040636125.1 Streptomyces sp. NPDC006733 | reverse complement strand
GGCATCGCGCTGTTCACGGCGGCCTCGGTGCTGTGCGGGCTCGCGCCCACGCTCTGGACCCTGATCGCCGCCCGGGCGGCGCAGGCCCGGAGGGGGGTCAGCGGCGGGCGACGCCCTCCGCCCGGGCCGCCGCCGCCACGGCCGCGGTGACCGCCGGGGCGACGCGGGTGTCGAACGGCGACGGGATGACGTGGTCCGCGCTGAGCTCGTCGGCGATGACGGCGGCCAGCGCCTCGGCCGCGGCGATCTTCATGCCCTCGGTGATGCGCGAGGCGCGCACCTGGAGGGCGCCGGCGAAGATGCCGGGGAAGGCCAGGACGTTGTTGATCTGGTTCGGGAAGTCGCTGCGGCCGGTGGCGACGACGGCCGCGTACTTGTGCGCGACGTCCGGGTGGATCTCCGGCGTCGGGTTGGCCATCGCGAAGATGAAGGCGCCCTCGGCCATGGTGGCCACCGCCTCCTCCCGCACGGTGCCGCCGGAGACGCCGATGAAGACGTCGGCCCCCTCCAGAGCCGTCTCCAGCGAGCCGGAAAGACCAGCCTTATTGGTGTACGAGGCCAGCTCGCGCTTGACGGAGTTCAGGTCGTCCCGTCCGGCGTGCACGATCCCCTTGCGGTCGGTGACGGCGACGTCGCCGATTCCCGCCTCGACGAGGATCTTGGCGATCGCGACCCCGGCCGCACCCGCGCCCGAGATCACCGCGCGCAGCTGCCCCAGCGACCGGTCGGTGAGCTTGGCGGCGTTGCGCAGCGCGGCGAGCGTCACGACGGCGGTGCCGTGCTGGTCGTCGTGGAAGACCGGGATGTCGAGGCGCTCCTGCAGCCGCCGCTCGATCTCGAAGCAGCGGGGGGCGGAGATGTCCTCCAGGTTGACGCCGCCGAAGGACGGCGCCATCCGCACCACGGTTTCGATGATCTCGTCGACGTCCGTGCAGGCCAGCGCGATGGGGACGGCGTCGACCCCGCCGAACTGCTTGAAGAGGATGGCCTTGCCCTCCATGACCGGCAGGGAGGCCTCCGGGCCGATGTCCCCGAGTCCGAGCACCGCGGTGCCGTCCGTGACGACCGCCACGACGTTGGACTTCCAGGTGTAGTCGTTCACCAGCTCGGGCTGCTCGGCAATCGCCGTGCAGACTTTCGCGACACCCGGCGTGTAGGCGAGGGAGAGATCGTCCGCGTCGCGCACCGGCACGGTCGCGGTCACCTCCATCTTTCCGCCGCGGTGCAGGGCGAAGACCGGATCGATGGGAAACGCGTCCGTATCGGTCCGAGGATTGACGATCTCCGCTGCCACAATTGACCCCTTTGTCTGATTTGGTGTCGAGGGTACTACCTCCGGAAATGGAGATAGGCGGGCTCGGCATCGGTACACCCAGGCACTTGAGTGGTCCTGAAGGCACCGGCGCCAGGCATGCCGCACGCATGCCGTGGGCCCCGGGATGAGGGGTAAGGATCCGTTCTACCGGAAGAGTGATTCCGCTGACGAGTCCAATTCGGTTCCGTCATCGGAGAGCGAATCGGTAGAAACGGCATACAGCGCGGCAAAAGGCCCTAATAGGGAGAAACCGCGGATACTGTGTGCGACTGGTCGGCGTGGCCCCACCGCGGTCCGGCCTTGGTGTGCCGGCCCGGTGAGAGCCCGGGGATCGCCCGTTATCCGATTTTGACACAACTGGACCACTGTCTGGGTCTGTCCGGATGGCAAGATGCGCACATCACACCGGGTGGCGACACTCGAACAGAGGTTTCCATCCACAGGCTTCCCCCACTCCGCCCACCTTCCGCAGGAGGAACCAGCAATGACCGCACGCACCACCCTTCGCTCGACCGCCACCTCTCGGATCACAGCGGTCGGCGCGATCGCGGTCGCGGGCACCCTGCTGCTCAGCGGCTGTGGCGACCAGACCAAGAAGGACGGCGGCTCCGACAGCACCGCGAAGACGAACAGCGCCCCGCTCTTCGGCAAGCTGCCGAAGGCGATCCAGGACGCCGGCGTCATCACCGTCGGCACGGACGCCACGTACGCGCCGATGGAGCTGAAGGAGGGCGGCACGATCGTCGGCGTCGACCCCGACGTCGCCGCCGCGCTCGGCAAGCAGCTCGGTGTGACCTTCAAGTTCACCAGCGGCACCTTCGACGGCCTGCTCGCCGCGATGCAGACCGGCCGCTACAACCTCGTCATGTCCTCCGTGAGCGACACCAAGGCCCGCCAGGAGGGCCTGGACGACAAGGGGCAGAAGACCGGTAAGGGCGTCGACTTCGTCGACTACTTCACCGCGAGCACCGGCATCCTGGTCAAGAAGGGCAACCCGGCGCACATCACCTCCGTCGACGACCTGTGCGGCAAGAAGCTCGCCGTCCAGCGCGGTACGACGTTCGAGGCGGCGGCCAAGGACCTCTCCAAGAAGTGCACGACCGGCGGCAAGTCCGAGATCTCCATCGAGTCCTTCCCGACCGACGCCGAGGCCCAGACCCGCGTCAAGGCCGGCGGAGCCGTCGCCGACCTCAACGACTCCCCGGTCGCCGCGTACATCGCCAAGACCGCGGGCGGCGGCAACGACTTCGAGTCCGTGGCCAACAAGTCCGACGCCGGGCCGTTCGGCATCGCCGTGGACAAGAGCAACACGCAGCTGCGTGACGCGATCAAGCTCGCGCTGGACGCGATCATCGCCGACGGCAGCTACAAGGCAGCCCTCGACAAGTGGGGCGCCGGCGACGGCGCGATCACCAAGGCCGCGATCAACGGCGGATCCTGACCCCACGCGCTCCACTGAAGGGCAGTCACCGTGACTGACAAATTCTCGAAGGAACCCGCCGACACGCCGCCGAGCGGGTGGGCCGGGACCGCCACCACCGCGGTCCCGGCCCAGGCCATCCGGGCGATCCCCGTACGGCACTACGGGCGCTGGGTGAGCGCCGTCGTCGTCCTGGCCGTGCTGGCCGGACTCGTGTACTCGTTCTCCCAGGGCGACGTGCGCTGGGCGACCGTGCCGGAGAAGCTGTTCGACGACTCCATCCTGACCGGCCTGTGGCACACCGTCCTCATCAGCGTCCTGTCGATGCTGATGGGTCTGCTGCTCGGCGTGCTCTTCGCCATCATGCGGCTCTCCAAGAACCCGGTGACGGGCGGCGTCGCCTGGCTCTACATCTGGTTCTTCCGCGGCACGCCGGTCTACGTGCAGCTGCTGATCTGGTTCAACCTGGCGCTGATCTTCCCGGTGCTGAACCTCGGGCCGATCTACAAGAACGAGATGGTCGAGGTCATGACCCCGTTCGTGGCCGCCCTGCTGGGGCTCGGCCTGAACGAGGGCGCCTACATGGCGGAGATCGTCCGGGCCGGCATCCAGTCGGTCGACGAGGGCCAGACCGAGGCGTCGCACGCGCTGGGCATGAAGCAAGGCCAGACGATGCGCCGCGTGGTGCTGCCGCAGGCGATGCGGGTGATCATCCCGCCGAGCGGCAACGAGTTCATCAACATGCTCAAGACGTCCTCGCTGGTCGTCGCCGTCCAGTACCAGGACCTGCTGCGCAGCGCGCAGGACATCGCCGCGAGCTCCTTCGCGACCATGGAGATGTTCTTCGTCGCGTCGATCTGGTACCTCGCCCTGACCAGCGTGTTCAGCGTCGGCCAGTACTACCTGGAGCGCCGCTTCGCCCGGGGCTCGCTGCGGAGCCTGCCGCTCACCCCGTGGCAGAAGATCAAGGCGAATCTCAGCACGTTGCGCCGTCCGGAGGTGGCCCGATGACCGTTCAGCCCATGGTCAAGGCCGAGGCCGTGCACAAGTCGTTCGGCCTGGCGCACATCCTCAAGGGGATCGAGCTGGAGGTCGCGCCGCGCGAGGTGTTCTGCCTCGTCGGCCCGTCCGGCTCGGGCAAGTCCACCTTCCTGCGGTGCATCAACCACCTGGAGCAGATCAACGCCGGCCGCCTGTGGGTCGACGGCGAGCTGGTCGGCTACCGGCAGAAGGGCGACAAGCTCTACGAGCTGAAGGACAGCGAGGTCGCGGCGAAGCGGCGGGACATCGGCATGGTGTTCCAGCGCTTCAACCTCTTCCCGCACATGACGGCGATCGAGAACGTCATGGAAGCCCCGATGCAGGTCAAGGGCGAGTCGAAGGCGACCGCCCGGGCCCGCGCGGAGCGGCTGCTGGACCGGGTCGGGCTGGCCGACAAGGCGGCCAACTACCCGTCGCAGCTCTCCGGCGGCCAGCAGCAGCGCGTCGCCATCGCCCGCGCGCTGGCGATGGAGCCGAAGCTGATGCTCTTCGACGAGCCGACCTCGGCGCTCGACCCGGAGCTCGTGGGTGACGTCCTCGACGTCATGCGCGGTCTCGCCGAGGACGGCATGACGATGATCGTCGTCACCCACGAGATGGGCTTCGCCCGCGAGGTGGGCGACGCGCTGGTCTTCATGGACGACGGCCTCGTCGTCGAGGCGGGCAGCCCCCGTGACGTCCTGAACAACCCGCAGCACGACCGCACCAAGGCGTTCCTGTCCAAGGTGCTGTGACCCGAAGGGACGAGGCCGGACGGCCGGGCGCGGAGCCCGGCGGTCCGGCCTCGGCCTGTCCGCGGCGCCCGCCGGGCGGCACCGTCGGCGTACCGTTCTCGCCGTCCGCCGAGCCGTAATACCCTGATAGCTACCTCGGTCATTACTGAGCCTAGAACGCACGGGTAAGGATCACACGTGGAACTGGCCTACTACTCCGAGTACGCCGTGCGCCTGGTCAACAGCGAGGAGCCGGAACGCGGGACGGACGACCTCACCGGGGTCGACGCCGTCCGCGCGCTCTTCGGCACCAGCACCCAGGCCGCCGCGCGCAGCACCGACGCCGACGTGCCCCGGCTGCGTGCCGTCCGCACCCGGCTGCGCGGGGTCTTCGAGGCCGCCGACGAGGGGGACGAGGTGCGCGCGGTGGACCTGCTCAACGCGCTCCTGCTGGAGTTCCCCGTCAGCCCGCAGATCTCCGGGCACGAGCACCTCGACGCGTCGGGGCGGCCCGACTGGCACATGCACCTCGCCGACCACGCCGCGACCGCCACCGCGGGGTACGCCGCCACCGCCTGCATGGGGCTCGCCTTCCAGCTCACCGAACTCGGCGTGGACCGGCTCGGCATCTGCGAGGCCGCCCCCTGCCGCAACGCTTATGTCGACACATCGACCAACCGGTCCCGGCGCTACTGCTCCGACCGGTGCGCGACGCGCGCGAACGTCGCGGCCTACCGCGCCCGCAAGCGCCTGGAGAACGAACGGTCGGCGCTCAGCGGCCGCACGCAGGACGCCGCCCACGACAGCACCCCGGCCACCGACCGCTGAAGCTCCCGCGGCGGCCGGAACCGCACCAGGGCCCGGGCGAGCACCAACTCGTCCGGCACCGTGCCGAACACGCTGCTGTCCGCGACCGACCCGAACGGGTTGTCCGCCAGCACCCACCAGCCGCCCTCACGGCGCTCCACGGCCCGCTTCACGATGAGCAGATCCTGCTGCAGGGGGTGGCGCAGGACCACGACGTCACCCTCCCGGACGTCGGCCGGACCGCTCACGTCGCGCACGAACAGCCGATCGCCCTCGTACAGCGTCGGGACCATCGAAGGGCCGGTCACCTCGACCGCGTAGCCCCGCCGGACTCGCCGCTCCCGCATGCTCTGCCTCCTCGTCCCTTCCTCCACCAGCCCCAGGGTGACACCAGACTTTTGTCCTAAGCCACCTGGGGCACCCGAGAAAACGACTCTCCTAGGGAGTAATCTCCCACCTGGAAAGACGATCACAAGGAAGGACAGCCATGTTCTCTCGCCTGTTCGCGCCGAAGGTCAAGGTCAGCGCCCACTGCGACCTGCCCTGCGGCGTATACGACCCGGCCCAGGCCCGCATCGAGGCCGAGTCGGTCAAGGCCGTCCAGGAGAAGTACCAGGCCAACGAGGACCCGGACTTCCGGACCCGGGCGATCATCATCAAGGAGCAGCGCGCGGAGCTCGCGAAGCACCACATCTCGGTGCTGTGGAGCGACTACTTCAAGCCGCCGCACTTCGAGAAGTACCCCGAGCTGCACCAGCTCATCAACGACGCCCTCAAGGCAGGCAGTGCTGCCAAGGCGTCGAACGACCCGAAGACGGGTGAGAAGCTCCTCGAGCTGATCGCCCGGATCGACACCATCTTCTGGGAGACCAAGAAGGCCTGAGCTCCACCTGGGCCCGTCGGCCTGTGACAACACCACGGTCACAGACCTGTCGCCCGTACCCGGTCCGCCTCGGCGCACCGGGTACGGGCGTTTCCGCGCTCCGGGCCCGGCAGTTCAGGAGCGGTCGCTCTCCAGCGCCTGGCGGGTGACCCGCAGCGCGTGGTCGGACTTCTCGTAGGTGCGCTGCGCCACGCAGACGAAGAGGCAGTCGACGACGACCAGTTGGCTGATCCGGCTGGCCATCGCGCCGGGCCGGAAGGTCGTCTCGCGGCCCGCCGACGCCAGGACGAAGTCCGCGAGCCGGGCGGCGGACGACTGCGGGTGGTTGGTGATGACGACGGTGGTCGCGCCCTGGTCGGCGGCCCGGCGCAGCGGCTCCAGGACGTCGCGGCTCTCGCCGGAGTGCGACACGGCCAGGAAGATGTCGCCGGGCCCGAGCAGGACCGCGCTGGTCAGGGCGGACTGGGAGTCGCCGTGCGCGTGGCACGGCCGCCCTATGCGCTGCAGCTTCTGGTGCAGGTCCTGCGCGACCAGCCCCGACGCGCCGACGCCGGCGATGTGCAGCTGGCCGCCGCCGCAGACGGCCAGCGCGGCGCCCAGCAGCTGGCCGGGGTCGAGCTGCGTCTCGGTCTCCAGGACCGCCTGGGACTCGGTGTGCACCAGCTTGGCCATCACCTCCGCGGGCGAGTCCTGCCGGGTGATCCCCGAGGTGAGGGTCGAGCGCGGGGCCTGCCGGGCGGCCGAGGCGGCCAGCGCCAGCCGGAGCTCGGGGTAGCCGGAGAAACCCAGTGCCCGCGCGGTCCTGACGATCGAGGAGTCGCTGGTGCCCGCCAGCGCGCTCAGCTCCGAGATGGTGCTCCGGGCGACCTGGGCGGGGTCCTCGACGATCAGCCGGGCGATGCGCGCGGAGGCGGGCGTCAGCGAGGGCAGCAGCCCGCGCACCGTCGCGGCGAGCCCGTCACCGGCCCCGGCCGGGGCCAGTGGGGCCGCTGGGGCCGGCGGGGCGGCCTGGGGTGGCGGGGAGGCCGGAAACTCCAGGTCCGGGCCGCCTGAGGGGTCTGTGCCGTTCGTGCCGTCCGTCTTCACGTGAGAAGAATGCACCGGGGGCGGCCCTTTTCGGGAGCTTCTTCCTTGCCCTGAGGGACTTCTGAGGCCATTGCGGCGGTTTGCGATCCACGGGCCGCCGCCCCCGTCCGCCCGGGGGGACAATGTTCCGGTGACCGCCCCCGGCCTGCCGCTCGACGCGCTCCACCCCCGGCTGCCCTCCCCGCTGGCCGCGATCGAGGACGACCGGCTCACCCGGCACGGCGTCCGGCTGCTGCTCAAGCGCGACGACCTGATCCATCCGGACCTGCCGGGCAACAAGTGGCGCAAGCTCCGGCTCAACCTCCAGGCCGCCGCGGACGCCGGACACGACACCCTGCTGACGTTCGGCGGCGCCTACTCCAACCATCTGCGCGCGACCGCCGCGGCCGGCCGGCTGCTGGGCTTCGCGACCGTCGGCGTCGTCCGCGGCGACGAGCTGGCCCGGCGCCCGCTGAACGCCTCGCTGGCCCGCGCCGCGGCCGACGGCATGCGGCTGGTGTTCGTCGACCGGAGCACGTACCGCCGCAAGGCGGAGCCGGACGTCGTCGCCGGGCTGCGGGAGCGCTTCGGCCGCTGCTACGTGGTGCCGGAGGGCGGCAGCAACCCGCTGGCGGCCCAGGGCTGCGCGGAGCTGGGGCGGGAGCTGCGCGGCGCGGCGGACGTCGTCGCGGTCGCCTGCGGCACCGGCGGCACCCTCGCCGGGCTGGCCGCGGGACTGCTGCCGGACGGCCAGCGCGCGATCGGCTTCCCGGTCCTCAGGGGCGGCTTCCTGGACGCCGCCGTCCAGCGGCTGCAGGAGGACGCGTTCGGCGCCAGGACGGGCGACTGGCGGCTCGACGAGCGCTTCCACCACGGCGGCTACGCCCGCACCACCCCCGAGCTCGACGCCTTCGCCGAGGACTTCGCCGTCCGGCACGGCCTGCTCCCGGACCGCGTCTACGTGGCGAAGATGCTGCACGGCCTGTTCACCCTGGCCCAGGAGGGCGCCTTCACCCCGGGAACCCGCCTGGCGGCCGTCGTGACCGGCTGAGGGCCGTCCAGGGCCCAGGCCGAGGACCCCGGCCGAGGGCTCCGGGAACGCAGGTGATCTCCACCACTTCCGAGCCGCTGTCGAGCCGCCGTCGAGCGCGTAATCTTGGTTCATGATCCGAGCCGCCACGCCCGCCGACGTCCCGGCGATCCACGCCATGATCCGCGAACTCGCGGAGTACGAAAAGGCGCTGGAGGAAGCCCGCGCGACGCCGGAGCAATTGCACGACGCCCTTTTCGGCGAGCACCCGGCGGTCTTCGGGCTGATCGCGGAAGCGGAATCCGCGGAGGATTCCGGGACGAATTCCGGGGACCGCACGGTGGGATTCGCCCTGTGGTTCCGGAACTTCTCCACCTGGACGGGTACGCACGGGGTGTACCTGGAGGATCTGTACGTCCGGCCCGAGGCGCGCGGCGGCGGCCACGGCAAGGCCCTGCTCGCCGAACTGGCCTCGATCTGCGTCACGCGCGGCTACGAGCGCTTCGAATGGGCAGTACTGGACTGGAACGATCCCGCGATCGGGTTCTACCGCTCCATCGGCGCCCTCGGGCAGGACGGCTGGACCGTGCAACGGCTGACCGGCGAACCGCTGCGCACCCTCGCCGACCTGGCACTCCACCCCGGCACGGGCAACGATGCGACATCTCTTTCGAATTGAGACCGCACACCCCTAGCCACTTTGTGTGCTCATGCGCTTACCATGGGTGACAGTCGTGGGGGGTCGGGCCAGGGCTCACTCATGGCGGCGGCAGTGCTCCGTCCGGGCGACATCGGGGCACAGATCGCGATAGCGTCGCTGGCGAACCAGAGCAATCACTGTGTGCCACCTTGGAGGTGAGGGTGTCCCAGATCGCAGGCGAGCCCGGGACGAAGGACTTCGTTGAGGTCCGGCTGCCCGCCGCGGGGGCCTATCTGTCGGTGCTGCGAACGGCTACGGCCGGTCTCGCGGCACGGCTGGACTTCACCCTCGACGAGATCGAAGACCTGCGCATCGCCGTGGACGAGGCGTGCGCGATCCTGCTGCAGCAGGCCGTTCCCGGCAGCGTACTGAGTTGCGTCTTCCGACTCGTCGGAGACGCTCTGTGGGTGAGAGTTTCGGCGCCCACGACCGATGGCCGCGCCCCGGAGCGGGACACCTTCGCCTGGACAGTGCTCTCCGCACTGGCCGGCGAGGTGGATGCCACGGTCGCGGAGGACAAGACCGTCAGCATCAGCCTGCACAAGAAGCGCGGTGCCGGCCCCGGACAGTCGTGAGGTCGCCAGATGCAGGCAGCCCGCAGGCGCGGACCCGAAGCAGGTCAGCGTGTCCCGGTCCCCCGAAGGGCCGGTAACGGTACAACCGTGCACGGAACGGGGAAACGCCATGAGTGCTGATCTTTCCCGGGAGGCAGCTCCCGGACCCCCGGCGGACAGCGGCACGCCCGCGGTGCGGGGCCGTGCCGCCGTACCCGCTCAGGCGTCGCCCGCCGGGGCGGCCGGGCGGTTCGCGGCGCGGCAGCACCCCGGGTCCCGTACAGATGCAATGGACGCGGCGGAGCAGGCGGATCCCATGGACCAGCAAGAGCAGCACGACCCGCATGACCGGGCCGGCGCCCGAGCGCTCTTCGTGGAGCTGAGCCGGCTCCCGGACGGCTCGCCGGAACGCGCAGAGCTGCGCAACCGGCTGGTGCGCATGCACCTGCCGCTGGTGGAGCACCTGGCGCGGCGCTTCCGCAACCGCGGAGAGCCGTTGGACGACCTCACCCAGGTCGCCACCATCGGCCTGATCAAGTCCGTCGACCGCTTCGACGTGGACCGCGGCGTGGAGTTCTCCACGTACGCGACTCCCACGGTCGTCGGCGAGATCAAGCGCCACTTCAGGGACAAGGGCTGGGCCGTCCGCGTCCCCCGCAGGCTCCAGGAGCTGCGGCTGGCCCTCACCACCGCCACCGGAGAGCTCTCCCAGCGCTTCGGCCGGGCACCTACCGTGCACGAACTGGCGGTCCAGCTCAAGATCACGGAAGAGGAGGTGCTGGAGGGCCTCGAATCCGCGAACGCCTACAGCACCCTGTCCCTCGACGTGCCGGACACCGACGACGACTCCCCCGCCGTCGCCGACACCCTCGGGGCCATGGACGAGGCCCTGGAGGGCGTCGAGTACCGGGAATCGCTCAAACCGCTCCTGGAGTCGCTTCCGCCCCGGGAGAAGAAGATCCTCATGCTGCGCTTCTTCGGCAACATGACCCAGTCCCAGATCGCCATCGAGGTCGGCATCTCCCAGATGCACGTCTCCCGGCTGCTGGCCCGCACCCTCATGCAGCTCCGCGAGAAGCTCCTCGTCGAGGAGTAGCCGGGGAGCGACCCGTGACAGCACGGCGGCCGGACGGATCCCTGGATCCGTCCGGCCGCCGTGTGTGCGGGCCTACGCCTGGCCGCGGTCCCCGATGCCGAGGGCGGCGGTCGTGGCGGGGTGGACGAGCAGGACGAGCCCGGCCAGCGCGACCAGGGCCAGGGCGACGCCCGCCGCGACGAGCGGTGCCGCGCCGTGCAGCAGCGTCCAGGCCACCGGCAGCGCCAGCAGCTGGATGATCAGCGCGGGGCCCCGGCTCCAGCGCCGGGCGTGCCGCAGCCCGTACGCGGCCGCCAGCGGGATCGCGCCGAGGGCGAGGACGGTGAGCGCCCCCACCACGGCGTTGCGGACGTTGTCGCTGTGCCCGGTCAGCGCCAGCACCAGCAGGACGAGCCCGCAGCCCGCCAGGGCGAGGCCTTCCAGGGCCGCGAGGCCCGCGGCGGCGGTCAGCCGGCGCGGGGTGGATGACGGGGTCGGGGGGATCTGGCTCACACCGGCCAGCGTAGCCCGGTGTACTTATGGGTAGGTACGCTTCCCCTCATGCGCGCACTTCTCGTGGTCAACCCTGCTGCCACCACCACCAGCGCGCGGGTACGTGACGTTCTGGCCCACGCCCTCGCCAGTGATCTGAAGCTGGACGTGGCGGCGACGGAGTACCGCGGCCACGCCCGGGACCTCGCCCGGCAGGCGGCCGAGGGCGGTGAGATCGAACTCGTCGTCGCGCTCGGCGGCGACGGCACGGTCAACGAGGTCGTCAACGGGCTCCTGCACAACGGCCCGGACCCCGACAACCTGCCGCAGCTCGCCGTGGTCCCCGGCGGGTCGACCAACGTGTTCGCGCGCGCCCTGGGGCTGCCCAACGACGCCGTCGAGGCGACCGGCGCCCTGCTGGACGCCCTGCACGACCGGTCGTCGCGCACGGTCGGCCTGGGCCTGGTGAGCGGCACCCCCGGCACGGAGGACGAGGGGGTCCCGTCGCGCTGGTTCACCTTCTGCGCCGGGCTGGGCTTCGACGCCGGCGTGGTCGGCCGGGTCGAACAGCAACGCGATCTGGGCAAGCGCTCGACGCACGCGCTCTACATGCGCCAGGTGATGCGCCAGTTCCTGGCGGAGACCCACCGCGGGGTCGGTTCGATCACGCTGGAGCGGCCGGACGCGGACCCGGTCTCCGGACTGGTGCTGTCCATAGTCTGCAACACCGCACCCTGGACCTACCTGGGCAATCGTCCGGTGTACGCGTCCCCCGAGGCCTCCTTCGACACCGGCCTGGACGTGCTCGGGGTGTCCAAGATGTCGACATCCTCGGCCATGCGCTACGCCACGCAACTGCTGCGTTCGAGCCCCGATCGAGGCCCGCACGGCAAGCATGTGGCGTCCTTGCACGACCTGACCGACTTCACCTTGCATTCGCAGGCGCCACTCCCCTTCCAGGTGGACGGCGACCACCTGGGGCTGCGAACCAGCGCAACCTTCACAGGCGTACGCCGTGCACTGCGTGTGATTGTGTAAGCGGAAGAGCCCAAAGTCCTTTTACTCGAACGTTTAGGCTGCCCTGCACCCCATGGAAGTACGGCTGTGATGCAGGCGACACCGAGGAATCAAAAAAAACTTTCCTGAAGGGGTTGTATCCGCAGCCCAGGTTTGCGAGTCTCTACATGGCGATCGGGACGGCCACCAACCGGAGTCCCTTGAGAGCCCGAATCCACACCACCTCACACCAGCGGGACTGCACCAGGAAACTGGGCGTAGTGCCGTGCCCTGTGAGGGGATTCGTGAAAGCGTTCACATTCACAAGCAACGTGCTTGTCACAAAGGAGTTGGAGCAGCCATGGACTGGCGTCATCGCGCCGTTTGCCGCGAGGAAGACCCGGAACTCTTCTTCCCCATCGGCAACACCGGTCCTGCGCTGCTGCAGATCGAGGAAGCCAAGGCCGTCTGCCGCCGCTGCCCCGTCATGGAGCAGTGCCTGCAGTGGGCGCTGGAGAGCGGCCAGGACGCAGGCGTCTGGGGCGGCCTCAGCGAGGACGAGCGTCGCGCAATGAAGCGCCGCGCCGCCCGCAACAGGGCCCGCAACGCCAGCGTCTGACGCCCGCGCCTTACCCCCGAGCCGCAGCGCGCAGCACCCGAATTCGTACGCGCAGCACACAGCATCCAGTGAGCCCCGACCGCCTGGCGGTCGGGGCTCACTGCTGTTCCCGCTCCCCGCTGTTCCCGACCGCCGTTCGAGCGAAGTCCTAGCCCTCGGCGGGGAGTTCCAGGACGACCCGGGTGCCGCCCTCGGGCGCCGGGACCATGTCGAACGTGCCCGAGAGCTCGCCGACCACCAGGGTGCGGACGATCTGCAGCCCGAGGTTTCCGGCCCGCTGCGGGTCGAAGCCCTCCGGCAGCCCGCGCCCGTTGTCCTGGACGGTGATGATCAGCTTGTCGCGGCCGACCACCGCGCCCACCTCGACCGAGCCGCTCTCCCCCGGGCCGAAGCCGTGCTCCAGCGCGTTCTGCAGCAGCTCGGTGAGGACCATCGCGAGCGGGGTGGCGACCTCGGCGGTCAGGATTCCGAAGCGGCCGGTGCGGCGGGCGGTGACCCGACCGGGTGAGATCTCGGCGACCATCGAGAGCACGCGGTCGGCGATGTCGTCGAACTCGACCCGCTCGTCCAGGTTCTGCGAGAGCGTCTCGTGCACGATCGCGATCGAGCCGACCCGGCGGACCGCCTCCTCCAGCGCCTCGCGCGCCTTGTCGGAGTCCATCCGCCGGGCCTGCAGCCGCAGCAGCGCGGCGACGGTCTGCAGGTTGTTCTTCACCCGGTGGTGGATCTCCCGGATGGTGGCGTCCTTGGTCATCAACTCGCGCTCACGGCGCCGCAGCTCGGTGACGTCGCGCAGCAGCACCAGGGAGCCGATGTGGGTGCCCTTGGGGCGCAGCGGGATGGTGCGCAGCTGGATGACACCGTCGCCGCCCTCGACCTCGGCCTCACGGGGCGCCCAGCCGCTGGCGAGTTTGACCATCGCCTCGTCCACCGGGCCGCGGGCGGGGGCGAGTTCGGTGGTGGCCTTGCCGAGGTGCAGGCCGACCAGGTCGGCGGCGAGGCCCAGCCGGTGGTACGCGGAGAGCGCGTTGGGGCTGGCGTACTGCACGACGCCGTCCGCGTCGAGCCGGATCAGCCCGTCGCCGGCGCGCGGCGCCGCGTCCATGTCGACCTGCTCGGCGGGGAACGGGAAGGAGCCCGCGGCGATCATCTGCGCCAGGTCCGAGGCGCTCTGCAGGTAGGTCAGCTCGAGCCGGCTGGGGGTACGGACGGTCAGCAGGTTGGTGTTGCGGGCGATGACGCCCAGCACCCGGCCCTCGCGGCGGACCGGGATCGACTCGACCCGCACAGGGACCTCGTCGCGCCACTCGGGGTCGCCCTCGCGGACGATCCGGCCCTCGTCGAGCGCCGCGTCCAGCATGGGGCGGCGGCCGCGCGGCACCAGATGGCCGACCATGTCGTCCTGGTACGAGGTCGGGCCCGTGTTCGGCCGCATCTGGGCGACCGAGACGTACCGCGTGCCGTCCAGGGTGGGCACCCACAGGACGAGGTCGGCGAAGGACAGGTCGGAGAGCAGCTGCCACTCCGAGACCAGCAGGTGGAGCCATTCGAGATCGGAGTCGTCGAGGCCGGTGTGCTGGCGTACGAGGTCGTTCATGGAGGGCACGTCTGCGAGCGTACAGGCCGTTTCGCGCCATCCGCGCCCGGCCTTTTTCCACTGATGGCCGCCTTGGCATGGACAAGGGAGAATGGTCTAGTCCACAATGGGACCGAACAGACCTCCATCCTCCCCGCACAGGAGGGTGGATCGAGGCCAGGCGTTCTCTGCCCTGACTACGCCGCGGCCTCACCGGTCGGCTCCTGGCGGGCCACGGGGAACCGCACACCCCGTAGGCCACGGCGCCGACAGCAGCTCCGGGCTGCGGTGCTGGAAGGGCTGAGGGTCCCTTCCCGGCGCCGCGGCCCGTGGCGTTTTCCGGCCCGGTTCACAGCCCGGTTCACGGCCCGGCCCCGGCACCCCTCCCGGCACGGCCCCGGCACCGTTCCCGCGGTCCGCCGCACCCCCTCCCCCGCAGACGCAAGGCCCCGTCGCGACACGCGACGGGGCCTTGCTCGTCCTACGGGCCGTACGGTCAGTGCGTCTCCGTCACCTTGGCCAGCGCACGCGGGGCGTCCGGGTCCTGGCCGCGGGCGATGGTGACCTCGTAGGCCAGCATCTGCAGCGGCAGGATCTCCAGGATCGGCTGCACCTCCTCGGCGACGCCCTTCGTCGGCAGGGCGAAGCCCGCCGAGGCCGCGTCGACCTGCGCCTGGGGGCCGATGACCACCAGATCCGCACCCCGGCCGCGCAGCCGGTCCAGGACCGGCTGGAGGGCCTCTCCGCCCTTGCCCTCGGTGACGATGGCGATCACCGGCGAGATGTTGTCGACCATCGCCAGCGGGCCGTGCAGCAGATCCGCGCCCGAGTACGCCAGGGCCGGGATGTAGCTGGTCTCCATCAGCTTCAGCGCGGCCTCCCGGGCGGTCGGGTAGCCGTAGCCGCGGGACGTGATGACCATGCGCTCCGCGAAGCGGTAGCGGCCGGCCAGCGCCTTGATCTCGGCGCCGCGCGCGAGGATCCCCTCGGCCAGGTCCGGCAGCACGTCGGCGGCCTCCCCGGTCCCGCCGCGCAGCCCCTCGACGAACAGGTACAGCGCCAGCAGCTCGGCGGTGTACGTCTTCGTCGCCGGCAGCGCCTTCTCCGGGCCCGCCAGCACGTCGATGTGGAACTCGGAGACCTCGGCGAGCGGGGAGTCGGGGTTGTTCGTCACCGCGACGGTGATGGCGCCGGCCTCGCGGGCCGCCCGGGTGGAGGCCACCAGGTCGGGCGAGCCGCCCGACTGGCTGACCGTGATCACCAGGCAGTCCGTGAGGTCCGGCGTCGCGCCGTACGCGGTGGTGGTGGACATGGAGGTCAGCCCCGCGGGCTTGCCGAGCAGCACCTCGATCAGGTACTTCGCGTACAGCGCCGCGTTGTCGGACGTACCGCGGGCGGTGAGCAGCACGAAGCGCGGCTCGCGCGCCGCGACCTGCTCGGCGACGGCGCGGATCCGGGGTGCCCCCCGCTCCAGGATGCGGCGCAGCACGGCGGGCTGCTCGGCCATCTCGCCGGACATGATCCGGCCCGGTATCGGGTGCTGCCGGGCCGGAGTCGGGGCGGACATGCGGTGGGCCTCCAGGCTGTCGCTGATCTCGTCGCCGCGCCGGTCAGACCCCGGCTTCCTTGCCGGCGATGACCTCAGCGGCCGCTTGCCCGCACACGCGGGCCGCGCCGTGGGTCGCGATGTGCAACGCCCCGGACGGCGGCGCCTGGGGCACCCCCATCTCCACCACGACCGAGTCCGGCCGGGCGGCGAGCAGGGCTTCCAGCGCGTCGGCCATCCACGGGTGGCGGTGGACGTCACGGACCACTGCGACGATCCTACGGTCGGACGCCGACTGCAGCACTTTCGCGCACAGGCCGTCCACGCCGCCGTCCGCGGTGTCCGCCTCGCGGAAGGTGCCGGTCACGGTGCCGGGCAGCAGCCGCTCCAGCTCCGCCGCCACGCCCCAGGGCGTCTCGGAGCCGACCGCGATGTTGGCGACCGGGGTGAAGGCGGCCACGTACGGCGCGGTCGCGACCGGTACGTACTCCTCCGTCCGGGTCACGCGCACGGCCCGGCGGGCCGCGATGAGGCCGACCTCGGGGTCGGGTGCGGTCCCCTCCGCCGCACCCGACCGCTCGGCCGTCCATGCCGCGAGCGAGCGCACCCGGGCGGCGGCGTCGGCGAGCCGCTCCTCGGGCAGATCGCCGTCGCGCACCGCACGCACGATGGCGTCGCGCAGCCGCAGCACGGTCTCCTCGTCGGCGAGTCCGCCGCCGACACAGATGGCGTCGGCGCCGGCCAGCAGCGCCATGACGGTGCCGCGCTCGATGCCGTACGTCGCCGCGATGGCCTGCATCTCGATGCCGTCGGTGACGATGAGGCCGTCGTAGCCGAGGCCGCCGTCCGCGACGGGCGCCCGCAGCAGCCCGTTGAGCGCGCTGGGGCTGAGCGTGGCGGGCCGGTCCGGGTCGAGGGCCGGCACCAGGATGTGGGCGCTCATCACGGCCTTGGTCCCGGCGGCGACGGCGGCCTGGAAGGGCACCAGTTCACGGTCGCGCAGGATCTCCAGGCCGACCTCGATGTTGGGCATCGCGTGGTGCGAGTCGACGGCCGTGTCGCCGTGGCCGGGGAAGTGCTTGGTGCAGGCCGCCACCCCGGCGGACTGCAGCCCGGTGATGTACGCGGCCGTGTTGCGCGCGACCAGGTGCGGGTCGGAGCCGAAGGACCGCACGCCGATGACCGGGTTGCCCGGGTCGGAGTTGACGTCCGCGGACGGCGCCCAGTTGAAGTTGACCCCGCAGGTGCCGAGCCGGCGGCCGAGCTCCGCCGCCACCTCCTGCGTCAGGTCCGCGTCGTCGACGGCGCCGAGCGCGAGGTTGCCGGGGAAGGACGAGCCGTTGCGCGCCTCGAGGCGGGTGACGTCACCGCCCTCCTCGTCGGCCGCGACCAGCACGTCGGCCCGTACCGCGCGCAACTGCGCGGTGAGCGCGGACAGCTGCTCGGGCGATTCGATGTTCCGGGAGAACAGCGCCACGGAGCCGAGCCCCTCGGCGAGCCGGAGCAGCAGCCACTCGGGAGCGGTGGTCCCGACGAACCCCGGCTGCAGGACGGCGAGCGCGTCCCGCGTGAGGGTGTCGGGGGCGGAGTCGATAGAAATGACGGTCATCCCTTCACCGCCCCGGCGGTCAGACCGGAAGCGACCTTGCGCTGGACCAGAACGAAGAAGATCACCACGGGCAGGGCCACCAGGATGGAGCCCGCCATCAGCGCGCCGAAGTCGGTGCCGCGCTGGCCGGTGAAGTTCAGCAGCCAAATGCTGAGTGTGTACTTGTCGTTGTCCTGAAGGAGGACGTAAGCGAAAAGATATTCGTTCCACGCCGTCATCAGGGCGTAGATCGAGGCGGCGACCAGCCCGGGGGCCAGCAGCGGGAAGACGACCCGGCGGAAGGCGGCCATCTGGCTGCAGCCGTCGACCATGGCCGACTCCTCCAGCTCCTTGGGGATGTTGACGATGAACCCGCGCAGCATCCACACCGAGAAGGGCAGCGTCGTCGCCGCGTAGACGACGATGACGCCCCAGTACTGGTTCAGCCCGCCCATGTCGTTGAGCTGGATGTAGATCGGGATCAGCATCGACGTGCCGGGGATCATCTGGATCAGCAGCAGCGTGATCATCAGACCGCGGCGGCCCCAGAAGTGGAAGCGGCCGAGCGCGTAGGCGGCGAGCAGCCCGACGCCGATGGCGATCACGACCGCGAACAGCGAGATGATCACGCTGCTCCGCACGTTGTCCCAGAAGTTGGGCATGTCCATCGCCCGGTCGAACTGGTCGAACGTGATCGAGCTGGGCCAGAGCTTCTGGTCGTAGCTGAGGATCTCGGTACTGGGCCGCAGGGCGGTGATGACCATCCAGTAGACCGGGAAGCCCATGACCACGAAGGTGATCAGGCCGAGGATGTTCCAGCCGATGCGGTTCTTCTTCTTGCTCTTGTACGTGACCTTGACGGCGGTAGTCACTCGACCTCTCCGATCTTCATCAGCTGGCGCAGGTAGTACACGGAGACGCCGGACAGCATCACCACGGTGATGATGGAGATCGCGGCACCCCGGCTGAAGGAGTTGCTGGTGAACGCCTGGGTGAAGGAGTAGAGGCCGAGCAGCTGGTAGTCGGGCTCCGGGTGGTTGTTGCGCATCAGGAGCACCTGGCCGAGGACACCGAAGTCCCAGATGATCGAGAGCGTCGTCGTCATGACGAAGACCGGCTTGATCACCGGGAAGGTGACGAACCGGAAGATGCCGAAGCCGCTGGCGCCGTCGATCCTGGCCGCCTCCTCCAGCTCCTTCGGCACCTGGGTGAGCGCCGAGTGCAGGCTGATGGCGATGAAGGGGATGGCCGCCCAGATCACCAGGGCGGCGATGATCGCCAGCCCCGAGTTGGGGTCGAGGAACCAGTTGTGCCCGGCGTAGTCGACTCCGGGGAGCTTGCTGAGCAGCTCGTTGACCAGCCCGTAGTCCGAGTCGAACATGAACTTGAAGACCGAGGTGGAGACCAGCAGCGGCATCGCCCAGACGGCGACCATCGCGCTGGTGATCATCACCCGCAGCCAGGGCGACACTCGCTGCAGCAGCATCGCTATGAGAAGCCCGAGCAGCATGGTGAAGAAGACGCAGACGGCGACGAAGACGGCCGTGCGGATGAACACGTGCCAGAACTCGGAGTCCCCGAGGATCTCCGTGTACTGGTCGAAGCCGACCCACGGGGGTGTCGTGCCGCCCCAGAGGTTGTTGCGGCGCATGTCCTGGAAGGACAGCACCACGGTGTCGATCAGCGGCCAGCCGAGGACGCCGGCCATGACCAGCAGGGCCGGGGTGATCAGCAGGTACGGCAGGGTTCTGTTCTGCCGGGTGGCCGGCCGGCGGCGGCCGCCCCGCCCTGGTGCGGGCAGGTGCTGAGCCGGTGGCGGACTCTTGGCGAGACCCCGCTCCAGTGGCTCGGTGGCATGCGTGTCGGCGGCACTCATCTCGCTGACCTTTCTTCGTCGTCCTTGCCGGTGCGGAGGCGGACGGCCCACGACTGTGGGCCGTCCGCTCCTCAGGCCGTTCTCCCCGCCCGCGGGCGGGGCCTGGGATCAGGAGGCGTTGTTGATCAGCGAGTTGATCTTCTCGTCGGCCGCCTTGGTGGCGTCGGCGATGGACTTGCCCTTGATGATGTCGAGCAGCATGTTCTTCAGGATGTTCTGCTTCTCGATGGTGGCCCAGCCCGGAGCGATCGGGGTGAACCAGGCGTCCGGCACCGCGTTGGCGATCGGCGCGGTGGCCGGGTCCGTCTTCAGCGGCTCGAGCTGCTTGGTGTTGTTCGGGAGGATCTTCTTGCTCGCCAGGACGGCTTCGGACTTCTCGCTCGTGAAGGCGGCGATCCACTCCTTGGCCAGGTCCTGGGCCTTGGACTTGCCGACGACGGCGAGGTCCGAGCCACCGATGAAGGACGGCAGGGCCTTGCCGTTCGGGCCGGGCATACCGGCCGTCTTGATGACGTCCTTCAGCTTCGGGTTGCCGGGCGCCTTGGTGTCGACGACGCTGCCGGACTCCCAGCCGTTGCCGTAGATCAGCGCGGTCTTCTCCTGGGCCATGACCGCGGCGTGGTCGGCCTCGTCCTTGGTCTTGTCACCGTGGTTGTACTTGGTGACCAGCTCGATGAAGTGCTTCAGACCCTCCTGGGCCTCCGGGGTGGACAGCGTGCCGGTCCACTTGCCGCCGTCGTACTTGGCGATCTGGCCGCCGTACGCCTTGACGTAGGACATGGCCGCGTACCAGTACTCGCCCGGCAGGTAGAGCGGCGAGTACGCCTTGTCCCCGCCCTTGGCCGCCTGGATCTTGTCCAGGGCCGCCGTCAGGTCGGCCTCGGTCTTCGGCAGTTCGGCCGAACCGGTGGCGCTCTGGAAGACGGCGGTGTTGTAGATCGCCACACGGGCACCCGCGTAGTAGGGCACGCAGTAGAGCTTGCCCTGGTACGAGCAGGTGTCCTCAAGGCCCTTGATCCACGTGGCCGAGTTCTCGAACTTGGTCTTGTCGACCTCGGCGAGGGCGCCATTGAGGATGTAGGTCATGGTCTCGGTGTTGCCGAGCTCGACGACGTCCGGGGCGCTGGAGCCGGAGAGCGCGGCGTCCAGCTTCTGGACCTTGTCGCTCCACTGCTGGTACTGCACCTTGACGGTGACGTTCGGGTACTTCGCCTTGAACTCGTCGTTGACGCTCTTGACCAGCTCCGGCCAGGTGCTCTGGGCGTCACTCATGAGCCAGACGGTCACCGTGTCCTTGCGGTCCGCCGGCTTCGCGGCCGACTCGTCCTTCTTGTCGCTGCCACACGCTGCGACGCCCGCGATCATGGTCGCGACACCGATTGCCGCGATGAGCTTGCGCTTCATGCCACCCTCCTCAGGATGCCCGAAACCACCCCCCACGGCCCGAAATCCGGCTGCCGCGAGACACGACAAATGCCGCGTCCTGCTTGTGGGTCTGGGATTGGTCTTTAATGGTTTAGACCAGTGAGCGCAGCTTGGCCTAGACCTTTAGGGGTGTCAAGGGTGTATAAGAAGCGCTGTCGGGTCTGTTATCGGACCGACACCTGAGGGGGACGTCACCTGCCATCGCCTCCCTGCACCACAGCAGCCCGTGCCACCATGTGAGCCGCGATAGACGGAGGAGCCGGTGACGGCAGCACGACAGCAGTCGGGAGTAGACGTCATGGACAGCGACGGGGGCGGCGGCACGCCGGCATCGGACGTGCCGGAGACGGCGGGCGCCGCCGGGCGCACCGCGCGTGTGCCCAAGTACTACCGCCTCAAGCGACATCTGCTGGACATCACGCAGACGATGCCGCCCGGCACACCGGTGCCGCCCGAGCGCACGCTCGCGGCGGAGTTCGACACCTCCCGCACCACCGTGCGGCAGGCACTGCAGGAACTGGTCGTCGAGGGGCGCCTCGAACGCATCCAGGGCAAGGGGACCTTCGTCGCCAAGCCGAAGGTCTCCCAGGCACTGCAGCTCACCTCGTACACCGAGGACATGCGCGCCCAGGGCCTGGAGCCCACGTCACAGCTCCTGGACATCGGCTACATCACGGCGGACGACCGGCTCGCCGGTCTGCTCGACATGAAGACCGGCGGCCGGGTGCTGCGCATCGAGCGGCTGCGGCTCGCCAACAGCGAGCCGATGGCGATCGAGATCACCCACCTGTCGGCGAAGCGCTTCCCCGCGCTGCGCCGCAGCCTCGCCAAGTACACCTCGCTGTACACGGCGCTGGCGGAGGTCTACGACGTGCGGCTGGCCGAGGCCGAGGAGACCATCGAGACCTCGCTGGCCACCCCGCGCGAGGCGGGGCTGCTGGGCACGGACGTCGGCCTGCCGATGCTCATGCTGTCCCGGCACTCCATCGACACCACGGGCGAACCCGTCGAATGGGTGCGCTCGGTCTACCGGGGCGACCGGTACAAGTTCGTCGCCAGGCTGAGCCGCCCCACCGACTGACCGCGCGAGACTCTCGCGGCCCGGACCGCGACCCGGGCCGAAACCCGCTCCGATCCACCCGATTCCCCCCTCGTCAGGGATCGAGTCCGTACCGATATGCGGACCGCTAGTGACGTGTGGCGGAGTGCTGCCCTAGATTTCCTGCGCATTACGCAGGAGATTCGCTCTAGGGGACGGAGCCGAGAAGATGTCAGCACCACCGCAAACACCGCCTACGCCCAACCGCACACCGGTCGTCACGCCCTCGCGCGTGGTGGCCGGTGTCTGCCTGGTCATCCCGCTGGTCGCGATGTTGTGGGTCAGCTCCTACGCGCGGCTGACGCCGGAGTTCATCGGCATCCCGTTCTTCTACTGGTACCAGATGGCCTGGGTCTTCGTCTCGGCCGGACTGACCACGATCGCCTACCTCCTGGTCCGCCGTGAGGAACGCGCACGCAAGGGGGCCTCGTCATGAGCGGTGGCGTCAACGGTGTGGCGCTCGGCGTCTTCATCTTCTTCTTCGTGGCGGTCACCGCCATGGGCTTCCTGGCGGCCCGCTGGCGCCGCGCGGAGAACGCGCTGAGCCTCGACGAGTGGGGCCTGGGCGGCCGGAGCTTCGGCACCTGGATCACCTGGTTCCTGCTCGGCGGCGACCTGTACACCGCGTACACCTTCGTCGCCGTCCCGGCGGCGATCTACGCGGCGGGCGCGGCCGGCTTCTTCGCGGTGCCGTACACGATCATCACGTACCCGCTGGTCTTCCTCTTCCTGCCGCGGCTCTGGTCGATCTCGCACAAGCACGGCTACGTGACGTCCTCGGACTTCATCCGCGGCCGCTTCGGCTCCAAGGGCCTGTCGCTGGCGATGGCCGTCACCGGCATCCTCGCCACGATGCCGTACATCGCGCTGCAGCTCGTCGGGATCCAGGCGGTCCTCGACGTCATGGGCGTGGGCGGCGGCGAGAACTCCAGCTGGTTCGTGAAGGACCTGCCGCTGCTGATCGCGTTCGGCGTGCTCGCGGCGTACACGTACTCCTCCGGGCTGCGGGCGCCCGCGATGATCGCGTTCGTCAAGGACGCGCTGATCTACATCGTCATCGCGGTGGCGATCATCTACATCCCGTACAAGCTCGGCGGCTTCGACGACGTCTTCGACAAGGCGGGCAAGGCGTACGCCACCGTCAACCCGGCGACCGGCAAGCCCCGCGGCTCGCTGGTCTCCGGGCCGCAGGCGCAGTGGGCGTACGCGACCCTGGCGCTCGGCTCGGCGATGGCGCTCTTCCTGTACCCGCACTCGGTGACCGCGGTGCTCTCCGGCAGGAGCCGCAACGTCATCCGCCGCAACACCACCATCCTGCCGCTGTACTCCCTGATGCTGGGCCTGCTGGCCATGCTCGGCTTCATGGCGCTGGCGGCCGGGGTCGGCGTCGGGGTGAAGGGGTACAACCCGCAGACCGCCATTCCGCAGCTCTTCGAGGACATGTTCCCGGACTGGTTCGCGGGGGTGGCGTTCGCCGCGATCGGGATCGGCGCCCTGGTGCCCGCGGCCATCATGTCGATCGCCGCGGCGAACCTGTTCACCCGCAACATCTACAAGGACTTCATCAAGCCCGACGCGACCCCCGCGCAGGAGACCAAGGTCTCCAAGCTGGTGTCGCTGCTGGTGAAGGTCGGCGCGCTGATCTTCGTCCTCACCATGGACAAGACGGTCGCGATCAACTTCCAGCTGCTCGGCGGCATCTGGATCCTGCAGACCGTCCCGGCCATCGTCGGCGGCCTGTTCACCCGGTGGTTCCACCGCTGGGCGCTGCTGGGCGGCTGGGCCGTGGGCATGTTCTACGGCACGTGGAAGGCGTACGAGCAGCACACCCCGGCGCAGAAGCACTTCGCCGGCAACGCCGACCTCATCCCGTACATCGGCGAGAAGGGGTACATCGGCCTCACGGCGTTCGTGCTCAACGTCGTCGTCGCCGTCGTCCTGACCTTCGTGCTGAAGGCGTTCAAGGCGCCCGAGGGCGTCGACGAGACGTCCCCCGCGGACTACACGGCCGACTCCGGCGAGCCCGGGGTCAAGGAGGAACTGCCGCTGGCGGCGTCCTGACGCCTGCCGGCCGGGGACCCGGTGTCACGCGCTCGGCGCGGGCACCGGGTCCCTGAACGTCCGGCGGTAGGACTGCGGGGTGGTTCCCACCCACTGGACGAAGTGGTGGCGCAGGGTCGCCGCGCTGCCGAAGCCCGCGCGGGTGGCGATCGCGTCCATCGTCTCGTCCGTCCCCTCCAGCAGCTCGCGCGCCAGCAGCACCCGCTGGCCCAGCAGCCAGCGGTACGGCGTGGTGCCCGTCTCCTGCTGGAAGCGGCGGGCGAACGTGCGCGGCGACATGTGGGCGCGGGCGGCCAGCTCCTCGACGGTGACCTCGCGGTCCAGGTGGCGCTCCATCCAGGTCAGCACGGCGCCCACGGTGTCGCACTGGCCGCGCGGCAGCGGCCGGTCCACGTACTGCGCCTGGCCGCCCTCGCGGTGCGGCGGCACCACCATGCGCCGGGCGATGCCGTTGGCGACCGCGCTGCCCTGCTCCTTGCGGACCAGGTGCAGGCAGGCGTCGATGCCGGCCGCCGTGCCCGCCGACGTGATCACCGGATCGTCGTCCACGTACAGCACGTCCGCCTCGACCCGGGCGAGCGGGAAGCGGCGCTGCAGCGCCTCGGTGTGCCGCCAGTGCGTGGTGCAGTTCCGCCCGTCCAGCAGCCCGGCCGCGCCCAGCACGAACGCCCCGGAGCACACGCTGAGCACCCGGCCCCCGCGCTCCACCGCCCGGCGCAGCGCCCGCAGCAGCTCCGGCGGGTACTCCGCCTGCTCGGGGAAGGCGCATCCGGCGGGGACGGCGATGAGGTCCGCCTCCTCCAGCCGGTCGGGGCCGTGGGGCGCCGAGACCTGCATGCCGTTCTGCAGCTGGACGGGGGACGTGCCGAGGCCGACGACGGCGAAGTCGTAGACCGGAAGCCCCTGCTCACTGCGGTCGATGCCGAAGACCTCGCAGACGACGCCGAGTTCGAAGGCGTGTCCGCCGTCCATCAGAACCACTGCCACGTTGTCCAGCATGGCTCCAGCATCCCACTTGGCAGGAATTTGCGGTAGTGCGTCAGTACTGCCACTCCCGGTCGGGGCCGCCCGCGCCGAAAATAGATGCATGAACACATTCCTCGGCTACCTGGCCGCCACCGCCCTGATCCTCCTGGTCGCCCTCCCGTCCCTGATCGCCTTCCGCGCCGAGCTGCGCATCTCCCGCCAGATCCGTGCCGCCCGCGCCGCCGAGCGGCTCCACGAGGAGCGGTCCGCGAAGGCCCGCCGGGCCGGAGAACTGACCCGCGGCTCCTTCAGCCCGGTCGTCTGAGCGCGCCCGAGCCGCTCCCCACGAGGACGTGGGGGCCATGCGGCAGACTGCGGGGATGGACATCATCATCCGCCCCGCGCGAGCGGACGAGCTCGAAGAAGCCGGCCGCGTCACCGCCGAGGCGTTCATCGCCGACGGCCACACCTCACGCGACGGCACCTACGCCCCGAAGCTGCGGGACGCCCGCGCCCGCGCCGCGGCCGCGGAGGTGCTCGTCGCGGTCGAAGCGGCGGACGACACGCTGCTCGGCTGTGTGACGTTCGCCCCTCCCGGCAGCCCCTGGGGCGACATAGCCGAAGACGGCGAGGCGGAGTTCCGGATGCTCGCCGTCGACCCCGCGGCGCGCGGCCGCGGCGCCGGTGAGGCACTCGTCCTGGCCTGTGTCGAACGGGCCCGCGCCCTCGGCGTCCAGCGGCTGGTGATGTCCACCCAGCCGTCCATGGGCGGCGCCCACCGCATCTACGAACGGCTCGGCTTCCGGCGCACCCCGGACCGCGACTGGTCGCCCCTGCCGGGCATCGACCTGCTGACGTACGCCCTGCCGCTGTAGCGCGGCGACGGGCCGCGCACGCCTGCCCGCGCAGCCCCACAACCGGCCGCGCCCGTACGCCCCTTGTCACGCACAGCGTCCGCCGCGCAACACGCCAGACACAACATCTGGGGTTAGCGCCGCGACCCGCCACTAGATGTATGCTCAGGGCCGCTGTCCACGCAGGGGAAGCCGGTGAGAATCCGGCACTGCCCCGCAACGGTGAGCGGTCGTGCCTGCGCACGCCCGCACAGTCCGGCCACCTGCCGACGGCGCACCCGGTCCTGCCTTCCGGGTGCAGTGTTGTCCGGGCCTCGCGGGTTGGGCCGGCGGACGCGACCCGGCACACCCCTGCCCTGACGCGGTGTGCCCGAACGCGCCTGCTCCTCCCCCGTGACGCCGTCGCCGCGTTCGAGGGAGAGAGCACCAACGTGACCATCGCGCCCGCAGCCCCCGCCTCAGCAGGAACCGTCCTGCTGCACACCCTGACGGAACTGACCGTCGACCTCCCCGACACCGACCCCGGCCGGGTCGCCGCCGCGGCGCTCCGCGGCCGCAACGCCGGATCGGACGAGGCCGAACTGCGGGCGCTGGCCACCGAGGCCGCCGCCGGGCTCATCTCCGAGGACCCCCAGTACAGCCGGCTCGCCGCCCGGCTGCTGGCCCGCGCCGTCGCCGACGAGGCGGCGGGGCAGGGCGCCGTCTCCTTCTCCGCCTCCATCGCCGTCGGGCACCGCGAGGGCCTGATCGCCGACGCCACGGCCGAGTTCGTGCTGCTGCACGCCGCCCGCCTGGACGCGATGATCGACGACACGGCCGACGACCGCCTGGAGTACTTCGGCCTGCGCACCCTGCACAGCCGCTACCTGCTCCGGCACCCGATCACCCGCCAGGTCATCGAGACCCCGCAGCACTTCCTGCTGCGCGTCGCCTGCGGTCTCGCCGAGGACCACTCGGTGCGCGCCCTCGTCGAGGTCGGCGAGCTGTACGCGCTGACCAGCACGCTCTCCTACCTCCCCAGCTCCCCCACGCTCTTCAACTCCGGCACGCGGCACCCGCAGATGTCGTCCTGCTACCTGCTGGACTCCCCGCTGGACGAGCTGGACTCGATCTACGACCGCTACCACCAGGTCGCCCGGCTGTCGAAGCACGCCGGCGGCATCGGCATCCCGTTCAGCCGGATCCGCTCCCGCGGCTCGCTGATCCGCGGCACCAACGGCCACTCCAACGGCATCGTCCCGTTCCTGCGCACCCTCGACGCCTCCGTCGCCGCCGTCAACCAGGGCGGCCGGCGCAAGGGCGCCGCCGCCGTCTACCTGGAGACGTGGCACGCCGACATCGAGGAGTTCCTGGAGCTGCGCGACAACACCGGCGAGGAGGCCCGGCGCACCCACAACCTCAACCTCGCGCACTGGATCCCCGACGAGTTCATGCGCCGGGTGGACGCCGACACCGACTGGTCGCTGTTCTCCCCCGCCGACGTGCCCGAACTGGTCGACCTGTGGGGCGGCGACTTCGACGCGGCCTACCGCACGGCGGAAGCCGCCGGACTGGCCATCAAGACCATCCCGGCCCGCCAGCTCTACGCCCGGATGATGCGCACCCTCGCGCAGACCGGCAACGGCTGGCTGAACTTCAAGGACTCCGCCAACCGCACCGCCAACCAGACGGCGCTGCCGGGCAACGTCGTGCACTCCTCGAACCTGTGCACCGAGATCCTGGAGGTCTCTGACGACGGCGAGACCGCCGTCTGCAACCTCGGCTCGGTCAACCTCTCGCAGCACCTCGGCACCGACGGCGAGATGGACTGGGAGAAGCTCGACGCGACGGTCCGCACCGCGGTCACCTTCCTCGACCGCGTCGTGGACATCAACTTCTACCCGACCGAGCAGGCCGGCTCGTCCAACTCCCGCTGGCGACCGGTGGGCCTGGGCCTGATGGGCCTGCAGGACGTCTTCTTCAAGCTCCGGCTGCCGTTCGACTCCGCCGAGGCGCGGGTCCTGTCGACCCGGATCTCCGAGCGGATCATGCTCGCCGCGTACGAGGCGTCCGCCGGCCTCGCCGAGCGGCACGGCCCGCACCCGGCCTGGGAGCAGACCCGTACCGCCCAGGGCGTGCTGCACCCGGACCACTACGACACCGCCGACTCGCTGTGGCCCGAGCGCTGGGAGGCGCTGCGCGCCCGCATCGCGAGGACCGGGATGCGCAACTCCCTGCTGCTGGCCATCGCGCCGACCGCGACGATCGCCTCGATCGCGGGCGTCTACGAGTGCATCGAGCCGCAGGTCTCCAACCTCTTCAAGCGCGAGACGCTGTCCGGCGAGTTCCTCCAGGTCAACTCCTACCTGGTGAACGAGCTCAAGGAGCTCGGCGTGTGGGACGCGCAGTCCCGCGAGGCGCTGCGCGACTCCAACGGCTCCGTCGAGGGCTTCAGCTGGATCCCGGCCGAGGTGCGGGCGCTGTACCGCACCGCCTGGGAGCTGCCGCAGCGCGCCCTGATCGACATGGCCGCGGCGCGCACACCGTACCTGGACCAGAGCCAGTCGCTGAACCTCTTCATGGCCTCGCCCACCATCGGCAAGCTCAGCTCGATGTACGCGTACGCCTGGAAGAAGGGCCTGAAGACCACGTACTACCTGCGGTCGCGGCCCGCCACCCGGATCGCCCGCGCCGCCGCGGCGGCGCCGGTGGCCGCGCCCATCCCCCTCCAGCAGACGACCGACGACGACGCCGTCGCCTGCTCCCTGGAAAACCCCGAGTCCTGCGAGGCCTGCCAGTAATGCCCAACACCACCACCCACGAGAAGCACCTGCTGGACCCGGGCTTCGAGCTGACCCTGCGCCCCATGCGCTACCCGGAGTTCTACGAGCGCTACCACAACGCGATCAAGAACACCTGGTCCGTGGAGGAGGTCGACCTCCACTCCGACGTCGCCGACCTCGCCAAGCTCTCCCCGGGTGAGCAGCACATGATCGGCCGGCTCGTCGCGTTCTTCGCGACCGGCGACTCGATCGTCTCCAACAACCTCGTGCTGACGCTCTACAAGCACATCAACTCGCCCGAGGCGCGGCTCTACCTGTCCCGCCAGCTCTTCGAGGAGGCCGTGCACGTCCAGTTCTATCTGACGCTGCTCGACACTTACCTCCCCGACCCGGACGACCGGGCCGCCGCGTTCGACGCGGTCGAGAGCATCCCGTCGATCCGCGAGAAGGCGCAGTTCTGCTTCAAGTGGATGGACTCGGTCGAGAAGATCGACCGGCTGGAGACAAAGGCCGACCGCCGCCGCTTCCTGCTCAACCTCATCTGCTTCGCGGCCTGCATCGAGGGGCTGTTCTTCTACGGCGCCTTCGCCTACGTGTACTGGTTCCGCTCGCGGGGCCTGCTGCACGGCCTGGCGACCGGCACCAACTGGGTCTTCCGCGACGAGACGGGCCACATGGACGCGGCGTTCGCGTTCGTCGACACCGTCCGCGAGGAGGAGCCGGACCTCTTCGACGCGGAGCTGGACCAGCAGATCACCGACATGATCCGCGAGGCGGTCGAGGCGGAACTGCAGTTCGGCCGCGACCTGTGCGGTGACGGCCTGCCGGGCATGAACACCGAGTCGATGCGCGAGTACCTGCAGTGCGTCGCCGACCAGCGCCTCGCCCGGCTCGGCATCAAGCCGGTCTACGGCTCGGAGAACCCCTTCTCCTTCATGGAGCTGCAGGGCGTCCAGGAACTGACCAACTTCTTCGAGCGCCGCGCCTCCGCCTACCAGGTGGCGGTCGAGGGCACGGTCGGCTTCGACGACGACTTCTAGGCACCACCGCCGGTGACTCCCGCCGGCAACGCGTAAGGGCCCGGCTCCTGGAGCCGGGCCCTTACGCGTGCTGCCGCCCGCGGGCGGTCAGTCGTTGGGGACCGTCGCGAACTTCGGGGTGGCCTCTTCCATCTGGCGCAGCACGTCCTTGCGGTCGCGCTTGGAGAGGCGGTCGATGTAGAGCCGGCCGTACAGGTGGTCGGTCTCGTGCTGGAGGCAGCGGGCGAAGTAGCCGGTGCCCTCCAGGGCGATGGGGTTGCCCTTCAGGTCCAGGCCGCGGACGATCGCGTAGTCCGGGCGGGCCAGCTCCATGTAGGCGCCGGGCACCGACAGGCAGCCCTCGTTGGAGTCGTCGAGCACGCGCCGGTCGGCGGGGATCTCGTCCAGGACGGGGTTGCAGATGGCGCCGGTGTGGCGCACGCCGTCGTCGTCCGGGCAGTCGTAGACGAAGACCTTGAGGTCGACACCGATCTGGTTGGCGGCGAGGCCGACCCCCTCGGCGGCCTTCTGGCTCGCGAACATGTCGTCCACGAGGGCGGCCAGCGCGTCGTCGAACTCCGTGACGTCGCGGCACTCCCGGTGGAGCACCGGGTTGCCCACGACGGTGATCGGGCGGGCCGTGCCGCGCTCGCGGTACGCCAGCTCGCGCGCCTCGGCGTCCGTGACGTCGTCGAGGAACTCCGACGCGTCATCGTGGACGTGGACGTGCCGGTCCTGCTGCTTCTCGGTTTCCTGCTGCGACATGTTCCGCCGTACGCCTTCCCAATTCCGTCATAGACCCGTCAAGCGTACGGGGCCGCGCGAGGTCAGCAGACCTCCTCCAGATCACGCCAGTCCCGGGTGTCCGGGCTGTCCGCGATCCAGCTGTCGAGAAGGCCCCGTACGAGCGCAGCGGGTGCCGCTATGCCGCACTCGCGTTCGGGGACCCACAGGGTGCCCGCGCTGTGGTGGCTGAGGTGGCCCGGGTGGCCCGGCTCCCCGTGGTCGTGCGGGTCCCGGGAGGTCGCGGAGCCGTCGTCGGTGGGCATCCGGCTCTCCGAACAGGTACGGCACAGCAGCCGCACGGACGACGACCAGTCCTCGGCGGCGAAGCCCGCGTCGGCGGCCAGCCGCTCCAGGGCGTCCCGGTCGGAGGCCGTGGCGGCCTCCAGCAGGACCAGCCACGTCGGCACCGGCGAGGGCGCCCACAGCTCGATCTCGTCGAAGACCGGGTAGACCGACTTCGCGGAGCCCTCCGCGGTGGCGCGCTCGCCGTGCGGGACGCCGTCGTGCAGGACGACCTCGCCCCAGCGCCGCCCGGACGACGGCAGCGGGATGCTCAGCACCTCGATGCGCGCCGGGTCCAGCCGCCGGCCCCAGACGACCTCGGCCTCGCCCTCGGGCGACAGCCGCACGGCGGCGCTGCCGAGCGCGAGGCGGACCGCCTCCTCGGAGGCGCTCTCCGCGGAGCCGGACGGCAGCCGCAGCCCGTACGCCTGCCAGGAGCGGCGGGCCAGCGGCCAGTCCTGCAGCGCGGTGGCCGCGATGCCGAGGTTCCACCAGTCCGGGGCGCCGGAGTCGCGGTCCAGCAGCGCCACGGCGCGCAGCCCGGCCGTCCGGGCCTGCTCCCAGTCGTGGCGGAACTTGTGCAGCAGCGCGAGGTTGTACCAGGACTCCGAGAGCCACGGTTCCATGTCGGCGGCACGCGTGAGCAGCGCTCCCGCGTCCTCGTAGCGCCCGTCGCCGATGAGCGAGAAGGCGCGGTCGGTGGCCTGCCGCCACGTAGGGGAGGGCCGGTGCCGCACTCTGCCGAAGATCCTCACGATTCCCGCCTGCCTGCTCAGCCGATCACGGCCAGGACGTTGCCTTTCCGCACCACGTCCTCCTCGGACACCTTCAGCCCGGTGACCATTCCCGGCATCTCGGTGAGAACCGGGATGTCCCGCTCCACGGTCTCCAGCATGACGACGCTCCCGTTCCCCCGCAGGTTGTCTCCCCGGTCGGTGACAACCTTCCACATATCGGCCGTGGCTTCAGCCCGGATTCCGGTCCTCACCACTCCTCCTTGCCATCCCCAGCCGCATCCAACCATGTCGGTCGCGAGCACCGCTCATCGACTTCCGGTTCCCGGCCGGGGCCCGGCCCGCCCCGCCACGGGCGAGAACCCGGGTCAGCGCGTCCACGACGGCCGGATCGTAGTCCCTGGCGGTGGAGAGCCGCAGCCGCTCCACGGCCGCCAGACGGCGGTCCAGGGCCGCTGTGCCGCCGGTCAGGTCCTCGTACGCGTTGACGGCGCGGACGATACGGCCGGCGAGGGGCTGTTCGCGGTACGGGTCGGCCTGGCGCTCCACGATCACGGCCACCTCGGCGGGGACACCGGTCTGCCGGACCACGACACCGCCCAGCAGCGCGATGCGGCGCTGCTCCTCGGGCGCGAGCGGCTCGGTGGCGCCGCCGGGGACGGGGTCGACGAGGGAGAGCTGGCCGATGTCGTGCATGAGGGCGGCGTACTCCAGCAGCAGCAGCTCGCGCTGGGCCATCCCCAGCTCCCGGCCGACCTCCCGGCCGAGGGCGGTCACCCGGCGGGCGTGGCCCGCCGGGGTGTAGCCGGCCACCTCGGTGGCGCGGGCGAGGGAGGCGATGGTCTGCCGGTAGGTGGCCCGGATCGCGGCGTGGCGGCGGAGCGAGACCTGGGTGAGGAGCAGCGGGAGGCTGAAGACGGGCAGCGCCCAGAGTCCGGCGACGCCGACCGCCAGGGCCATCACGACCCCGCCGGCGCAGACCGCGGACCCGATGGTGGCCAGCGCCCGCACCTCGTCGCGCAGCACGGGCGCGAAGGGGTGCCCCGTCCTGGCGGTGGCGAGGGTGGCGGCCAGGACGGCGTCGCACAGGGCGGTGAGCGCCAGCAGCGCGAACAGGAACAGCGCGTAGAGCGGGCCGGGGTCGAGGAACCGCCGCAGCAGGCCGGAATTGTAGAGCGGCTGGAAGCAGGTGGCGGCGAAGGCCACGGCGAGCACGCGGCGGGCGGCGTCGTCCAGGGCGCGCGGGTCGGCGGCGCCCTCGGCGCGGGAGGCGGCCGTGCGGGGGCAGGCCGCCGTACGGGCGAGCCGGCCGAGCGCGGCGGCCACCACGACGACCGCGGTGACCTGCAGCACTCCGTGCGAGGTCCGGCTGCCGTCCGCCTCGCCGAGCAGCGCGTACGCCAGCGCCCCCGCGGTGGCCAGCGGCGTCGCCTCGCGGTCGCCGGGCAGCGGGATCCGGGTCGCCTCCCCCACCGCGATCAGCGCGGCGAAGGCGGCGGCGCTCGCCGGCTCGGTGACGCCGGCCCACACCGTCCAGCCGATCGCCACGGCGGTGAGCAGCGCGGTGGCCGCGTAGACCGCCCCCACGACGGCGGGCGGGCGGGAGCCGGCCGTGCCGCGGGCGCGGGGCCATCGGGGTGGCCGGGGCGCCGGCTCGTCGCGGAGCGCCGTCACGGGCGGTGGTCCGGCGCGGGAGCCGTGGCGGGGCGGCCCCCGGGGCGCGGCGGCGGCAGGCCGGGCCCGCCGGGCAGGGGCAGGTCGGACGGGTCGGCCGTCGCGGTGGGGGTCCAGACGTGCCGGTCGAGCGCGCTGACGAGGCCGGCGACCATGGCGGGGTCGAAGTGCGTCCCCGAGCAGCGGCGCAGCTCGTCCAGCGCCTCGCCGACGCCCCTGGCCCGGCGGTAGCTGCGGGTGGAGGTCATCGCGTCGAAGGCGTCGGCGACGGCGACGACCCGGGCGAACTGGGGGATCTGCTCGCCGGTCAGCCCGAAGGGGTAGCCGCTGCCGTCCATCCGCTCGTGGTGGTGCAGGATCGCGGCGCGGGCCTCGCCGAGGAACGCGATGCCGCGCACCACCTCGTGGCCGTACTCCGGGTGCAGCTCGATCACCCGGCGCTCCTCCGGGGTGAGCGGGCCGTTCTTGCGCAGCAGCCGGGTGGGGACGCCGATCTTGCCGATGTCGTGCAGGATCCCGGCGAAGCGCAGCGCGTCCACCCGGTCCTCGGCCATCCCCAGCTCGCGGGCGATGAACACCGAGGCGCGGCCGACGCGCTCGCTGTGGCCGCGCGTGTAGCGGTCCTTGATCTCGACGGCCTGCACCAGGGCCCGGACGGTCGCCCGGTGGGCGGTGTGCTCGCGGTGGACCTGCGCGAAGACCCAGCAGGCGATGTACATGGGAAGCAGCACCAGGACGGCGGCGAAGGCCCCGTACGAGCCGCGCCACAGCGCCGCCATCATCAGCCCGACCATCCCGTAGGTCAGGTGCGGGGCGATCGAGCCCAGCAGCGGGGTGCCCCAGGCGGCGCGCGGCGGGCAGCGCTCGGCGGTGACGAGCACGCCTCCGACGAGGGTGGTGGCGACCACGCAGAAGGTGAGCGCCGCCGCGGCGGCCGGCAGCAGCAGGTACGGGAAGTCGAGGTCGCGCAGGGCGCGTTCGCCGTCCAGCAGCCGCTGCGCGTGGCCCGCCGCGAAGGTGGCGACGGCGAGCTGCCCGGCGCGCCAGCAGCGCCGCAGCCACCGGGGGCTGCGCGCGACCCGGCCGACCATCGACCCCGGCAGGGCGACGAGCGCGGCGGCGGACGGCGGCAGCATCAGCGCCGCGGCGAGCAGCACCGGGTAGAACGAGCCGATCCCGGCCGGCGCCTCGCCCCCGGGGTCGCGGCGGGCGGCCGACGGGCTCCCGCCTCCCGCGGGCAGGAAGCCGAGCTCGCAGACCGCGTAGAGGACGGCGAGCACCGCGACCGTGGTCCAGGGCGTACGGGTGTCGAGCGCGGGGGCCGCGCACAGGGCGGCGGCGAGCAGGACCACCGCGACCCAGCCGCGGGCGGCCGGCGGCAGCGTCCGCAGGCTCACGCCGACTTTCGACCGCAGGGCGCCGGCCGCGGCCGTCGAGCGGCCCGACAGGATCCTCGAACCCAGCACCCTGCCTCCCAGTGCCCGAGACGGGCGCGGCTCAGCCCCCGATGAGTCCTCGGAGAATAGGGCCGCGCCCGTCGGGCGGGAGACCGATGTGCGGTTTGAGCGGATTGACGCCGCCGACCGTCACCCCTACGGGTGAGCTTCGGCCCCGCTCCCGGCGATGATCTCGGGTGCCTGCTCCGGCACCGGGGCGATCTCGCCGGAGCGGATCAGCTCGATCCGCATCATGACCTTCGACCGGAGGTCGGTGGGGACGTCGTCGCTGCCGCAGCAGCGCTTGACGAGCTTCTTCACCGCCTGCTCGAGGCCGTACTTCTCCAAGCAGGGGTGGCACTCGTCGAAGTGCTCCCTGAACTTGGCGCAGGCGTCGTCGGACATCTCCTCGTCGAGGTACTCGTAGAGGTGGTCGAGCACCTCGGAGCAGTCCGTCTCGTGTGCGTTGCCGCAGCTCATGTCCCTGAGCCCTTCTCGTCTCCCGCGCCGGCCGGGACGAGCCCGCGCTCACGGGCGTAGTCCTCGAGCATCGAGCGCAGCTGGCGCCGCCCGCGGTGCAGTCGGGACATCACCGTGCCGATGGGTGTCCCCATGATGTCGGCGATCTCCTTGTACGCAAAGCCCTCGACATCCGCGAGATAGACCGCGATGCGGAACTCCTCGGGGATCGCCTGCAGCGCCGACTTCACGTCGGAGTCCGGCAGGTGGTCGAGCGCCTGGGACTCGGCCGAACGCAGGCCGGTCGACATGTGCGACTCGGCGCGTGCGAGCTGCCAGTCCTCGATCTCCTCCGACCCGCTGCGCAGCGGCTCGCGCTGCTTCTTGCGGTAGGAGTTGATGAAGCTGTTGGTGAGGATGCGGTAGAGCCACGCCTTGAGGTTGGTGCCCTCGCGGAACTGGTGGAAGGACGCGTACGCCTTCGCGTACGTCTCCTGCACCAGGTCCTCGGCGTCCGCGGGGTTGCGGGTCATCCGCAGCGCGGCCGAGTACATCTGGTCGAGGAAAGTGAGGGCGTCGCGCTCGAAACGCTCGTTGCGCTCCGCGGAGCTCTCCTGTGCTTCCTCGCCGGCCGTGCCCGCAGCACCCGCGGTGCCGTCGTCGGTGCCGGTGACCGGAACCACCTCCTCCAAAACGGTCACGGGGCCGAAGCCGGACCCGCTCGGTTCGGAGGATATCCCGCTGGAGATCGGCGTGCCGGGCGTGCCGGTCCTGCCGCCTGTCGCAGGCCACTGGGCCCAGTCCAGGTAGGGTGCCTTCGCCTTCGCGTTCGCGCGTGGCTGGCATGCGGCTGAAACCATGCGGCGGCCTTCCTCACTCTGCGTTTTCGTACCGGTGATCCGGACAACGCATGCGCCTCAGCGGTCATTCCCGCCGTTGCCGCGCCTGTGTGCGAACAGACGTGTGTCCGAGTCCGGCCAGCCAGCCGCCGACACCCTCCGTGATCACGCCGAGTGCCTCCTCCTGGGAGAGATCGGCCTTCTTGGGCACGGCGAAGCCGTGGTCCGCGTACGGCACCGCGACGATCTTTGTCCCGGCGGGGAACTCCTCCGGCGGCCCGAAAGGATCCCGGCCGCCCTGCACCACCAGAGTGGGGACACCTGCCCCCAGCAGCTCGGCGGCCCGCGACTTCTCCGGCCGGCCCGGCGGGTGCAGCGGGAACGACAGCGCCAGCACGGCGACCGCCCCCAGCTCCACGGCGGTCCGGCAGGCCACCCGCGCCCCGGCGCTGCGGCCGCCCGCGACCACCGGCAGGCCGCGCCCGGCCAGGACGGGCCACAGCGCGCGCCAGGCCACGTCCAGCGTCTTGGGCGCGGGCGCCACCTTCTTCCCGGCGACCCGCCACGGCTGCTCCACCAGCGCCACGGTCACCCCCAGGGGCGGCAGCGCGGCGGCCAGGGCGACCAGGTCGCGCGCCTCGATGCCGCCCCCGGCGCCGTGCCCCAGCGCGAGGACCGCCCGCGCGCCGCGTCCGCCGTCGTACCACGTCACGCGGGCCTCGCCCGCCGGTGTGTCGATCACCCGCCCCATCCTGCCGGTCCCGGTCAGAAAAGGGTCTCCTCCTCGGGAGCGGCCAGCGCGTCGGTCAGCCGCGGCCCGTTGTTCCTGACGTTGCTGACCTCCGTGCCCACCGGATACACCCGCATCGATCCGGCCGGCGGCGGCACCAGCAGGCCGCGTATCTCCTCGGGGTCGGTGGTGGCCGGATCCAGCCAGGCGTCCCAGCGGTCCGGCGTCAGCACCAGCGGCATCCGGGGGTGGATGTCGGCCAGGCTGGCGGGGCCCTCGCCGGTGAAGCCGGCCGGCGGGGTCCGCTCCGCCTCCGTCGTGATCACGGTGCAGGTGGACCACCAGGCCTGCGGGTGGTCGTCGGGCAGCGTCCGGTCCCGCCAGAACTCGTACAGCCCGGCCATCGCCATCACCGAGCCGTCCGCGGGGGTCACGAAGTACGGCTGCTTGCGCGCCCGCTTCTTCTTCCCCTGCTCCTCCAACTGGCGCTCGTCGTGCGCGGTCAGCCACTCGTAGTACCCGTCGGCGGGTACGAGGCAGCGGCGGGCGCTGAAGGGGCGGCGGAAGGACGGCTTCTCGTGCACCGTCTCCGCCCGCGCGTTGATCATCTTCACGCCGACGTCCGGTGTCTTCGCCCAGGACGGCACGAGCCCCCAGCGCAGCCGCCGCAGCTGCCGCACCGGCTCCGGGCTCGGCGCGCCCTTCACCGGGCGCTCCAGCACGACGTGCACCGAGGCCGTCGGCGCCACGTTCCAGTTCGGCGCCCACTCCTCCTCCGGGGCCTGCTGCCGCACCTCGAACAGAGCCGCCAGGTCCTCGGGTTGCCGGCTCGCCGCATATCGACCGCACATGAGTGCCAGACTGCCACGGCACTCCGACACCGCACCGCTCGTTGCAGGGGAACGATGGATATCAAGAGCTTCACCGAACTGTGGGACCGCGTGATCGGCACGCAGCCCGATCCGTCGGCCTGGCTGGTCGGCGGGGCGGCCCTGATAGCCCTGGCCGCCGTGCTGCCCGACGGCGTCTGGCGGCTGAGCCGCAACGCGATCACGATCGCGCACGAGGGCGGCCACGGGCTGCTCGCGCTGCTGACCGGCCGCAGCCTGGAGGGCATCAGGCTGCACTCGGACACCTCGGGGCTGACCGTCTCGCGCGGCAAGCCCTCCGGGCTCGGCATGGTGCTGACGGCCGCCGCCGGGTACACCGCGCCGCCGCTGCTGGGCCTGGCCGGGGCCGCGCTGCTGGCCGCCGGGCACATCACGGCGCTGCTGTGGGGGGCGACGGCGCTGCTGCTGGCGATGCTGGTCATGATCCGCAACGCGTACGGGGCGCTCACGGTCCTGGTCACCGGCGCCGCGTTCCTGCTGGTGTCCTGGCTGACCGGGCCGCAGGTGCAGGCGGCCTTCGCCTACCTCGTCGTGTGGTTCCTGCTGCTCGGCGGCTCGCGCCCGGTCTTCGAGCTGCAGCGCACCCGCAGACGCGAACGGTCCAACACCTCGGACGCGGACCAGCTGGGCCGGCTGACGCACACGCCGGTGGGGCTGTGGCTGCTGCTCTTCTACGCGACGGCCGTCTGCTCGCTCGTCGGCGGGGGCCGCTGGCTGCTCGGGCTGTGACTCCGCGCGGGGCCCGTACCGGGCCCGGTACGGCCCCCGAAGGCCTTGCGCGCGGCCTCCGCACCCGGGGCGGGGCCGCCGTCAGCCACTAGGCTTGGCTCCCATGACCGACAGTTCCCCGCGCACCGCTCTCTGGCCCGCCCCCGTCGCCCCCGGCCCCGTCGACGCGACGGTCACGGTGCCCGGATCCAAATCGGTCACCAACCGCGCCCTGGTGCTCGCCGCGCACGCGTCGGAGCCCGGCTGGATCCGCCGCCCGCTGCGCAGCCGCGACACCGTGCTGATGGCGGACGCGCTGCGCGCCATGGGCGTGCAGATCGACGAGCAGGTGAACACCGTCGGCGGCGGCGAGGTCTGGCGGGTCATCCCGGCCGGCCTGTACGGCCCGGCCCGGGTCGACGTCGGCAACGCCGGCACCGTCATGCGCTTCCTGCCGCCGGTCGCCACGCTGGCCGACGGCCCGGTCCGCTTCGAGGGCGACCCGCGCGCCTACGAGCGGCCGCTGCAGGGCGTCATCGACGCGCTGCGCACGCTGGGCGCCCGGATCGACGACGAGGGACGCGGCGCGATGCCGCTGACCGTGCAGGGCGCCGGCTCGCTGTCCGGCGGGAAGGTGGAGGTCGACGCCTCGTCGTCCTCGCAGTTCGTGAGCGCGCTGCTGCTGTCCGGGCCGCGCTTCAACCAGGGCCTGGAGCTGCGGCACACCGGCCGCACGCTCCCCTCCCTCCCCCACATCCGCATGACGATCGACATGCTGCGGCTCGCGGGCGCGAAGGTCGACGCCCCGCAGGACGGCGGCGAGCCGAACGTGTGGCGGGTCGCGCCGAGCGCGCTGCTCGGGCGGGACCTGACGGTGGAGCCCGACCTGTCGAACGCGGCGCCGTTCCTCGCGGCGGCGCTGGTCACCGGCGGCCGGGTCACCGTGCCGGACTGGCCCGAGCGGACCACCCAACCGGGCGAGGCACTGCGGGAGATCTTCACCCGGATGGGCGGTGCCTGCGAGCTGACCGAGCAGGGGCTGACGTTCACCGGCACCGGGCGGATCCTGGGGATCACCGCGGACCTGCACGAGGTCGGCGAGCTGACGCCCGTCATCGCGGCGGTCGCCGCGCTGGCCGACTCACAGTCCGTGCTGTCCGGGGTCGCGCACCTGCGGCTGCACGAGACGGACCGCCTCGCGGCCCTCGTCGCCGAGATCAACGGTCTGGGCGGCGACGCCACCGAGACCGAGGACGGCCTGCGCATCCGGCCCAGGGCGCTGCACGGCGGGGTCTTCCACACCTACGACGACCACCGGCTGGCGACGGCGGCGGCCGTGCTCGGCCTGGCCGTCCCCGGCGTCCAGGTGGAGAACGTCGCCACCACCGCCAAGACGCTGCCGGAGTTCCCGGAGCTGTGGGCCGACATGCTCGGCGCCTCCTCCGTCACGGCGGGGCGGGGCTGACCGCGCCATGCGTCGCTACGGCAAGAACCCCGACGAGGACGACATCCGCGTCCGCCCCAACACCAAGGGCAACCGCCCCCGCACCAACATCCGGCCCAAGCACGAGGACGCGGCCGAGGGCATGGTCCTGACCGTGGACCGCGGCCGGCTGCACGTCCTGATCGGCGACCGGACCATCGTCGCGATGAAGGCCCGCGAGCTGGGCCGCAAGAGCGCCGTGGTGGGCGACCGGGTGGCGGTCGTCGGCGACCTGTCCGGCGACAAGGACACCCTGGCGCGGATCGTGCGCGTCGAGCCGCGCAAGTCCGTGCTGCGCCGCACCGCCGACGACGACGACCCGTACGAGCGGGTGGTCGTGGCCAACGCCGACCAGCTCGCGATCGTCACCGCGCTGGCCGACCCCGAGCCGCGCCCCCGCATGATCGACCGATGTCTGGTGGCGGCGTACGACGCGGGCCTGGAGCCGCTGCTCGTGCTCACCAAGTCCGACCTGGCCTCGCCGGACAAGCTGCTGGAGACCTACGCGACGCTCGGCGTGGCCTACGTGGTCACCAACCGCGACAACTTCCTGACCGGCGGGGTGGACGCGGTCCGCGAGCGCCTCAAGGGCCGTATCACCGCCTTCGTCGGGCACAGCGGCGTCGGCAAGACGACCCTGGTGAACGCGCTGGTCGAGCGGCAGCGCGCCACCGGCATCGTCAACGCCGTCACCGGCCGCGGCCGGCACACCACCACGTCCGCGCTGGCGCTCCCGCTGCCCGGCGACGACGGCTGGGTCGTGGACACGCCGGGCGTGCGCTCCTTCGGGCTGCACCACATCGACCCGTCGCGCGTCATCCTCGCCTTCCCCGAACTGGTGGCCGGGACCGAGGGGTGCCCGCGCGGCTGCAGCCACGACGAGCCCGAGTGCGCGCTGGACGCGTGGGTCGCCGCGGGGCACGCCGACCCGGCCCGGCTGGACTCGCTGCGCCGGCTGCTCGCGACCCGGGAACGCCGCGAGGGCGACTGATCCGCGGCGCCCTCCGGGGCTTCTTTCGTCCGTTCGCCCGTTTGCCGTTCCGTCCCAGGAGCGTTGCCGCCATTTCTGGGCATGCTGTGTGATGATCCATCAGTCCGACAGCAGCGCCGCGGACGGCGGGCACGGCGACGGAACGGGAGGCACCTCGGATGGCATGGCTGCTCGTGGTGGTCGCAGGCATCCTGGAGACCGGCTTCGCGGTCTGTCTCAAGCTCTCCCACGGGTTCACCCGCCTGTGGCCGACGATCGCCTTCGCGGTCTTCGCCCTGGGGAGCTTCGGCCTGCTCACCCTGTCCCTGCGCAAGCTGGACGTCGGCCCCGCGTACGCGGTGTGGACCGGGATCGGCGCCTCGGGGACCGCGATCTACGGCATGGTCTTCCTCGGTGACATCGTCTCGACGCTCAAGATCGTCTCGATCGTCCTGGTCCTGGCGGGCGTCATCGGCCTGCAGCTCTCCGGCTCCTCGCACTGACGCCGGGCGCCCCGCTCGGGACCCTGCGGGGCTGGGCCGGGGCCTACCAGCCGCGCGCCAGCAGTCCGCGCACCAGCCGGGCGACCTGAAGGCAGGCGTCCTCGTCGGAGGCCGAAGGGGCCACGACGTAGGCGAGCGTCTGCCGGACCGCGACCTCGCAGGCCCAGCCGATGTCGGCCAGATCCAGCTTCGGGTAGCCGTGTTCGAGAGCGCCGACGGCCCGGTTGCGGATCTCGGTGACGAGCTCGGCGGGCGACGGCGGCGCCCCGTCCGCCGGGTGGCGCGCCCCCGGAGCGGGCGGCGCCGCGGCCCGCCCCGGATGCGGCGAGCGCTGGACCGGGATCCCGGCGACCGCCGCGGCCGGCAGCCGCTCGCTGCGGCAGCCCGTCAGCGTGGCGCGGACCAGCGGGCTGCGGCGCGCGCTGTGCAGCGTCCAGGCCGTCGCGGCGGCGAAGCAGTCGCCCGCGTCGGCGCCGTGCCGCTCCGCTTCCGCCAGCGCGTTCTCCACCCCGGCCAGAAACGTGTCGGCCTCGCGTCGCGCGAGCGCGCGGGCGAGGCCTTCCTTGCTGCTGAACTCGTTGTAGAGGGTCTGCCGGGACACCCCGGCCGACACGGCGACGTCCACCATCCGCACCGCCGCCCAGGGCCGGGCACCCAGTGCGGCCAGAGCCGCGTCCAGTAATGCTTCCCGCGCAGTAGGCATTGGTTGCCTCCAAGGCCCCGCATATGTCCCGGACAGCGGCCGTGGGCAAAGAATTGACGCGCCGCTGACCCCTGTCAAGGCTCCGCGCACTCTCCGCGTGACCTCGGCCGGTTGCGATCGCTACTGTTCGCGTTATGCCCGACTTCAACGACGACCTGCGCCTCGCCCACATCCTCGCGGATGCCGCCGACGCCACCACCATGGAGCGCTTCAAGGCTCTGGACCTCAAGGTGGAGACCAAGCCCGACATGACGCCGGTGAGCGAGGCCGACAAGGCGGCGGAGGAGCTGATCCGCAGCCAGTTGGGCCGGGCCCGGCCCCGGGACGCGGTGCTCGGCGAGGAGTACGGCAGCCACGGCAACGGCCCGCGCCGCTGGATCGTCGACCCGATCGACGGCACCAAGAACTACGTGCGCGGGGTGCCGGTCTGGGCCACCCTCATCTCCCTGGTGGTGAGCGGCGAGCACGGCGACGAGGGTGTGGTGGGCGTGGTCTCCGCGCCGGCGCTCGGGCGGCGCTGGTGGGCCTCCAAGGGCCGGGGGGCGTACACCGGGCGCAGCCTGTCGGCCGCCACGCGGCTGCAGGTGTCGAAGATCAACAAGCTGGACGACGCGTCCTTCGCGTACTCCTCGCTCAGCGGCTGGGAGGAGCAGGGCCGGCTCGACGGCTTCCTGCACCTGTCCAGGAACTGCTGGCGCACCCGCGGCTACGGCGATTTCTGGCCGTACATGATGGTCGCCGAGGGCTCGGTCGACATCTGCGCCGAGCCGGAGCTGAGCCTGTGGGACATGGCGGCACCCGCCGTCATCGTCCAGGAGGCCGGCGGCCGGTACACCAGCCTGGACGGCGAGCCAGGCCCGTTCGGCACCAACGCGGCGGCCTCGAACGGGCTCCTGCACGAGGAGTTGCTCGGCTACCTCGGACGCACGGGCTGAGCGAACCCGCCCGGTACCTCCCCTTGCTGCGCGGGTCGGAGCATGTGAACATGAGAATGCCCGAGCTTGTGAACTTGTGAACGCATTCTCTAGGGGTAGCCCATGCTCGTCCGAGACGCCATGAGCACCGTCGTCCTGACCATCGGACCCGCCCACACCCTGCGCCAGGCAGCCGGCCTGATGGCCGCCCGGAGGATCGGCGCGGCCGTCGTCCTCGACTCCGACACCTGGGGACTCGGCATCCTCACCGAACGCGACATCCTCAACGCCGTCGGCGCGGGCCTGGACCCGGACGTCGAGACCGCCCACGACCACACCACCACCGACGTCGTCTTCGCGACGCCCGAATGGACCCTGGAGGACGCCGCGTCCGCCATGGTGCACGGCGGCTTCCGGCACCTGATCGTGCTGGACGGCCGCGACCCGGTCGGCATCGTGTCGGTCCGCGACATCATCCGCTGCTGGACCCCGTCCCGGGCCGCCCCCGCGGCCCAGGAAGCCATGGCCGGCTGAACCCGGCCCCGGACAGCGAAGAGGCCGGAGCCCCATGGCGTCCGGCCTCTTCGGTTGTACGGCAGGCGTCCGGTCAGCCGCGGAGGGCCTGGACCGCGGCTTCCAGCCGCTTGCCGTAGTCGGGGTCCGCCTGGCGGAAGTTGTTCACCGCGCGCTCGGCGATGTCGTCGCGCGACACCTTGGCGATGAACTGCGCCAGGTTGTCGACCAGGCGCTCCTTCTCGTCCTCGGACAGCGAGCGGTAGAGGTTGCCGGCCTGCACGAAGTCGTTGTCCTCGGCGTGCGTGGGCGCCTCGGAGGCGGCGTCGGTACCGGTGACCGGCAGCGGCTGCCACAGCGGCACGTTGGTCTGCTGCGGGCCGCCGAAGCTGTTCGGCTCGTAGTTCTTGGCACCCTTGTGGCGGCCGTCGTACAGGTAGCCGTCACGGCTGTTGGTGCGCGCCACCGTGGCGTGCGGCCGGTTCACCGGCAGGTGGTCGGCGTTGATGCCGACGCGGTAGCGGTGGGCGTCGCCGTACGCGAACAGCCGGCCCTGCAGCATCTTGTCGGGCGACGGGCCGACGCCGGGCACGAAGTGCGCCGGGGAGAAGATCGACTGCTCGACCTCGGCGAAGATGTTCTCCGGGTTGCGGTTGAGCTCGAGGCGGCCGATCTCGATCGGCGGGTAGTCCGCGTGCGGCCACACCTTGGTGAGGTCGAACGGGTTGAAGCGGTAGCCCGCCGCGTCGGCCGCCGGCATCACCTGGACCTGCACCGTCCAGGACGGGAACTCGCCGCGCTCGATGGACTCGCGCAGGTCGCGCTGGTGGGAGTCCGGGTCCATGCCCGAGAGCTGGTTGGCCTCGGCCGTGGTCAGGTTCTTGATGCCCTGGTCGGTCTTGAAGTGGTACTTGACCCAGAAGACCTCGCCGGCCGCGTTGTTCCACTGGTAGGTGTGCGAGCCGTAGCCGTTCATGTTCCGGAACGAGGCCGGGATGCCGCGGTCGCCGAAGAGCCAGGTCACCTGGTGCGTGGACTCCGGACTCAGGCCCCAGAAGTCCCATACGTTGTCCGCCTCCTGGGAGCCGGTGTACGGGTCGCGCTTCTGGGTGTGGATGAAGTCGGGGAACTTGATGGCGTCCTTGATGAAGAACACCGGGGTGTTGTTCCCGACGAGGTCGTAGTTGCCGTCCTCGGTGTAGAACTTCAGCGCGAAACCGCGCGGGTCGCGGACCGCGTCCGCGGAGCCGAGGTTGCCCGCCACGGTGGAGAACCGCAGGAAGGTCTCGGTCTGCTTGCCGACCTCGGAGAGGAACGCCGCCCGCGTCCACTGCGAGACGTCGCGCGTCAGCGTGAAGGTGCCGTAGGCGCCGGCGCCACGGGCGTGCACGACGCGCTCCGGTATGCGCTCCCGGTTGAAGTGCGCGAGCTTCTCCAGCAGCGACTGGTCCTGGATCAGCACCGGGCCGCCCGGCCCCGCCGTCTGGCTGTTCTGGTTGTCCGCCACCGGCGCGCCGGCCTCGGTGGTCAGCGGGCCCGTTTCCTGAACCGTCACGTGCGTCTCCCTGGATCCTGATCGACCTGTCCGTCGGAATCGATCCTACGATAGACAGAGTCCAAGTCAAGAAGAGAACCATCACCGGACTCCTTCGGGATCCGGACTCATGACTGTTAAGCTCATCGGTATGAGTGACCTACTGGGACGACTGCGCGAACGCGGCTGGCGGCTGACCGCCCAGCGGCGGGTGGTGGCCGAGGTCCTCGACGGCGAGCACGTCCATCTGACCGCCGACGAGGTGCACGCCCGCGCCGCCGCCCGGCTGCCGGAGATCTCCCGGGCGACCGTCTACAACACGCTGGGCGAGATGGTGACCCTCGGCGAGGTCATCGAGGTGGCGACGGACGGCCGCGCCAAGCGGTACGACCCGAACGCGCACCGGCCGCACCAGCACCTGATCTGCTCGCGCTGCGGCACCATCCGCGACGTGCACCCCGCGGGCGACCCGCTGGCGAGCCTGCCCGCGGCCGAGCGCTACGGCTTCACCGTCGCCGAGGTCGAGGTCACCTTCCGCGGTCTGTGCCCCGACTGCGCCTGACGGAGCCGGCCGCCGCGTCCGGCGCGAGCCGCTCGGCCGCCCTGCGCACCGCGGGCTCCGTCCGGGTCCTGCCGACCCAGACCGTCTCGGCGGGCACCTGCGCGGCCACCCGCGCCAGCGCGTCGAACACCTCCCTGGCCACCCCCGCGTCGGGGTCGAGCGCCAGCGGCGCGAGCAGCCGCACCAGATCGTTCGCGGGAGCCAGCCGCCCCACCGCCCGCACGGCGCAGCGCCGCACCCGCGCCGGCCGCTCGGGCGGCCCCGGCTCGGCGAAGCGCAGCAGCAGCGGGACGTCCGCCGCGTCCCCGCACTCCCCCAGCCCCACCAGCAGGCCGGCCACCAGCCCCGCCGGGGTGCCGGGCGCGCAGCGGCCGAGCTGCCTGCGGTAGACCCGGGCCGGCGGCTCACCGCGCCGGTACAGCTGCCAGCGCGCCTGCGCCCGCACCATCCGGGCCGGGTCGGCGAGCACCGGCACCAGGCGGGCGGCCGGCACGTCCGCGGGCAGCGCGGCCACCGCCAGTTCCCGCACCACCGCGCCGCGCGCCCCCATCAGCTGCCCCGCCTGCTCCGGATCGATCTCCAGCAGCCGTTCCGCGCACAGCCGCCGACAGACCTGGTCCCGGTCGTGCAGGGCGGCCCGCAGCAGGTCGCCGCGTACGTACTCCCCCAGCTCCAGGGCCAGTTCCATGCCGAAGCGGCGGGTCCGCAGGTCGCCGTCGGCGGCCAGCGCCCGCACCGCACGCCGGTGCCCCGGCTCCGCGAGCACCGCGCGGTACCCGGCCAGGCCGCCCGCCCGGCGCCTGCCGCGCAGCCGCAGCAGCAGCCGCAGCGCGGCCGCGACCTCGTCGGGAGCGGTCCGCGCGGGCAGCGCGGCCGCGGCGCACTCCCGCACCGCGGGCACCCAGTCGACGGTGCGCAGCGCCAGCGCCGCGGCGGCCAGCGGCCCGCCGACCCCCGCCAGCGCCTCCACGGCGGCCTGCCGGACACGGCCGTCGCGGTCCAGCGAGGCGAGCAGCAGCCGCAGCGGATCAGCGGCGCCGGGACGCGGCAGCGGGGCCGCACCCCCGTGGGCCCGCGCGCCGCGGTCCAGCCGGGGCAGCAGTTCGGGGGGCGACCGCAGCAGCGCGTCGAGGGCCGCCGCGCGGTCGTACGGGAGGCCGCCGTCCGCGGTGGCCCGCAGGGCGTCCAGCAGCGCCCCGACGGCCTCCGGGCGGCCGGACACGGCCGCCTCGCACAGCCCGCTCCAGCGCTCCGCGTCCAGCACCGCGGCCGGTGCCGACCCGTCCCGCCGGCGCAGCACGGTCCGCCCCAACCGTCCGCGCAGCAACCCCGCCTCCTCGCACCGCGTAGGGGACCAGGATCGCGCGGGCGGGGAGAGCTTCCAAGGCTGTTTGCACGCTTTTGCCCGAACGATGTCCGAGCTGCTACCCGTCCGGAACGATCCGGGGCACCTCAGGGCGCACACCTGGGGGAATGACGAAGGCCCGGCTCCTGATTTCTCAGGAGCCGGGCCTTCGTACCGAAGTAGCGGGGACAGGATTTGAACCTGCGACCTCTGGGTTATGAGCCCAGCGAGCTACCGAGCTGCTCCACCCCGCGTCGTTGTGTCCTCACTGTAGACCAGCGGCGCTGAGCGGTGCAAATCAGTTCCGGACGGACGGGCGGGGGCGCCCGGCGCCCTGCTACGCCGTGAGCTCCTGCTTCAGGGCGTCGGTCAGGCGCGCGGCACGCTCCGCGACCTCGGCGGGGCCGCACTCGACCGCCCGCGCGCACCAGCCCTGGGCCTCGGCCAGCTCGCCGTGCCGGGCGGCCAGCAGCGCCATCCGCAGCGCGGCGCGGCCGTGACCGGCGTCGGCGGCACGGGTCCACCACAGGGCGGCCTCCGGCTCGCTGCCCTCGCGGGCCAGCAGCAGCCCGAGGTTGAACGCGCCGTTGCGGCTGCCCGCCTCGGCGGCCTCGCGGTACCAGTGCGCCGCGTCCACGACGTCACCGCGCTTGGCGGCGCACATGCCGAGCCGCACCTGCGCCCGGCGGTGCCCCTGCCGGGCGGCACGGCCGTACCACTCCTCGGCCTCCTCCTCGGCCTCGTCGGTGTCCGCCCGGTCCAGCAGCGCGCCGAGCCGGAAGGCCGCCTCGGGGCTGCCGCCGCCCGCGGCGCACCGCAGGTGGCGCTCGGCGCCGTGGTGCTCGCCCTCGCGCAGCAGCACGATGGCGACCTGGAGCGCGGCCTCGGTGTGGCCGGCCGCGGCGGCCCGCTCGTACCAGCGGCGGGCGGCCGCCTCGTCGCCCCGGTTGGCGTGCAGGATCCCGAGGTTGAAGGCGGCGTCGACGCTGCCGGCCTCGGCCGCCTTGGAGAACCAGGGCTCGGCGCCGGCCGCGTCGCCGCGCTGCAGCAGCAGCACGGCGAGCGCGTTCGAGGCCTCGCGGTGTCCGGCGTACGCGGCCTTGCGGTACCACTGCTCGGCCTGGGCGGTGCGGCCCTGGCCGGCGCAGAGCAGGCCGAGGTTGAACGCGCCGTTGACGTCGCCGGCGGCCAGGGCGCTGCGGTACCAGCGCTCGGCCGTCTGCGTCTCGCCCTCCTCGGCGTGCAGCGCGCCGAGCGCGTTGGCGGCGTTGCCGTCGCCCGCCTGGGCGGCGCGCCGCCACCACGTGGCGGCGGAGTCCAGGTCGCCGGCGTCGCGCAGCAGGAAGGCGAGCGCGCAGGCGGCGCGCGCCTCGCCGTCACGGGCCGCGGTGAGGTACCAGTGGCCGGCCTCCTTGGTCTCGCCGCGCTCCTCCAGGAGCGTGCCGAGGCGCAGCGCGGCGCGGCGGTGCCGGCGCGCGGCGGCCTGCCGGTACCACTGCTCGGCCTCGCGCTCCTCGCCGCGCTCGGCGCAGATGCGCGCGATGCGGTACGAGGCCTCGCGATGGCCGTGCTCGGCGGCGACGCGGAACCAGCGCTCGGCACCGACGTCGCGCCGGTGGTCCAGCAGGTCGGCCAGGGCGTACGCGCCCAGCGTGTGGCCCGACTCGGCGGCCTGGCGCAGCCAGTACTCGGCGCCGGGCTCGTCGCCGCGCTCGCGGTAGTGCCGGCCCAGGGCGTGCGCGGCCGGCGCGGAACCCGCGACGGCGGCGATCCGCCACCAGTTGGCCGCCTCCTCCGGGTAGCCGCGCTGGTGCAGCAGCAGGGCGAGGTTGTTGGCGGCCGCGCGGTCGCCGTTGGCGGTCGCGGCGCGCAGGTACGGCTCGGCGGCGTCGAGGTCGCCCCGGCGCAGCAGCAGGGTGCCCAGCGCGCTCATGGCGGCGGGGTCCCCGTGGTCGGCGGCGCGGCGGTGCCGGATCTCGATCTCGGCCTCCTCGCGGACGGCGAGGCTCTCCTCGTCGGCGAGTTCGGCGGCCTCCGAGGCCTCGGGCAGATCGGACGGCTCGTTCCTGGCATCGGACCTGGCGACGGGGAGCGACTCGGAGCGCGGCGCGGGCAGCAGACCGGTGACCGCGGGCACCAGCCTGGAAGCGGACGTCGACGTATCACCCGCCGACCCGCGATCATGGATCTGACGAGTATTCAGCAGCCTTGCACCATCCCCCATAAGGTCCATCGTCGCACCACCCGTTACCGCCGTACACCTGGTATACCGCAACCCAATTGGTCACTTCAGCGTTTTGTCGACTTCCCGACTTGACGCCTTACCAAACGTATAGCTCTGAGCGTCCCCCATATAAGTGAAGAGGCCCGGAGTCTATTGACTCCGAGCCTCTTCTGCAGTAGCGGGGACAGGATTTGAACCTGCGACCTCTGGGTTATGAGCCCAGCGAGCTACCGAGCTGCTCCACCCCGCGCCGTTGTGTCGCAACCGTACCACGACGCGAGGTGTGTCTGATCAGCCCTTCTTTGCTGCCTTCTGCTCCGCCGCCACGGCCTTCTGCAGGGCCGCAGCGAGCTGCTTCTGCGCCTCGCCGTACTTGGCCCAGTCACCGGCCTTCATCGCCGCCTGACTCGCGTCGAGCGCCTTCTGCGCCTCCTGCAGGGCCGCGGCGACCGTCGGGTCCGGCGTCGGCTGCGTGGGCTGCCCGGTGCCCGGCGGCGGGGTGGTGGTCCCCTGGCTGCTGAACACCTCGTTCAGCGCCGCCTCCAGGGTGTCCTGGAAGCCGATCTGGTTCCCGTAGGTCACCAGGACCTTCCTCAGCAGCGGGTAGTTGGTGCCCGCGCCCCGGACGTACACCGGCTCCACGTACAGCAGGCCGCCGTTGAGCGGCACCGTGAGCAGGTTGCCGTACTCGACCGTCGAGTCGCCCCCGCGTTTGAGCAGGTTGATCTGCGGCGCGACCTTGTTGTCGGAGTTGAGCTTGCTCTGCACCTGTTTGGGCCCGTCCACCGTGGTGTTCGGTGGCAGCTGCAGCATCCTGATCGCGCCGTAGTCCTTGCTCGTCGCGTCGGCGTCGACCGCCATGAACGCGCTGAGGTTGTCCCGCCCGTTGGGCGTGAACGTGGTCGTCAGCGAGAACGACTGCGCGGGCTGGTCCGGCATCTTCAGGCTCAGGTAGTACGGCGGCACCGCCTTGCCGGTCTTCGCCGCCGGGTCGTCCGGGACCTGCCACACCTCGCTGCCGCTGTAGAACGTCGACGCGAGGGTCACGTGGTAGCGGGTCAGCAGCTGCCGCTGGACCTTGAACAGGTCCTGCGGGTACCGCAGGTGCGCCATCAGGTCGGGACTGATCTCGCTCTTGTCCTTGACCGTGCCGGGGAACGCCTTCATCCAGGTCTTCAGCACCGGGTCCTTGGCGTCCCACTGGTACAGGCTGACGTCACCGGTGTACGCGTCCACGGTCGCCTTGACCGAGTTGCGGATGTAGTTGACCTGGTTCTGCTGCGCGAGCACCGTCCGCTGGCCGTCGGTCAGCGAGTCGGCCGTGGTGTCCCCCAGCGTGGTGCGGGAGGCGTACGGATAGCCGTTGGTGGTCGTGTAGGCGTCCACGATCCACTGCACGCGGCCGTCGACGACCGACGGGTACGGGTCGCCGTCGATGGTGAGCCACGGCGCGACGGCCTCGACCCGCTCCTTGGGCGTCCGGTTGTAGAGCACCTTGGAGCCCTTGCCGATCGCCCCCGAGTACAGGATCTGCGGCTCGCCGAAGCTCACCGCGTACGCGGCGCGGGTGATCGGGTTGTCCAGCCCGACCCCGCTCTTGCCGGTGTAGGTGAACGCCTTCTCACCGCCGCCGTCGGTGTAGTCGATCTCCTTCGTCGGACCGCCGACGATCGAGTACTGCTTGGTCTGCTCGCCGTAGTAGATCCGCTGCTCGTACTCGGGAAGGGTGCCGGTGGCCGGCAGGTCCTTCTCGGTGAAGTCCGGCGAACCGTCCGCCAGCGCGTTCGTCCCCTTGGCGGCGACCATGCCGTAGCCGTGGGTGTACTTGAAGTGGTCGTTGATCCAGTTGTTCTCGGGGATGCCGTTGACGTTCAGCTCGCGCAGGCCGACGACCGTGTCCTGCTCCTTCTTGTCGGTCGTGTACCGGTCGACGTCGAGCGTGGACGGGAAGGCGTAGTAGCCGCGGGTCTGCTGCAGCTGCTGGAAGGTCGGCGAGACCACGTTCGGGTCCAGCAGGCGCACGCTCGCCGTGGTGTTGGCGTCGGCCCGCAGGATGTCCTTGTTCGGGTTGGCGGGCGCCCCCGGGTACGGGGACACCTTGCTGTCCCCGATCCCGTAGGCCTCGCGCGTGGCGTCGATGTTCTTCTGGATGTACGGCGCTTCCTTGGCGGCCTCGTTCGGCTGCACCTGGAACTTCTGCACGATCGCCGGGTACAGCCCGCCGATCAGGATCGCCGAGAGCACCATCAGGCCGAAGCCGATCATCGGCAGCGACCACGTGCGGCGCCACAGCGTCGCGAAGAACAGCAGCGCGCAGATGATCGCGATGGCGAAGAGGATGTTCTTCGCCGGCAGGTACGCGTTCGCGTCCACGTAGCGCAGGCCGGTCCAGTTGCTGGTGGCCTTGAAGTCGCTCGACTTCACCGCCAGGCCGTACCGGTCCAGCCAGTACGCGACGGCCTTGAGGGACACGAAGAGCCCCAGCAGCACCGACAGGTGGCCGGTGGCCGCCGCCGTGGCGCGCCCGCCGGGCGACGTGATCCGCAGGCCGCCGTACAGGTAGTGCACCAGCGCGGCCGCCACCAGGCCGAGCACCACGGCCGCGAAGCCGAAGCTCAGCAGGAAGCGGTACCAGGGCAGGTCGAAGGCGTAGAACGCCACGTCCTTGTGGAACTGCGGATCCTTCGTGCCGAACTGCGTGGCGTTGGTGTACAGCAGCCACGTGCGCCACTGGCCGGACGCCGAGCCGCCGGCGATCAGGCCGACCATCGCACAGACGGCGAGCAGCACCCACTTCTTGTAGGGCGCGATGCCCATGCGGTACCGGTCGAGGCTCTGCTGCTCCAGCGACATCGCGCTGAGCGGCGGCCGGAGCCGGTGCGCCAGGAAGATGTTGACGCCGACGGCCGCGGCCATCAGCAGGCCGAAGGTGAAGAACAGGCCGATCTTCGTCCACAGGGTGGTCTTGAAGACCGACGAGTAGTGGACCGAGCGGTACCAGAGCCAGTCCGTCCAGAAGCCCGCGAACATGACGAACGCGATGGCGAGCACGATCAGCGCGCCCAGCGTCATCAGGAGCGTTCGCGTACGCCGGGACGGACGGCCGAGTCTGATCCGCGGCCCGGTCGGACCTCCGCCGCGATCCGGCATCTGGAATACCAAGGTGCACACCTCGAAGTGTCGGTGTCTACGGGCGTCCCGGGTCGGACCCCCACTGGTGCAACTTATTCACGCTTTACTCGGTTCCCGATTTTGGCCTGGGAACAGGCAGGATATTGACCATGTCCAACATTGCGACCGATGGAGCACCTCTCGCGGCGAGCCCGCTGACCCGTGCCGTACTGGAGATCGACGAATACGCGTCCGGTCTCGGCTGGGACCGGCCCGCGCGGCTGTTCGCCCTGGTCGACACCGCACGCCTGCGTACACAGGAACCGGGCCTGGCCGACCAGCTGGGACTCGCGGAGAAGAACGCCGGGGCGCTGACCCCGGTGGAGCAGGACGAGCTGCCCGACGGCAAGGCCCTGGACGAGTTTCTCGCCACCATCGCCTGGCCGGATGTGATCTCCGGCTGCGCCATGACGGTGGAGCGGCTGATGCTGCCGCCGTCCGCGGAGGCGGCGATCCCCGAAGGGCTGAACGACGCCAAGCTCGCGAAGTGGGTCGCCGAGCACCCCGAGCGCCAGGAGGTGCGGATGACGGTCGCCGTGCTGCGCAACGGGGCCCGCGAGTCGGCCATCAGGCTGCGGTCCAAGGACACCGCCACCGAGGTCCTGACCGGCTCCGACCTCGTACCGGGCCTGGCGGAGGCCCTGGCCGCCACCTTCGAGAGCTGACGACCCCCGCGGCGGGGGGGGGGGGGGCCGGGGCCCCCCCCCCCCCCCCGCCCGCCCGCGGGCCCCGGGGGCGGCTCAGCAGGCGC
>NZ_JBEYJD010000055.1:0-53337 GCF_040636125.1 Streptomyces sp. NPDC006733 | reverse complement strand
GGACCGGCCAGTCCAGTTCCAGCCCGCAGGCCAGCAGCCGGTCGGTCAGGGACGGCAGCCGATACTGTGGCCACTGCTCCAAAAGTGTGACGGCCCTCCGCACGGGGAATGGGCCGGTGGAGCCGTTGTGCCCGCGGGGTCGTGCGCAGGAATGAGGGGGCGGTAGTGGCAGACGGCAAGGGGTTCGACTTCAGCCCCGGGGCGCAGGTCCCGCTGATCGGTCAGGAAGGCGGCACCGCCGCGACACAGGCGCTGGCGTCGGCGGCCTACCGGGACTCGCCGGTCGAGGACCTCAGGAAGGCCAACGAGGACGCGGCCTTCAGCCCGCCGCGGCTCTCGCTCTTCGAGCCCAACCTCGGTGAGGCGTTCGCCCGTGCCGTCCAGGTGCGGATGCTGGGCGCGGCCCGCGGGGAGCTCGTCCAGTCCTTCGGCGCCGAGCCGCAGTCCGTCGTCGAGCACTGCCTGGCCGCGAACCGCATCCGCCAGGAGCGCGACAACAAGCTGACGATCATCACGGCCGTCTTCGGGCTGCTCTTCCTGCCCGGGGTGCTGGTCTGGCTCGGCGCGTTCCAGCTGCGCCGGTCGCTGGCGAAGGTGCAGAACTCGAAGGCCGGCCCGCTGGGCGGGGTCATCCTGCTGGTGGTCGTCGCGTTCGCCGCGCTGCTGCTCCTGCGGCCGCCGCTGACCGGCTTCTGGCGCCAGTACCTGCGCGTGATGATGCTCTTCCCGATCCTGGGCTGGTTCCTGGCCAAGCGCGTCTGCGAGCAGACCGCGCAGGATCTGCGGGAGCGCTGGGCGGGCCTGGTCTCCGGCTCCGGCGTCGCCGCCAAGATCCCCGAGGCCGTGCCGCGCAACCCCAACCAGATCCGCGCGGAGACGCTGCGGCAGAGCCTGGCCAAGCTCACCGCGGAGCAGAACAGCAACGTGGTCTTCTACGCGGGGCCCAAGGGAATACTGGGCATGGGCACCCGCTGGGGCAGCTGGCAGATGGCCGAGGAGCTGGTGCCGCGCGAGGGGCTCGCGGAGATCCACCCGTTCCGCAGCTGGGACGTCGTGCGCGCCATCCACGACAAGCTGCGGATGCTGGAGCGCGGCCCGCTGCACACCGGCGGCTTCCCGAAGGCGACGATAAGGCACTGGGTGGTCGCCCCGACCGGGGAGAACGCCAAGGCGATCTCCCGGCCCACCGGGTCGGAGGTCGAGGCGTTCACCGTCAAGGACTTCGAGATCCAGCGGATCTGCAACAACCAGCAGTTCGGCAAGGGCAACCGGCACTACCTGGGCATCCAGTTCGTCCTGTGGGACGGGCAGCTGGTGATAACGCTGATGGTCACCGTGACCGTGCTGGCGCACACCCTGCGGGTGGAGGTGACGGGCCACGCGCTCGGCCCCGTGCACCCCATCTTCACCGCGGGACCCTCCCCCAACTCCAAGACCGTCTCGCGCCCGGTCAAGTTCTGGGAGACCCGTACGGTGCAGCTGCCGCTGATCCACCCCGCCGAGGTGGTCCGCCTCGCGGTGCGCGCCCCGCTCACCCGCTTCCCCAGCGTGCTGGACCACCTCGGCGGCACGCTGTCGCTGCCCGAGCCGTTCGGCCTGCGGCACACGTGGGCGGACAAGCCGTGGAAGCACCGCTTCATGGCCGACGACGCGCTGCGCGCCGCGACCCCGGTGCTGCGGGCGGTGCACGCGGCGGCCATCCACGTCATGAAGGAGAACGGCGTCGACACCTCGCACTTCACCAGCCGCTCGCTGACGCTCAGCGGCATGGTCCAGAGCGCGGAGCCCCGCAAGGCGGACGCGTACGACGCGTGACGCCCGGCGGGGCCGGCGCGGAGCGGCCGGGCAGGCCGGAGCGGGCCGGCTACTCCTGCGGCCAGACGTCCGCGAGCATCTTGCGGGTGTCGGCCAGCAGTTGCGGCAGGACGCGGGTGTGGCCGACGATCGGCATGAAGTTGGTGTCGCCGCCCCAGCGCGGCACCACGTGCTGGTGCAGGTGGGCGGCGATGCCCGCGCCCGCCGCCCCGCCCTGGTTCATGCCGATGTTGAAGCCGTGCGCCCCGGACGCGGTGCGCAGCGCCCGCATCGCGCGCTTGGTCAGCTCCGCCAGCTCCGCGGTCTCCGCCAGGTCCAGCTCGGTGTAGTCCGCGACGTGCCGGTAGGGGACCACCATCAGGTGGCCGCCGTTGTACGGGTAGAGGTTGAGCACCGCGTAGACGTGCTCGCCCCGCGCGATGATCAGGCCGTCCTCGTCGGATTTGGACGGGATCGAGCAGAACGGGCATCCGTCACCGGCCTCCGGGCCGGTCGGCTTGTTCTCGCCCTGGATGTACGCCATCCGGTGCGGGGTCCACAGGCGCTGGAACGCGTCCTGCGTACCCACTCCGATCTGCTGCTCCGGCTCACTCGTCATGCCGATCAGCATAGGACTTCGGTCCGTGCCGCGTGTCGCAGGGGCGGTTACCGGGGCGGTTCGCCGGCGGCCGCCGGTGCCGGGGCGCGGGACGTGCGAAGGCCCCCGGAGCCTGCGCTCCGGGGGCCCGCCGTGCATCGCGTGCGTCAGACCTGGACGCGGTCCTCGACGGCCTTGGCGATCTCGGCGACGGCCTCGTCGACCGGCACGCCGTTCTTCTGCGTCCCGTCGCGGTAGCGGAAGGAGACCGCGCCGGCCTCCATGTCCTCGTCACCCGCGATGATCATGAAGGGCACCTTGGCCTTCTGGGCGTTGCGGATCTTCTTCTGCATCCGGTCCGAGGACGCGTCCACGTCGACCCGCAGCCCCAGCGCCTTCGCCTTGGCGGCGAACTCCTGCAGGTACGGGACGTGCGCGTCGCCGATCGGGATGCAGGTCGCCTGCACCGGCGCCAGCCAGGCCGGGAAAGCGCCCGCGTAGTGCTCCAGGAGCACCGCGAAGAAGCGCTCGATGGAGCCGAAGAGCGCACGGTGGATCATCACCGGGCGCTGCTTCGAGCCGTCGGGCGAGGTGTACTCCAGGTTGAAGCGCTCCGGCAGGTTGAAGTCGACCTGGATGGTCGACATCTGCCAGGTCCGGCCGATCGCGTCGCGCGCCTGCACGGAGATCTTGGGGCCGTAGAAGGCGGCGCCGCCCGGGTCCATGACCAGTTCCAGGCCCTGCTTCTCGGCGGCCTTGCGCAGCGTCTCGGTGGCCTCCTCCCAGTTCTCGTCCGACCCGATGAACTTCTCCGGGTCCTTGGTCGAGAGCTCCAGGTAGAAGTCCTCCAGGCCGTAGTCGCGCAGCAGGTTCAGCACGAAGGTGAGGGTCGAGTCGAGCTCGTCCGCCATCTGCTCCTTGGTGCAGTAGATGTGCGCGTCGTCCTGGGTGAAGCCGCGGGCGCGGGTCAGGCCGTGCACGACGCCGGACTTCTCGTACCGGTACACGGTGCCGAACTCGAAGAGCCGCAGCGGCAGTTCGCGGTACGACCGGCCGCGGGCGTCGAAGATCAGGTTGTGCATCGGGCAGTTCATGGGCTTGAGGTAGTAGTCCGTGCCCTCGTCCAGCTGCATGGGCGGGTACATGCCGTCCGCGTACCAGTCCAGGTGCCCGCTCTTCTCGAAGAGCGCGCCCTTGGTGGCGTGCGGGGTGTAGACGAACTCGTACCCCTCCTGCTCGTGCCGCTTGCGCGAGTAGTCCTCCATGACCCGGCGGATGACGCCGCCGCGCGGGTGGAAGACCGCCAGGCCGGAGCCGATCTCCTCGGGGATCGAGAAGAGGTCCAGCTCGGAGCCGAGCTTGCGGTGGTCGCGCTTCTCGGCCTCGGCGAGGAAGTCCAGGTACGCCTTCAGCTCGCCCTTCGAGGGCCACGCCGTGCCGTAGATGCGCTGCAGCTGCTTGTTCTTCTCGCTGCCGCGCCAGTACGCGGCGGCGCTGCGCATCAGCTTGAAGGCGGGGATCAGGCGGGTGCTGGGCAGGTGCGGACCGCGGCAGAGGTCCTTCCAGCACAGGTCGCCGGTCCGGCTGTCGATGTTGTCGTAGATGGTCAGCTCGCCCGCGCCCACCTCGACGTCCGCGCCGTCGTCGGAGGAGGCGGAGCCCTTGAGGCCGATCAGCTCCAGCTTGTACGGCTCGTCCGCCAGCTCGACGCGGGCGTCCTCGTCGGTGACCACGCGGCGCGAGAAGCGCTGCCCGCGCTTCTGGATCTCCTGCATCTTCTTCTCGATGCTCTTGAGATCCTCCGGGGTGAAGGGGGTCTCGACGTCGAAGTCGTAGTAGAAGCCGTCCTTGATGGGCGGGCCGATGCCCAGCTTCGCGGACGGGAACAGCTCCTGCACGGCCTGGGCCATGACGTGGGCGGCGGAGTGCCGCAGGATGTTCAGCCCGTCCTCGCTGGCCAGGGCGACGGCCTCGACCTCGTCGCCGTCGGCGACCGGGTACGCCAGGTCCTTCAGCTCGCCGGCGACGCGCGCGGCCACGATGCTGCGGTCGCCGTCGAAGAGCTCGCCGGCGGTCGTCCCGGTCGTGACCACCCGCTCTTCCCGCTCCACGGAATCGCGAATGATGATCACACGGACGTCAGACACCGGTTCTCTCCCATGACTCAATACCGCACGGCGGCGGATGCCGCACGGGTGAATCGTACCGAGCCCGGCGGGTGCGCCGCGAAGCGCGATCCGGTGCGGGGCGCGGGACGGGGGCGGGCGGCGGGACGCCCCCGCGTCAGGAGTCTCCCCCGCAGGCGTCCTCGAAGGTGTCGACCCCGCCGTGCAGCGACTTCAGCAGCCGGTCCCGCTCGGCCTCGTCCACCTGGACCGGGGTGACGCCGACGGCCTCGGTGAGCCGGCGGAAGCCGCCCCGGCTCTCCAGCAGCCCGCTGACCCGGATCGGCAGTCCCACCAGGTGGGCGTGGGCGGCTATGCGGTACGCCGCCTCGTCCAGCCGGACCCGGACCTGGCGGACGTCGGCCCCGGCCAGGACGCGGAGCCGGACCGAGCCGCCGCCGGACGGCGTGGGCCGGCGCAGCCGGACGACGGTGCCCGTCACCCGGACCGGAACCGACGGCTCCCGGCGCAGGTAGCGGGCGCTCGCCGCCTCCAGGGCGGGCAGGTCGCCGGGCGAGAACTCCACCGGCTCCGGGCGGCCGGCGAAGCCGCCGGGCGCACCGGCCGCCGGCGACCAGGCGAAGGCCACCTCCATGCCCTCGGTGCCGCGCACCAGCCGGACCAGCGCCTCGGCCAGCTCGTGGCAGACCCCCAGGTCGACCGCGGCGTCGAACGCCTCCATCCCGCCGGTGGCGCGCTGGAAGTCCACGGCGTCCCGGGCCGCCTGCAGGGCGCGCAGCAGGGTCGACGTCGCCGGCCGGCCGTCGGGGACGGGGACGTACGCGGTGAGCAGGTGGCCGCCGGTCACCGGCCCGACCAGGACCTGTTCCAGGAACCCCGCGGCGTGCGGCCCGTGCCGCTCGCCGAAGTACCCGGCGCTCTGCCGGGCGCCGCGCGCGGCGGCCAGCAGCATCGCCCGGGCGCCGGCCCGCAATTGCTCCGCCGTGGTCCACGGCACCGCGTCGCCGATCCGCGGCACGTCGCGCCGCCAGCGGATCTCGTCACCGGGGACGGTGAGGGCGAGCAGCACCTCGCGGGCGGACGGGGCGGCGGAGCGGGCGAGGGCGGTCAGCGCCTCGCCGAGCAGGTCGGTGTGGTCCGCGTAGCCCGGATCCGCGGTCCGGCCGCGGCGCGGGCGGCCCTCGGGGACGAGCAGGCTCGTGCCGCTCCCCGGCGCGGGCCCGGCCTCGGCCCCCGCGTCCTGGAGGCGCACGGCGCCGGCGGGCGGGGTCCAGCGGCTGTAGCGGCCGGGGGCGCCGCCGCGCCGCTGCCAGCCGTGCCGCACGAGCAGCGCGGTCAGCACCGCCGGGTCGACCCGCTCGGGGTCGGGCAGGGCGGGCTCGCCGGTGTCGGTGGGCCGGTGCATCACGGTCTTCCTCCCGCCCCGACCCGCGCCATGATCTGGCACAGCGCCCGGTCGTCGAAGATCCGCGCGGTCGGTATCCGCACTGTGGTCTTGCGCTTGCCGGTCACGGCCACCCCGGCCAGGTTCGTCCAGTAGCAGCAGTGCCGCAGTTCCAGCCGGTCGTGCCCGGCCGCCAGCCACTCGTCCTGCGTGCGCGGCACGAGCATCACCACCAGGATCTTGTGCACCGACGCCGGGGTCCTGGCCAGCTTCACCAGGTGCTCGTTCTCCAGCGTGAAGCCGAAGGACGGCCCCGGCGGGCGCGGGGCGACCTGGTAGGTGCACTTGAGCTGCACCTTGATCGTCACCTCGTCGTCCACGGCGTGCGCCCGCGAGCTGTGGCTCAGGTGCCAGTCGATGCCGTTGTCCGGAAAGGGCTGGGCGAGCGAGCAGCCGGCCGCCGCCGCGACCGCGTGCAAGTACCCCACCTGCAGGGTCTCCATGCAGCTGGTGGTGGCGAGCCCTCCCCGGAGCGGTGCCGCCCGCTCGGCCGTCGGCTCACCCGGGGCGGGCTGCGTCAGCGCCATCGCTCTTCCGTGCCTTCCGGGCCGTGCGTCGCCGGTGCGTCCGCCGAGTCCTGCGTCCGCCGTCGGTGCGGGTGTCCGTACGCACGCCAGTGCGCATCCGTCACCTGTGTCTTCTCCACCAGCGAAGGGTCGCAAACAGTCGCGGTTCAGTGACCGCGGGTTACGGGTACATACCGCTCAGGGGCGGCGCTTCTGACCGCCCGTCAACCTCCCCGACAGCCTTGGGAGTACCCCATGCCTCGCTGGTACGACGGGCCACTGGCCTCCTTCGACACCGAGACCACCGGCGTGGACGTGGAGCACGACCGCATAGTCTCCGGGGCCCTCGTCGAGCAGGACGCCCCCGGAGCCGAACCCCGCGTGGTGCGCTGGCTGGTGGACCCGGGCGTGCCGGTGCCGGACGGCGCGCGGGCCATCCACGGGCTCAGCGACGCGTTCCTGCGGCGGCACGGCCGGCGGCCCGGCCCCGTCGTGGAGGAGATGGCGCGGGCGCTGGCCGGCCGGGCGGCCCTGTCGGTGCCGCTGGTGGTGATGAACGCGCCGTTCGATCTCACGCTGCTGGACCGGGAGTTGAAGCGGCACCGCGGCACGACGCTGAGCGGCCGGCTGGACGGGGCGCCGCTGTGCGTGCTGGACCCCCGGGTGCTCGACAAGGCGCTGGACCGCTACCGCAAGGGCCGGCGCACCCTCACCGACCTGTGCGCGCACTACGGCGTCGAACTGACCGGCGCGCACGACGCCGCGGCGGACGCGACAGCCTCCCTGGACCTGGCGCGGGCCATAGGCCGCCGCTTCGCGGAGCGGCTCGCCGAACTCGGCCCCGCCGAACTGCACGAGCGCCAGACGGCCTGGCACGCGGGCCAAGCCCGCGGCCTGCAGGCCTACTTCGCCAGGAACGGCTCCCCGGAGCGCTGCGACCCGTCCTGGCCGCTGCGGCCCGCGCCGATGATCCCGGCCCAGCGCGCCCGGCCTCCGGCCGCCTGAGCGGCCCTCCCCGGCACCCGTTCCGCCCCGTCGCCCGTTCCGCAGCGGGCCCGGACGCACGAAACGACCCGGACGCACGAAACCGGCCGGTCCATCAGGACCGGCCGGCTTCCCTGCTGTGGGCGATACTGGGATCGAACCAGTGACCCCTTCGGTGTGAACGAAGTGCTCTCCCGCTGAGCTAATCGCCCGGGACGTGCAGAACAATACAGGGCGCGGGGCCGTCCGTTCAAACGCCATTGCCGGCCGGCCCGGCCGCGAGCAGCTCCCGCAGTCCGCGCCGGCCCTGGCGCATCATGAGCGCGTGGTTGGCCCGGAAGAGCGGCCGGCACGGCACCGCGAGGCGGCGCATCAGGGGTTTGCGAACGACCACGTCCTCCTCGAAGAGCAGCCGCGTGCCGCCGCCGTCGGCCGTCACCGTCCAGCGGACCCAGCCCTCCAGGTCCCCGGTCATGGCCACCTCCAGCACCCCCGCGCCCCCGCCGTCGTGGCGCGACTCGCGCGCGTCGACCACCAGGTCGTACGGGAGCACGGAGCGGAACCGCAGCGTCCCGGTGGTCTCGCCGGTGCGCCGCACCTCGCGCACCTGCCGCCACCACAGCGGGTACTCGTCGGGGCGCTCCAGCACGGCGTGGACAGCCTCGGGCCGGGCGTCCAGGTGCCAGCTGGTGCGGAATCGGTAGCGGCTCCAGTCCATGGAGCCAGTGTGGGTTCCCGGGCACGCGGCACGGGCGGGTTCCGGAAACGCCGGAGGCCCGGAAGCCTCTCGGCTTCCGGGCCTCCGGTCGGGGTGGGCGATACTGGGTTCGAACCAGTGACCCCTTCGGTGTGAACGAAGTGCTCTCCCACTGAGCTAATCGCCCCCGTGCGGGGACAACGTTACCGCACCTCAGACGGTGCCCGGGACCACCTGCGGATCGGCGCGGATCCGTCCGGACCGGTGCGGGCCGTGCGGATCAGTTGAGCCGCCACGGCATCTCGAATCCGAAACGCCAGAGGTAGTAGCCGAGCAGGGCGGCGACGATCACCAGTCCGACGGACGTCAGGATGATGTTGCGCCGCCGCACCGCGGGGTCGAGCGCGCGCTGTGCCGCCTCGGTCACCTTGCGCTTCGTCCAGCGCAGCACCAGCTGCGCCCAGACGAACTCGGTGGCCCAGATCGCCATTCCCCCGAAGATCACCAGCCAGCCGGGCCCCGGCAGCGGCAGCATCACCACACCGGCCGCCACCACGGCCAGCCCGACGATGAAAACCCCCACCTGCCAGCTCAGATGCAGCCCCCGTGATTTCCTGATGAATTCAGGAGCCTTGGAACCGAGCCCGCGGTCCACGGCCACATCACCCTCCTGAATTTCGTCACTCTCCGCAGTCATGACACCAAACTTACCCGACCCGCGGAGATCACCGGAATGGCCTTCGACACCGTAAAAGTACTGGGCCGGACGAGGTACCAGAAGCCTCACAAACCAGTCAGAGGGGTTTACAACGTCCCCGCAGGTGGCATGTCGATTTCGCCGACGTGCGAATCCCCGAGCGCACACTGAGCGAAAGGCCCTGGCGCTTATGAACACCACGGTCAGCTGCGAGCTGCACCTGCGCCTCGTTGTGTCGAGCGAATCCTCACTGCCTGTACCCGCAGGCCTGCGGTACGACACGGCCGATCCCTATGCCGTGCACGCCACATTCCACACTGGTGCCGAAGAGACGGTCGAATGGGTGTTTGCCCGCGATCTGCTCGCCGAGGGCCTGCACCGGCCTACCGGCACCGGAGACGTCCGGGTCTGGCCGTCCCGCAGTCATGGCCAGGGCGTCGTGTGCATCGCCCTCAGCTCCCCAGAGGGGGAGGCGCTGCTCGAAGCCCCGGCGCGGGCACTGGAGTCGTTCCTCAAGCGGACCGACGCCGCCGTGCCCCCGGGCACCGAGCATCGTCACTTCGATCTGGACACCGAGCTCTCCCACATCCTCGCGGAGAGCTGACCCCAGCCCATCAGCCGTCCGCGCCGTCCTACTCGGGGGCATGGCCCGGACCCGACAGCGTACGAATCGCCTGGCAAGCGCTTCGCAGAGCCACCGCCGTGGAGCACGACTCCCACGGCGGTGGCTTTCGCGCGCTAGAGTCGCCGGAACGCATCCGCCCGATCCCCTCACCGGCCAGGAGCGATCCCGTGTTGATCAACCATGACACCAGGTACGCACTCGACTGTGTGGTGGACCTGATCAACACCTCACCGGAGAGCGAGGGCCGGGAGGGCCTGCACGACGTCGCCGCGCTGCGGACGTTCGTCGAGGAGCACCGCGTGAGCGAGGTGGGCCGGCTCGGCGAGAGCGACCTCGCCGCCGTGCGCCGGGTGCGGGAGCGGTTCGCGCAGGTCTTCTGCGCCCCCAGCGTCCAGGCGGCGGCCACCCTGCTCAACGCGATGGTCGCCGAGGCCGGGACCACCCCGCGGCTGACCGACCACGACGGCCACGACTGGCACGTGCACTACTTCGCCCCCGGCGCGTCCCTCTCCGACCACCTGGCCGCCGACGGCGGCATGGCGCTGACGTTCCTGGTCGTCGCCGGCGAGTGCGAGCGGCTGCGCCGCTGCGACGCCCCGGACTGCCGGCGGGCCTTCGTCGACCTGTCCCGCAACCGTTCGCGCCGCTACTGCGACAGCCGGACCTGCGGAAACCGGCTGCACGTCGCCGCGTACCGGGCACGGCGGCGCGAGGCCGAGGCCGAAGCCGGCCGCTGAGCGTTCCGTCCGTCCGCGTCCGCGTCCGCGTCCGCGTCCGCGTCCGCGTCAGAGCATGACGATGTCGTAGAGCGCCCCGAACCCGATGAGCCCCGCGATGAAGCACAGGAAGAACATCAGCGGCGGCTGGGAGAGCGCGAACAGACACCCTTTGGGCTCCTCGGCGTCCGGATCGGGGCTCCGGACGCCGCGGTCGGAGCCGCGGACGGCCCGTCCGGGGTCCGGGACGACGCGACCGGGGTCCGGTGCACCGCGCCGCTCCAGGCTCCGCACGACGCCCTGATCAGCACCCCGGTCGGCGCTCTGGTCGATGCCCTGATCGGCAATCCGGTCGACGCTTCGGTCGGCGCTCCGGTCGGCGTTCCGGTCGGCAGCCGGCCTCGGTCGCGGGATGCCTCCGAGGGCCGGGCTCTCGGCCTCGCACGTCGGCCGTGGACACAGGCACGGGGGTGACCCCCCGGAAGATCGCAGCACACCGCGATGATGACGCAGCACCCCATGTCGCCGCGCCCAAGACGCGAACTCTCAGGGGTGGTTCTCCGTTCCGTAATTCGATCAGCGGGGTCAGATGCCGCGGCGCTTGAGGATCTCCTCGACGTCCGAGAAGTCGGACAGCCCGCCGTCGGCCGAGGCGGCCGAGCCGGACCGGGGTCCGGCGGTCTTCTTGCGGCCCGTGGGCAGCGAGGGCCGGTTGGCGCCGGGAGCCACCGCCGGGGCGCCCGCGGCGGCGGCCGCCCTGCGCTCGCGGCGGCTGCCGCCGCCGTCGCGGCCGGCGGCGAAGCGGGTCACGGTCCAGAGCACCGCGGAGACCGCGAGCACGCCGAAGCCCGCCCACACCGACGGCTTGAAGACCAGGTCCGCCGCCCAGCTCCCGGCGGCCGTGCCAACCTTGCGGCCCAGCGTCACCAGGCCCGTCATGTACAGGCCCACCGGCAGCAGGGCGAACGCGGCGGTGCGAAGGGCAGCGAGGTAGCGCCGGCGGTACGCGGTCAGCATCGCGATCGCCAGGCCCGCCGCGGACAGGGCGACGCATACGGTCACGGTCAGCATCCAGTGCTCCTGATCCAGTACTCCTGCGGCTGTGTCTTCGGTGTCCTGAGGTTCCCCGCATCCATCGTGCACCCGGCGGGAAGCCGGAGCCACGTGCCCGGGCCCGTCTCAGGGTGATCTCGGGGGAGGGCTCCTCCCCAGGTGCGAGACTGGGCCGCATGAACGACGTCACTCCCCCGGCCACCGCCCGCGCCGTCCTGGAAGTCTGGTGCGAGCTGCAGTGCCCCGACTGCACCACCGCGCTCGACGACGTACGGGCGCTGCGCGCCCGCTACGGCGACGCGCTCGACATCCAGCTGCGGCACTTCCCCCTGGAGAAGCACCGGCACTCCCTCGCCGCCGCCCAGGCGGCCGAGGAGGCGTGGGCGCAGGGGCAGGGCTGGCCGTACGCCGAGGCGGTGCTGGCCCGCACCGAGGAGCTCACCAAGCGCGGCGAGGAGGTCCTGGTCGAGGTGGCCCGCGAGCTGGGACTGGACGCGGAGGAGCTGGACACCGCGCTGATCGACGGACGGCACATGCTGATCGTCGACGCCGACGAGGCCGAGGGCCGCGCGATCGGGGTCACCGGCACGCCGACGTACGTGATCGACGGGCAGCGGCTCGACGGCGGCAAGAGCCAGGACGGGCTGCGGGCGCGGATCGAGGAGATCGCGGACCGGCTGCTGGCCGGCCAGGCCCGGTCCGGGTCGTAGCGGGGCGGGGCCGTCCCCGGCCCGTCCCGGGTCAGAGCAGTCGCTTGAACAGGTACTGGCGCACGGTCGCGTACCTCAGGGACTGGTACAGCCGCAGCGCGCGGGTGTTGCCGCCGAAGACGTTCAGGCCCAGGTCGGCGACCCCGGCGTCCAGGCACTCCCGCTCCGCGAGCAGCATCAGGGTGCGGCCGTGCCCCTGGCCGCGGTACTCCTCGGCCACCTCGACGGAGTAGACCCACGCCGGGACGGCCGCGTCGGCGGCGTCCCGCAGCCGGAGCCACAGGGTGCCGACGTCCTGGCCCCGGTGGACCAGGGTCAGCAGCCGGGTGCCCTCCGTGCGGTGCCCGTCGGGCAGGATCGCGCCGTGCTCGGTCTCGGCCCGGGCGGAGGCCTGGGCGAACGGGACGCCGCGCGCCACGAGGCTCTCCACGTAGCCGATCGTCTGCTGCTCGTTCCAGACCTCGTACTCCGCCCCGGACATCGGCCGGACGGTGCTGTCCGCGGGCAGTTCCGGAGCGGGGGCGGACAGCGTCTTGGCCATGGTCCGGTTGCGCTCGGCGTAGCCGAGGCTCTCCGCGAGCCGCTGCGCGGGGACGGCGTCCCCCGGGAGGTCCACCTGGACCTCGTCGCAGCCCCAGCCGCGGAGCACCTCCTCGGCGGCGAGCGCGGCGACCGTGGCGCGGCCGCGCCGCCGGTCCGGCTCGTGGATCTCCAGCCCGGTGATCCGGCCGGCCATGACGCCGAACCGCGGAGCGGCGGAGAGCTCGATCCCGCCGACCGGCCTGCTGTTGACACATACCGTGTAGCGGCGCGAGCGCGCGCCGGCCGCTCCGCGCCGCTCCGGCTGATCGGGTCGCAGGGTGGTTGTCATCGCGTCACTCCCCCGTTCGGACTGAGCCAGTTCTACCCAATCCTCGGTGCCGCGTCACGGATTCCGGTCGGCTGCGGCCCGTTCGGCGAAGACCCGCATCGCCTTGGCGGTGACCGGGCCCGGTGCGCCCGGCACCTCCCGCCCGTCGACCAGCCGTACGGCCTGGACGTCGCGGAGGGTGGACGTCAGGAAGACCTCCTCGGCCTCCTCGAGCGCCTCCAGCGGCAGGTCCGCCTCCTGGGCGCCACTCCACTCGGCGACCAGTTCGCGGGTGATGCCCGCCAGGCAGCCGGAGGAGAGCGGCGGGGTGAGCAGTTGCCCGCCGAGCACGACGAAGACGTTGGAGCCGGTGCCCTCGCAGAGCCGTCCGACGGTGTTGCCGAAGAGGGCCTCGGAGGCGCCGTGCCGGTGGGCGCGGGCGAGGGCGACGACGTTCTCGCCGTAGGAGGTCGTCTTGAGGCCGCTGAGCGCTCCCCGCTCGTTGCGCGTCCACGGCACCGTGACCACGGCGGTGGTGTCCGGCCGGACGGAGGCCGCGCTGAGGGCGATGACCAGGGTGGGCCCCGCGTCTCCCCGGTCGGAGCCGAGCGGGGAGATGCCGCCGGTGTAGGTGATCCTCAGCCGGCCGAGGGGCTCGGGGTTGGCCGCCAGGACCGCCTCGCAGCCCCTGCGCACCTCGTCGAGGTCCGGGTCGGGGAGTCCGAGACCGCGCGCGGACCGGGTCAGCCGGTCCAGGTGGCGGGTGGTCGCGAAGGCCGCGCCCTCGACGGTCTTGAGCGTCTCGAAGACGCCGTCGCCCACGGTGAGTCCGTGGTCGAGCACCGACACCGTGGCGTCGTCGGCGTTCCGCAGCGTGCCATCGACCCAGATCCTCAACGTGTGATCCCTTCGTGTCCCAGATGTTCCCCCGACGCTACCGCCAGCAGCCGGGACGCCTTCAGCTCGGTCTCGTCCCACTCCCGCACGGGGTCGGAGCCCCACGTGATGCCGGCGCCCGTGCCGAAGCGCAGCGTCGCGGCCGGACCGGTCCGGTCGATCCAGAACGTCCTGATGCCCACGGCCAGTTCACCGGTCCCGCGGTCGGCGTCCACCCAGCCGACGCCCCCGCAGTACGGGCCGCGCGGCGCCGTCTCCAGCTCCGCGATGATCCGCAGCGCGCTGGACTTGGGGGCGCCGGTGACCGATCCGGGCGGGAAGGTGGCGGCGAACAGCCCGGCCCAGCCGGTGTCCTCGCGCAGCTCGCCCCGCACGGTCGACACGAGGTGGACCAGGCCGGGGTGCTTCTCGACCGCGCACAGCTCGGGGACGGTGACCGAGCCGGAGGCGCAGACCCGTCCCAGGTCGTTGCGGACCAGGTCGACGATCATCACGTTCTCGGCGTGGTCCTTGGGCAGCAGGTCCGCCTCGGTGCGCCCGGTGCCCTTGATCGGGCCGGACTCGACGAGGGAGCGGTCACGGCGCAGGTAGAGCTCGGGGGACGCGGTGGCGATCTCCACCCCGTGGGCCGGGAGCCGGATGGTGCCCGCGTACGGGGCCGGGTTGCCGCGGGCGAGCACCGTGGTGAGCGCGTCGACGTCGCACCGGCCGGGGTCGGGCAGCGGCGCGGACAGCACCCGGCAGAGGTTGGCCTGGTAGACGTCCCCGGCGGCGATGTGCTCGCGTATGCGGCGGACGCCGGCGACGTAGGCGTCCCGGTCCAGCGAGGAGGTCCACGTTCCGGTGGCCGGTCCGCGCCAGCGGTCGGGGGTCGTCGGCGGTGCGGTGCGGACGTCTCCGAAGCGCGCGCAGAGCACTCGTCCCTCGAAGTCCGCGGACACCGCCCAGAAGCCCGCGGAGTCCAGCGCGGCAAGATCGCTGGTGACATCTCGCAGGTCGGAGGCGACGAGGCCGCCGAAGCGGGCCATCGGGACGAGGTCTCGCACAGTGCTTCCAGGGTCGGTCCGAAGGGGTGTGGCCGAGTCTAGGGCGGCTCCTGCCGCGGCGCCCCACTGGTCATTTGCCGGTCAGCAGCCCGGCACGCTGCGGAAACCGGTTTTTGAGCTGGCCGTGGAATCCGCTAGAGTTCAACACGTCGCCGGGACGCGGAAGCGCCCCGGAGCTACGACACCTGCGGACGTGGCTCAGTGGTAGAGCATCACCTTGCCAAGGTGAGGGTCGCGAGTTCGAATCTCGTCGTCCGCTCGGCGTGGGGGATTCCCGTCCCTCGCGATGTTGGTGGAGTGGCCGAGAGGCGAGGCAACGGCCTGCAAAGCCGTCTACACGGGTTCAAATCCCGTCTCCACCTCACGCGCGATTAGCTCAGCGGGAGAGCGCTTCCCTGACACGGAAGAGGTCACTGGTTCAATCCCAGTATCGCGCACGCAGCACAGCAGCACTTGCACGGCAGTAGTCGTAGTGGTCCCGCGCGATTAGCTCAGCGGGAGAGCGCTTCCCTGACACGGAAGAGGTCACTGGTTCAATCCCAGTATCGCGCACGCAGTACACCAGCACTTGCACGGCAGCAGTTGTCGTGGTCCCGCGCGATTAGCTCAGCGGGAGAGCGCTTCCCTGACACGGAAGAGGTCACTGGTTCAATCCCAGTATCGCGCACACGTCATGACCGAGGGCCGGAGCGATCATCGCTCCGGCCCTCGGTCGTTCCCGCGTCCGGGGGTCGGTCCTGGCTCAGGACGAGAAGAGCATGTGCCCGAAGCTGCGGTGCTTCTGGTGGTGGCCGTGGTGGCCGCCGTGCGGGGCGCCCCAGGCGGGACCCGCCGGGTACGCCTGCTGCGGCGCCGGGTAGGCCTGCTGGGCCGGGTAGCCCTGCTGGGGCGGCGCGACCGGCTGGTTCCACTGGCCTTCGACGCGGGTGAGCGCCTCCAGCTCGCCGTAGTCCAGGAAGATCCCCCGGCAGTTGCCGCATTGCTCGATCTGGACACCGTTGCGATTGAACGTCTGCATCAGGCCCTGGCACTTGGGACAGTGCATCTCCGGCTCAACTCCTCGATTGCGGTGAATCACCGCCGGAACGCCCGTCCGGCGGAGCTGGGTTCACGATACGTCGGCGATCCGGGCACAGGCAGCGGTGAGGTCCTGCTCGACCTCGTCCAGCGGCCGGTCCTCCCGGGCGGCGCGCACCACCGCCAGCGCGGCCGACTGGACGGTCAGCGCGCGGGCGGGCACGTCCAGCGACGGCCAGGGGTCGCCGTCGGCGGGGACCGCCCGGCCGCCGGCCGCCCGGTAGGCGCCCAGGAAGCGCGTCCAGGCGTCCGGGTCGAGCAGGCCGGTCGCGAACCACATGGCCGGGCGGGCCAGGTCCCAGGCGGGATCGCCGATCCCGAGGTCGTCGACGTCGATCAGCCGCCACGGACCGCCGGGGACGGGGTGCCGGACGAGCTGGCCGAGGTGGAGGTCGCCGTGGCAGAGGGTGTCGGCGCGCGGTTGCGGCGCCTCGTCGCGGGCCCAGTCAGGCAGCCGCGCCCAGGCCCGCAGCACGGTGCCGGCGGCGGGCGACGGGGCGCCGGCCGCCATCCGCGCCACCGCGCGGGCCGCCTTGGCGGGGCCGCGCATCGGCGGCAGCGGCGACGGCAGCGCGTGCGGGGGGACGGCGTGCAGCCGGGCGAGGAGGACGGCCGCGTCCTCCCAGGGCGCACCGTCGGGCTCCTGCCGGTCGACCGGTTCGCCCAGCGGCCAGGTGGTGACCGGACGGCCGCGCAGCAGTGAAGCGGTGAAGGGGGCGGGGGATGGCGTCAGGGGGGCCGGTGCTGCGGGCGCCGGCAGGGGCGCGAGCAGGATGCCGCGCAGCAGCGGGTGCGCGGCGACGGCGAGGCGGACCGCCAGGGCCTCGCGGTCGGTGTCGGGCGCGTGGGCCTTGGCGACGAGCGCACCGCTGCGGACGACGGTGCCGTCCGGCCGGTCGGCGAGCACCTCGGCCTCGGCCTCGGGCACGCCGGAGACCCCCGCCGCGAGCGCGGCGAGCTCCGCCGTCAGCTCCTCCCCCACCACTGTCATACCTGCAGTCAAACACCCTCACGGGTCCTGACGTGCGCGTTGCCCGGGTACCCACCACGGGTACCCGGGCAACGCGGCCGTCCGTCGCACCCCCGTCCCCACGGGGTTTCGAACCGGTTCCCCCGCCCGGACCGCTCTTCCGGGCATGGGGCCGATCGACGGGACGCTGTGTCAGCGCCCCATCAACCCGGCTACGGACGACGCTTGGGTGGCCACCGCGTCGAAACCACCGAACAGCAGGGCGAGGAGCACCGCGAGCGGCAGCACCATGGCCGCTGCGACCAGCGGATGGCGCGTGCCGGACGGGCGGGTACCGAAGGCGGCGATCCTGCTGCCGCGCGCGGGGCGCACCGTGCGACTCACTGTGTTCGCCATGGCCCTCTCCTGAGGTGTCGGTCGTGCACGCCGGCGGTGGGTCCGGTCGGTCGGTCAGGCAAGCGGCGGGCGTCTGACCTCGGGGGACGAGTGCTACGCCCGCCGCTTGACTTCAACATTAGGCGCGGGGCGCGGTCAGGTCGTCATGCCGTCGTACCGCTTCGCGGGCCTCCGGGAGGATGACGCGGACCCGCTCGCCGTACTCCCCTGGGTGGACACCGGCCTCCCGGTCCCAGGGTGATCCCTGAGGGGGCTACCCCCATGGCCGAGCCGCCCGGCGGCCTCCGGTCATGCCTGGGCTTCTCATGCCTGGGCTTCGGTGTCGTCCCTCGGAACGGGTTGCTCCACCAGGGCGAGCACCCGGGTGGACATGAAGCGGGCGGTACGTACGACGGTGCCGTTGCGGGTGACTTCACTCACTTCCACCACGCCCCGGCGCACTGCGGTCTCGACCCGGCGGCCGGCCCGGGTGGCCACCACCTCATAGGTACGGGTGGTGTCCCCGGCATCCACGACTATCTCCACGCGATCACCTTTCACGGCGTCATTCCCCCTTGGCAGACGGACCGTTGGCGGTGCGGGCACGGCCGTTCCACCCCTTCGGAGCGGCCCGTTCCCACCTTTCAAGGATCTCACCCGGCACTGACAAATCCTCTTCCGGCGCATGCGCGGCCTATCGGTGCAACCGGGAGTTCAGTCCGTAAGCTGTGGACGTCCAACTGGCCAGGCAGCGGGGAAGAACATGGCGATGATGCGGCTCCGGCGCGAGGATCCGCGTGTCGTCGGCTCGTTCAGGCTGCATCGGCGGCTGGGCGCCGGCGGCATGGGTGTGGTGTACCTGGGCGCGGACAAGCGCGGCCAGCGGGTGGCATTGAAGGTGATCCGGCCGGAACTGGCGGAGGATCAGGAGTTCCGTTCGCGGTTCGCCCGCGAGGTCTCGGCCGCGCGCCGGATCCGCGGCGGCTGCACGGCGCGCCTGGTGGCCGCCGACCTGGACGCGGACCGCCCGTGGTTCGCGACCCAGTACGTGCCCGGCCCCTCGCTGCACGACAAGGTCGCCGAGGGCGGGACGCTGCAGGCGTCCGAGGTCGCCTCGATCGGCGCGGCGCTCGCCGACGGCCTGGTGGCGGTGCACGAGGCGGGGGTGGTCCACCGGGACCTCAAGCCCTCGAACATCCTGCTGTCGCCGAAGGGCCCGCGGATCATCGACTTCGGCATCGCGTGGTCGACGGGTGCGAGCACCCTGACGCACGTGGGGACGGCCGTCGGCTCCCCCGGCTTCCTCGCCCCCGAGCAGGTGCGCGGCGCGGCCGTCACGCCGGCGACCGACGTCTTCGCGTTCGGCGCGACCCTCGCGTACGCGGCCACCGCGGACTCACCGTTCGGGCAGGGCAGCTCCGAGGTGATGCTGTACCGGGTGGTGCACGAGGAGCCGGACCTGAGCGGGGTGCCGGACGCGCTCGCGCCGCTCGTCTACGCGTGCCTCGCGAAGGACCCCGCGGACCGGCCCAGCACCGTCCAGCTCTCCGAGCGGCTGGCCGAGATCGCGGCGCGCGAGGCGCGCGGGCTCGGCGCGCCCCGCCGCGAGGCGGTGCCGAAGGCGGCCGGCCCGCGCCCGGAGCGTCCCACCGGGCGGCGGGCCGAGGAGTACGCGCAGCAGCACACCGAGCGGCGCACGGCGGGCGGCACGGCGTCCACCGCCCGGCACACCGGCCGCACGCCGGTGCCGCGGCCCCCGGGCCAGCGCACCCCCGCACCCCGCACCCCGGCCCCGCGCACCCCCACCGGCCGCCGCCCCGGCCGCCCGGACCAGCGACTGCTGCGCCAGCGCCTGATCGTCTTCGTCATCGTGACGCTGCTGGCCGCGGCCTGCATCGCAGTGGCCCAGGGCGCCTGGCCCCACTGACCCGCTGGGCGCTCGGCCCTGGCGAGGCTGCCGACGCTTGGCCGCGAGCCTGCTGGGGCTCGGCCTGGGCGGGGTGCGCGGCCGCTGGGCGCTCGGCCGTGGCGGACCGCCGGCCGCAGGCCTGCTCTCTGGGATGCGGCACCGCGTTTCGCGGGGCTCGGCCCCGGGTGGCCGCGCCGGCCGGTTTTCTGCGGGACCACCCCGGAGGGGGTCTGGCGTAGGCGGCCTCGTATCGACTACGTTACCAAGCGCTTGCTTAGTCACGATGCGATGGATGAGCGGGAAGGACGCGGCGTATGACGAGCCAACCGGCGGGCACCCCCGACGAGGAGGGCCTGCGGCAGCGCGTGCGGGCACTGCTCGACGCGCACGACCCCGCCTCCACCGACCGCCTCACGTTCCTGCGGGCGCGGTTCGACGCCGGACTGGCGTGGGTGCACTACCCCGAGGGACTGGGCGGGCTCGGCGCCCGCCGCTCCCTGCAGGGGGTCGTGGAGGCCGCGTTCGCGGCCGCCGGCGCGCCCGACAACGAGCCGCGCCGGATCGGCATCGGCCTGGGCATGGCCGCCCCGACCGTCCTGACCTACGGCACCGACGAGCAGAAGGCGCGCTTCCTGCGCCCGCTGTGGACCGGCGAGGAGGTCTGGTGCCAGCTCTTCAGCGAGCCGGGCGCGGGCTCCGACCTGGCCTCGCTCGGCACCCGCGCGGTGCGGGACGGCGACGACTGGGTGGTGACGGGCCAGAAGGTCTGGACGTCCAACGCGCACAACGCGCGCTGGGCCATCCTCATCGCCCGCACCGACCCCGACCTGCCCAAGCACCGCGGCATCACCTACTTCGTCTGCGACATGACCGACCCCGGCGTCGAGGTCCGCCCGCTGCGCCAGATCACCGGCGAGGCCGAGTTCAACGAGGTCTTCCTGACCGGCGTCCGCATCCCGGACGCCCACCGGCTCGGCGCCGTCGGCGACGGCTGGCGCGTGGCGCAGACCACGCTCATGAACGAGCGGGTCGCGATCGGCGGCGCCGCCATCCCCCGCGAGGGCGGCATGATCGGCACCACCGCCGCCACCTGGCGCGAGCGGCCTGAGCTGCGCACTCCCGACCTGCACGACCGGCTGCTGCGCCTGTGGGTGGACTCCGAGGTCTCCCGGCTCACCGCGGAACGGGTCCGCCAGCAGTTGGCCGTCGGCGCGCCCGGCCCGGAGGGCTCCGGCCTGAAACTCGCCTTCGCCCGGCTGAACCAGCAGATCAGCGGCCTGGAGGTGGAACTCCTCGGCGAGGAGGGGCTGCGCTACGGCGACTGGACGATGACCCGGCCCGAGACCGTCGACTTCTTCGGACGGGACGCCGGCTACCGCTACCTGCGCGCCAAGGGCAACTCGATCGAGGGCGGCACGTCCGAGATCCTGCGCAACATCGTCTCCGAGCGGGTGCTCGGACTGCCGTCCGAGCCCCGCACCGACAAGGACGCCGCCTGGAAGGACCTTCCCCGATGAACCAGCCGTCGTCGCAGCTGTCGTCGCAGCCCGCCGCCCCTGACCTGCTCTACTCCGACGTCGAGGACGACCTGCGGTCCGCCGTGCGCGGCCTGCTGGCGGACCGCTGCCCGCCGACCGCGATCCTCGCCCGGATCGAGAGCGGCACCCCGTACGACCTGGAACTGTGGCGCGTGCTGGCCGCGGACATCGGCGTCGCGGGGCTGCTCGTACCGGAGGAGTTCGGCGGCCAGGGCGCGTCCGCCCGCGAGGCCGCGGTGGTCCTGGAGGAACTCGGCGGCGCGGCCGCCCCGGTGCCGTTCCTCGGCAGCGCGGTGCTCGCCACCTCGGCGCTGCTGGCCGCGCCCGGGGCGGCGGGGGCAGCGGGGGCAGCGGGGCCGCTGTTGAAGCGGCTCGCCTCCGGCGAGGCGACCGCGGCGCTGGCCGTGCCGCTGCCGACCGCGCCCGGCGCGGCGTTCCCGGCAGGTGTGCGGGTAGCCGCGGACGGCACGCTGAGCGGCCGGATCACCAGCGTCGGCGACGCCTCGGCCGCGGACGTGCTCGTCGTGCCGGCGGTCGGCCCCGACGGGCCCGGCCTGTACGAGGTCGCGGCCGACGCGGCCGGGGTCGGTGTCAAGGTGCCGGTGTCGCTGGACCTGACGCGGCCGATCGCGGACCTCAGCTTCGACGCGGTCGCCGCCCGGCTCCTCGTCGGCCCCGACGCGGCCGAGGCGGCGCTGCACGCCGCACTGCTCACCGGGGCGGGCCTGCTCGCCTCGGAGCAGCTGGGCATCGCCCAGTGGTGCCTCGACGAGACCGTGCGCTACCTGAAGGAGCGGCATCAGTTCGGCCGTCCCGTCGGGTCCTTCCAGTCGCTGAAGCACCGGCTCGCGGATCTCTGGCTGGAGGTCGTCTCGGCCCGCGCCGCCGCACGCAATGCCGCTGACGCGCTGGCGTCGGGGAGTTCCGATGTGGCGGTGGCGGTGGCCGTCGCCCAGGCGCACTGCGCCACGACGGCTGTGCACGCGGCGGAGGAGTGCGTGCAGTTGCACGGCGGGATCGGCATGACGTGGGAGCATCCCGCGCATCTCTATCTGAAGCGCGCCAAGGCGGACGAGATCGCGCTGGGGACGCCGGGGCGGCATCGGGCGGCGCTGGCGGAGCTGGTGGATCTGCCGGGCGCCGCTGGTTAGCCGGTGGTGGGGCGCACCGCCGTGGGTGGGGCGCACCGCCGTGGCTGGGGCGCACCGCCGTGGCTGGGGCGCACCGCCGTGGCTGGGGCGGGGACGCGGCGGGGCACCTCCTCGGCGCTCGAAAACCCGCAGACCGTCCGCACAGTGACGGTCGTGGATTCTCGTCGCCTGCGGGGGCACCCCGCCACGCCCCCTCCGGTCCGATGGGCGCCTGCCTGCCGGATACCGTGCCGACTCCAGCGGTAATGCATGCCGTGGGAGCCTGGAGCACTCCGCTGCGGACCTCTGGTTGGACGGGCCCATGTCAGGCGTAAGGCGGCCGCAGGCCCGTGCGTGGGGCGCCCCGGCGCCGCTCCCCCGGCGGACGGCCTCAGGCCGTGGGGCGGCCGGAGGCCACCGCGTAGAACGCCACCGCTGCCGCCGCGCCGACGTTCAGGGAGTCGACGCCGTGGGCCATCGGGATGCGGACCCACTCGTCGGCGGCGACCAGGGCCTGGGTGGAGAGGCCGTCGCCCTCCGCGCCGAGGAGCAGGGCGACGCGCTCCAGGCGGTGCGGGGCGGCCTCGTCGATGTCGGTGGCCTTGTCTGCCGGGGTGAGGGCGAGCAGCTTGAAGCCGGCCTCGCGCACCGTCTCCAGGTCGCGGGGCCAGCTGTCGAGGCGGGCGTACGGCACGGAGAAGACCGCGCCCATGGAGACCTTGACGGAGCGTCGGTAGAGCGGGTCGGCGCAGTCCGGGGAGAGCAGCACGGCGTCCATGCCGAGCGCCGCGGCGCTGCGGAAGATCGCGCCGATGTTGGTGTGGTCGTTCACCGACTCCATGACGACGATGCGGCGGGCCGTGCCCAGCAGGTCGTCCGCCTCCGGCAGCGGCTTGCGGCCCATGGACGCGAGCGCGCCGCGGTGCACGTGGTAGCCGGTGACCTGCTCGGCGAGTTCCGGGCTCACCGCGTACACCGGCGCCGGCACCTCGTCGATGACGTCGCGCATGACGTCGACCCACTTGGCCGACAGGAGCATGGACCGCATGCGGTATCCGGCGAGCCGGGCTCGCCGGATCACCTTCTCGCCCTCCGCGATGAACAGCCCTTCGGCGGGCTCGCGGCGGCGCCGCAGCTCGACGTCGGTCAGTGACACGTAGTCATGGAGGCGCGGGTCGTCCGGGTCGTCGATCGTGATGAGCTCAGCCACAGGCTGATACTGCCCTGTCCCGAGACACATGCCAACGCCGGGGTGGCCACGTTGGCCGGTACCCGTCGGGGTCTCAGCCGCGCAGGGCCCGGCCCACGGTGACGACGTCGCCGATGACGATGACGGCCGGAGGCCTGATCTCGGTCTCGGTGACCACCTGGGCGACGGTGGCCAGGGTGGCGTCCACGCGTCGCTGGGTGGCCATGGTGCCCTCCTGGACGACGGCGACCGGGGTGTCGGCGGAGCGGCCGTGCCGTACGAGGGCGGTGGCGATGGCGCCGATCCGCTCGACGGCCATGAGCAGCACGAGCGTGCCGCGCAGCTTGGCGAGCGCCTCCCAGTCGACGAGGGAGCGCGGGTCCTCGGGGGCGACGTGGCCGCTGACGACGGTGAACTCGTGGGCGACGCCCCGGTGGGTCACCGGGATGCCGGCGGCGCCCGGCACGCTGATGGAGCTGGAGATGCCGGGGACGATCGTGCAGGCGATGCCCGCCTCGGCGAGCGCCTCGGCCTCCTCCATGCCGCGCCCGAAGACGAACGGGTCGCCGCCCTTGAGCCGGACCACGGCCTTGCCGGCCCTGGCGTGCTCGATCAGCGCGTTGTTGATCGCCTCCTGGGCCATGAAGCGGCCGTAGGGGATCTTGGCCGCGTCGATCACCTCGACGTGCGGCGGGAGTTCGTCGAGCAGGTCGCGCGGGCCGAGCCGGTCGGCGATGACCACGTCGGCCTCGGCGAGCAGGCGCCGGCCGCGCACCGTGATCAGGTCCGGGTCGCCGGGGCCGCCGCCGACGAGTGCCACGCCGGGGGTCCGCTCGCGGTGCCGGGGGGCGACCAGCGTGCCGTCGCGCAGGCCCTCGACGACCGCGTCGCGCACGGCGGCGGAGCGGCGCGGGTCGCGGCCGGTGAGGACGGCGACGGTCACGCCCTCGCTGCGTCCGGTGGCCGGGGTCCAGGCGGTCGCGGCCTCGGCGTCGTCGCTGCGCACGCACCAGACGCGGCGGGCCTCGGCCTCCGCGGACGCGGCGGTGTTGGCCGCCGTGTCGGTGGTGGCGATCAGCGCGTACCAGGCGTCCGCGAGGTCGCCCTCCTGGTAGGCGCGGCGCTCCCAGCGCAGCTCGCCCGCGTCGGCCATGGCCTCGACGGAAGGGGTCGCCGACGGTGACACGAGCACGATGTCGGCCCCCGCCGACACCAGCGCCGGCAGCCTGCGCTGGGCGACGGTACCGCCGCCGAGGACGACGACGCGCCGCCCGGTCAGCCGCAGTCCGACGGGGTAGGCGGGAGCGTCGTTGCGGTCGTCGGCCATGGCTGTACGGCTCCCTTGAGGGCGAAAGTTGCTGCCGCTGCTCCCTTGGAGCGGCTGTGGTGGGGCCGCCGGGCCCCTGGGGCAAACCTTACGGTCCGACACCCCCCGACCGCAGCGCCCAAGATCACACCCTGCGCTTTCCGGCCGGGCGGGCAGCGCCCGCTGAGGGGCCGGCCGGCTCGCGGCCGGGCCGGCCCCTCAGCGGGCGCGAAGGGCGTCAGCCCTTCTCGGTGACTCCCGCGGAGTCGAACGTCGCGACCTCGTGCATGACGCGCGCGGCGCTCTGTACCAGCGGCAGCGCCAGCAGCGCGCCCGTGCCCTCGCCCAGCCGCAGGTCCAGGTCGATCAGCGGGCGCAGGCCCAGCTTGGTGAGGGCCGCGACGTGGCCCGGCTCGGCGCTGCGGTGGCCCGCGATGCACGCGGCCAGCACCTCGGGGGCGATGGCGCGGGCGACGAGCGCGGCCGCGCCGGCGCTGACGCCGTCGAGGATCACCGGGGTGCGCAGCGCCGCGGCGCCGAGCAGCAGGCCGACCATGGCGGCGTGCTCCAGGCCGCCGATGGCCTCCAGGACGCCGATCGGGTCGGCCGGGTCCGGGCGGTGCAGGTCCAGCGCGCGGCGGACGACGTCGATCTTGCGGGCGTGCATCTCGTCGTTGATGCCGGTGCCGCGTCCGGTCACCTCGGCCGGGTCCTGGCCGGTGTAGACCGAGATGAGCGCGGCGGAGGTGGTGGTGTTGGCGATGCCCATCTCGCCGGTGAGCAGCGCCTTGTTGCCGGCCGCGACCAGGTCGCGGGCGGTCTCGATGCCGACCTCGATGGCGCGCAGCACCTCGTCGCGGGTCATGGCGGGCCCGGCGGTGAAGTCCGCGGTGCCGTGCCGGACCTTGCGGGGCAGCAGCCCCGGGGTGCTGGGGAGCTCCGACGCCACGCCGACGTCGATGACGCAGACCTCGGCGCCGACCTGGTTGGCGAACGCGTTGCAGACCGCGCCGCCGCCGAGGAAGTTGGCGACCATCTGGCCGGTGACCTCCTGCGGCCAGGACGTGACGCCCTGGGCGTGCACCCCGTGGTCGCCGGCGAAGATCGCGACGGCCGCGGGCTCCGGGATCGGCGGCGGGCACTGCCGGGACAGGCCGCTGAGCTGCGCGGAGATGATCTCCAGCATGCCGAGCGCGCCGGCCGGCTTCGTCATCCGCTTCTGCCGCTCCCAGGCCTCGCCGAGCGCCTTGGCGTCCAGCGGGCGGATGCCCCGCAGGGTCTCCTCCAGCAGGTCGTGCGGCTCCTCGCCGGGCAGCGCCCGGTTGCCGTACTCCTCCTCGTGGACCACCCAGGACAGCGGGCGCCGCTGCGACCAGCCGGCCTGCATCAGCTCGGGCTCTTCGGGGAACTCGTCGACGTAGCCGATGCACAGGTACGCGACGACCTCGAGGTGCTCGGGCAGCCCCAGCTCGCGGACCATCTGGCGCTCGTCGAAGAAGCTGACCCAGCCGACGCCGAGCCCTTCGGCACGGGCGGCGAGCCACAGGTTCTCGACCGCGAGGGCGGAGGAGTACGGGGCCATCTGCGGCTGGGTGTGCCGGCCGAGGGTGTGCCGGCCGCCGCGCGTCGGGTCGGCGGTGACGACGATGTTGACCGGGGTGTCGAGGATCGCCTCGATCTTCAGCTCGCGGAACTGCTTGGCGCGGGCCTTCGGCAGCGACTTGGCGTACGCGTCGCGCTGCTCGTTGGCCAGTTCGTGCATGCGCTCGCGCGTCTTGGCGGAGCGGATGACGACGAAGTCCCAGGGCTGCGAGTGGCCGACGCTGGGGGCGGTGTGGGCCGCCTCCAGGACGCGGAGCAGCACCTCGTGCGGGATGGGGTCGTCGCGGAAGCCGTTGCGGATGTCCCGGCGTTCGCGGATCACCCGGTGGACGGCGTCCCGGACGGCGGGTTCGTACCCGTCGGCGGCGGGCTGCCGCACGGGCGGCTCGGGGGCCTCGGCGGGGACCTCGGCCGGGATCACCTCGGCCGGCTCGGCGGGGAGTTCGGCCGCGACCGGCGGGGCGGGTGCGGGCGGCTGCTCGGCCGCGATCGGCGCGGGCAGCACGACGGCCTGCTCCTGGACGGGGGCCGGCGGCGCCGGGACCTGCGGTGCGGACGGCTCCGGGGCCGGCACCTCCAGGGCGGCGATCGGCTCGGGCAGCGCGTCCGGCAGGACGTACGGCTCCGCCGGGAGCGGCGCGGGAGCCGGCGGGGTGACCGTTTCGGCGGGGGCCTCGGCGGGCTGCTCCGCGACCACGACCGGCTCGGCGACCGGCTCGGCGACGGGCTCCGGCTCGACGGGGGCGGCGACTTCGGCGGCCGGGGCGGGTTCGGCCTCGACCGGCGGCGCCACGGCGGCCGGTGCGGGCTGCGCGGGCGGCTCGGCGTCCGGGACGGGAGCGGCCACGGGCGGCGCCTCCGCCACCTCCTGGGCCGGGACGGCCGGCGGCCGCACCGGCTCCTGGTGCTCGGAGTCCTGGACGGGGGCCGGCTGCTCGACGGGCTGCGGCTGGACCGGTTCGGGCGCGGGCGCCGCCGCGACGATGACCGGCGGGAGGTCGTGCTGCTGCGCCGCCGACGGCCACGCGCTGCCCTGGACGGGCGTGCCCGGCTGGACGCCGGCTGGCGGCTCGGGGGCCTCGCCGTTCTGCTGGGCGGGGATCGCGGCGGAGTCGCTGTGCGGCACGTCCAGGTACTCGGGTCCCGCGGTGGCCGGGCCGCCGGTCGCGCGGAGCGGGGCGGGCGCCGGGGCCTGGGCCGTCGCCGGGCCGCGGTCGGCCAGCGAGCGGACGGAGACACCGCTGGAGGCCGGGTCCGGCATCGGCGGGCCCATGTGCAGCGGCCGCCGGGGCGGCGCGGGCGCCGGTTCGGCGGCCGGCTCGGGCTCCGGGGCGGCGGCGGGCTGCTCGGGCGGCGCCAGCCGGACCGTCCCGTACTCGAAGGATCCGGAGTCGCGTCCCGCGGACTCGTGGGTCTCGTGCCCCTCGCCGTTGAGGGGAGGCACGACGACCTCGGGCTGCGGCGGGACGGGCTGGGGGTCGCTCCAGGAGCCCTGCAGACTGGGCATCAGGAGCAGGTCCTCGTCGTCGTCGACGGGTGCCTCGGGGGCGCCCGACGGGTCGAGGTAGGTGTACGCGGGAGCGCCGTCGCCGCTCAGTGCGTCCGTTCCCCAACTGGGAGCGGTCGGTTGGTGAGCGGCGCTGCCGTGCAGATCGGCGGGCGGCTGCGGAGCCGCTTCCCCGACTGCGTTCTCCGGCAGTCCCTCGCCCGGGACCTGGCCGGTGTCAGTCATGCGTGCCCCTCGCCCATCGGTATCGCTCCTTCCAACGCCGCGCCGCGCACACTGTCCGCACCCCGGCCGAAAGCTCCGGAAAGCAGGAAATGCGGCGCGTCGGCACCGCGTGTGCTGTCCGGCGGCGACGGATGACCAGCGGATCGAAAACTGTTCGATCCGTCAACGCACGACGACGGCACAACGATCCGCCAGCCTACCGCGCGCCTGCCGGAGGACCGGCCAAGGGTCCACAGTGCGGGCGGACAGCGGGGCCCGCCGTCACCTGCGGTGGCCGCACAGAGCGAAGGTGACGAGGCGTTCGCGTTCCGCCCAGCCGGAATCAAGTTCGACGGTCTGCAGCAGGGCGCGTTCGACGTCGTAGCCGCCGTCCTCCAGGGCCCGGCTGACCGCCTCCGCCTCGTCCCGGTTGCCCGCGCTCGCGACGATGCGCTCCGGGCGCCGGGCGGCGCACGCCGTCACGACCTCCGCGTCTCCCCCGCCGATCCGGATCACGTCGGGCTCGGGGAGGTCCTCCAGCGCCTGCGGCGCGGTGCCGTGAACGACCTGCAGCTGGACGCCGAAGCGGCGGCCGGCGGCGGTGATCCAGTCGCAGGCGTCCGCGTCGCTGTCCACCGCGATGACGGCCGCGCCGAAGCGGGCGGCCTCCACGGCGAAGGCCCCGTCGGCGGAGCCGATGTCCCAGACCAGGTCGCCGGTGCGCGGGCCGAGGCGGGCGAGTTGCAGGGCCCGCAGCTGGTGCGAGCCGTCGCCGCCGTACTCCGAGGACGGCAGGCCCCAGCCGCGCACGTCGCCGGGGAACGCCGGGTCGCGGCCGGCGATCCAGCCGCTGCGGCCGGCGACCGCCGGGTCGCGCGAGGTGATCCCGCCGACGACCAGCACGACGTTGGGGTCGCGCCAGACGTGGTCGGCGACCTTGTCCGAGGTCAGGACGCTGACCTGTTCCTGCTCGGTGCCCAGCGCCTCGCAGATGACGAAGGTGCGGTGCACGCCGTCGAGCAGCAGGGCGAGTTCCGCGGGGCCGGCGCCGGGCGCGGTCAGCACGGCGACCTTGGGGTAGGCGCGGCAGACGTTCACCGCGCGCCGCAGCGAGCGGCTGTGCGCGACGACGACGCGGGCGTCCTCCCACGGCATGCCGGCCAGTGCGAAGGCCCGCGCGACGGAGGAGACGCCGGGCACGACCTCGATCTCCAGGCCGTGCTCCGGGTCGCGCAGGGCGCGCACGACGCCGAAGAAGCCGGGGTCGCCGTCGGCCAGGACGACGGCGGTGCCGCGGTGCTTGGCGATCCGGCGGGCGGCGAGGTCGATGCTACCGAGCACGATCCGCTCGGCGGCCTCCGGTACGTACGGGAGGTCCAGATGGCGGCGGGTGCCGGCCACCAGCGTGGCTGCGGTGAGCGCCGACAGCGCGGCTTCGGACGGCGGCGAGCCGTCCCACCCGATCACGGTGACCCGGTCGGCCATGTCGTCAGTCTCCTGGGCGTGGTCGCGGTCGGTGTCCGGGCGTGGTCGCGCTCCCGGGAAAGCACAGTACCCCGGGACCGGATCTTGGCCGACGACGGCGCCGACACGGTCGCGGTGGTGCCTGCAGGGTCGTTTACTCCCAGTCGGCGAAGGCCGTGTACCCCTCGTCGCCGGAGGCCCGGCCGGGCAGCACGTCCAGGTCCTCGGGGAGCAGGCTCCACACGATCAGGTCGGTGCGGATCTCCGCCCACCGGCCGCCCGGGTCCTCCTCGGGCCGGCTGCGCACTATGCCGGCGTTGCGCAGCACGCCTTCGCTGATGCAGCCGATCTTCTGGGCGACCTGCTGGGAGGCGGTGTTGTCGGCGGCGATGCGCAGTTCGAGGCGTTCGAACTTCTGGTCGTCGAAGAGCCACTGGGTCACGGCGAGCACCGACTCCGAGGCGTAGCCCTCACCGCGTGCCCAGGGGGCGGTCATGTAGCCGATCTCGCTGCTGCGGATGCGCCAGTCGGTGTTCTGCAGGTGGACGGTGCCCACCAGCCGCTGGGTGAGGAACTCGGTGACGGCGAAGACGATGCCGCGGCCCTCGGTGCGCTCCGCCGGTGCGATCCGGGTGGCGAAGGCGCGCGCGTCGTCCTCGGAGTACGGCTGGGCGACGGAGGTCCAGGCGATGACCAGCTCATCGTTCATCATCTCCGCGAGGGCGGGGATGTCGGCCTCCTCGTAGGGGCGCAGCACCAGCCGCTCCGTACTGATGGAGATGTCCGGAAAGGTGGAGGTCATTCGCTGCTCCGTAACCAGGGCATGTGTGGAGAGCACAGCATGCAGCATCGGCCGCGACATTCGCAGAGCGGGCTCGCGGAACCGTTCATGGGAGCCCTGATCCGTGAACGCCCTTCCAGAGTAGGCCGTATGACGATCGGGGCGGGGAGCGGCCGGCGTCATCCGACCCTGCTAGCGTCTGGCCGCGTGACATTGCACCACGCAGCAGGAGTCGGATCGCAGCGGGCCGCGGGTTTGTACGAGCGCTCCCGCCCCTCGTACCCCATGGCCGCGCTCGCCGCGCTGGCGGACGCCCTGCCGTTGCAGGCGGGCCGGACGGCCGTCGATCTCGGGGCGGGCACGGGCAAGTTCACCCGCCTGCTGGCGCTGACCGGGGCCGAGGTGCTGGCCGTGGAGCCGGTGCCGGAGATGCGCGAACGGCTGGCCGCGCTGCTGCCCGGCGTGGTCGTGACGGCGGGTACCGCGGAGGCGACGGGGCTGCCGGACGGGTGCGCGGACGCGGTCGTGGCGGCGCAGTCCTGGCACTGGTTCCAGGAGACGGACGCGCTGGACGAGGTGGAGCGGCTGCTGCGGCCGGGCGGGGCGCTGGCCCTGGTGTGGAACACGTACGACACCTCGGTGCCGTGGGTGCGCGACTTCCAGGACATCTTCTTCCGGCTGGCGCCGCACGACCTGCCGAGCCCGCCGCTGGCGTCCAACATCGGGGATCCGGACCACCGGTGGCGCCGGTCCTTCGAAGAGCGGCCGGGCTGGGGCCGGGTGCACGAGCGGCACTGGCCCAACCCGCACTCCACGAGCGTCGAGGACGTCGTCGAGCGGATGATGTCGTCCAGCCACATCGCGGTGCTGGACGCGGCCGAGCAGGAGCGGGTGCGGGCCGACCTGGAGTCGCTGCTCGGCGCGCACGAGGCGACCCGGCGCGGCGGCGACATCGAGATGCCCTACATGACGGACGTGTACTGGGTGCGGCGCCGGTAGGACGCACCGCACCCCGGTCGCCGGGTCGGCGGCCGGGGTGCGGGGGGGCCGGGTGTCAGGCGGGCTTGCCGAAGGCCGGGACGACCGAGCCGTGGTACTTGGTCTCGATGAACTTCTTGACCTCGTCGGAGTTGAGGAGCTTGGCGAGCTTCACGACGCGCGGGTCGTTCTGCTTGCCCTCCTTGACCGCCAGGAAGTTGGCGTAAGGGTTGTTCGCGGCCTGCTCCAGGGCGAGGGTGCCCTTGGCCGGGTCGAGCTTGGCACCGAGCGCCACGTTGCCGTTGATGACGGCGGCGGCCACGTCCGGCAGCTGGCTGGGCAGCAGCTCCGCCTTGGCGTCCTTGAACTTCAGGCCCTTGGCGTCGGCGATGTCCTGGAGGCTGGCGTTGGCGCCGACCCCGGCCTTGAGGGTGATCAGGCCCTTGGAGGCGATCAGCTGCAGCGCGCGGCCCTGGTTGGTCGTGTCGCTGGGCACGGCGATGGTGTCGCCGGACTTGATGTCGGCGAGCGTCCTGGCCTTGCCCGGGTAGAGGCCGAGCGGTTCGAGCTCGACGTTCACGACCGGCACGATGTGCGTCTTGTTCTTGGCGTTGAAGTCGTCCAGGTACGGCTTGTGCTGGAAGAAGTTGGCGCCGACCTCGCCGTTCTCGGTGGCGGTGTTCGGTATGACGTAGTCGTCGAACTCCTTCACCTCCAGCTTCAGTCCGGCCTTCTCCGCCAGGTTGTCCTTGACGAACTTCAGGATGTCGGCGTGCGGCACGGGGCTCGCGGCGACGACCAGCGCGTCGTTCTCGCCGTCCTTCTGGGTCGGGTTGGAGGCGCACGCGCTCAGGCCCAGGGAGAGGGCTCCGGCGGCCAGCACAGCGGTGGTGATCTTGGTGGTGTTACGCACGAAAAGTGCCTCTTTCTCAGTGGTTGGTACGGGCCGGAGGGGTCCGGCGGGTCAGGAGGTCTCGGTGGTCCGCGCGACGCGGGCGCCGCGCAGCAGGCGCGGGCCGGTGGCGCCGGAGGTCCGCCCGCCGCGGCGGGCGAGGGCGCGGGCGGTCAGGTCGCCGGCCAGCTGCACGAGGGTGACCAGCGCGATCAGCAGCACGATCGTGGCGACCATGACCTTGTTCTCGAAGCGCTGGTAGCCGTAGGTCCACGCCAGGTTGCCCAGGCCGCCGGCGGAGATCGTGCCGGCCATCGCCGAGTAGCCGACGAGGGCGATGACGGTGGTGGTGAGGCCGGAGACCAGCGACGGCAGCGACTCGGGCAGCAGCGCCTTGACGACCACGGTGCGGGTGTTGCCGCCCATCGCGTGGACCGCTTCGACGAGGCCGGGGTCCACCTCGCGGATCGAGGTCTCCACGAGCCGCGCGAAGAACGGGATCGCGCCGACGGAGAGCATCACCACGGCGGCGTTGAGGCCGAACGCGGCCCCGACGAGCCAGCGGGTGAACGGGATCAGCGCGACCATCAGGATGATGAACGGCAGCGAGCGCGTGATGTTCACGACGACGCCGGTCACCTTGTTCACCACGACGTTCTGCAGCAGGCCGCCCCGGCCGGTGAGCACCAGGAGCACGCCCAGCGGCAGCCCGACCGCGGCGGTGATCACGGTGGACCAGCCCACCATGTAGAGCGTTTCCCAACAGGCCGTCGTGAGCAGCGGCTGTATCTCGTCCCAGGTCATTTCACGGTCTCCTTCACACGCGCAGCGGCGGTCCGCGCCACCTCGACCTGGATGCCCTGCTCGCGCAGGAAGCCGATCGGTACGACGTTGTCCTCGAACGGGCCCGGCAGTTCGATCCGCATCCGGCCGATCTGCCGGCCGGCGATGGTCTCGATGGCGGCACCCAGGATCGACACGTCCACGTTGTAGGTGCGCGCCAGCTGGGAGACGACCGGCTCGGTCGCGTTCTCGCCGTGGAAGGTGAGGTCGACGACGGTGCGGTCGGGCCCCGACGGCTCGCCGCCGACCGGGAACAGCTCGTGGGCGAGTTCGGAGCCGGGGGTGGCGAGCAGCTCGGCGACGGTGCCGGACTCCACGACGCGGCCGTTCTTCATCAGCGCGGCCGAGTCGCAGATCGCCTTGACGACGTCCATCTCGTGCGTGATGAGCAGCACGGTCAGCCCCAGCTGCTGGTTGAGGTCGCGCAGCAGTTGCAGGATGGAGCGGGTGGTCTCGGGGTCGAGCGCCGAGGTGGCCTCGTCGGAGAGCAGCACCTTGGGGTCGCCGGCGAGCGCGCGGGCGATGCCGACGCGCTGCTTCTGGCCGCCGGACAGCTGCGCGGGGTAGGCGCGGGCCTTGTCGGCGAGGCCGACGAGGTCCAGCAGTTCCAGGGCCTTGCGGGAGCGCTCCTTGCCGGAGACGCCGAGGATCTCCAGCGGCAGCTCGACGTTGCCCTGCACGGTGCGCGAGGCCAGCAGGTTGAAGTGCTGGAAGACCATGCCGATGCCGCTGCGGGCGGCGCGCAGCGCCGCTCCGGCCCGGTCGGTACGGCCGCCGAGCGCGGTCAGGTCCTGCCCGGCGACCTTGACGGTGCCCGAGGTGGGGCGCTCGAGGAGGTTGACGCAGCGGATGAGGGTGGACTTGCCGGCGCCGCTCTGTCCGACGACGCCGTAGACCTCGCCTTCGCGGACGTGCAGATCGACGCCGTCCAGGGCGGTGATCTCGCGGTCGCGCGAGTGGTAGACCTTCTTCAGGTCCGTGGTGGTGATCACAGGGGTATCCGTCACTGTCGAGTGCGCGGCGGGCATACCACCACGCAAGGGGCATTCTTCTCGGATCGCGGCACGGATCGGCCCGTCGGGGGCCAAGCGGAGATCAGCGGCAGGAAGAAGGAGTCGCTGGAACCACAGGTGACGCGGGGCTGAGCCCTTCGCTAGTCACACATTCGACACATACAACGAACACCGGGCGTGGTCGCCTCGGTCGCGCGGCAGCGGCTGTTCGTCGTGGTCATGAGATCCAGTAAAGCAGACCTGACCACCGCGTCCCATATTTCGGTCGGAGTGTTCACTATGCGGACAGCCGGGGGGCGCGTCCCGGACGTTTCGGCCCGTAATAGAGTCGCGGCATGCTCGACGCAGTCACCCTCACGGTCTCGGTCGCGGCGCTGCTGCTCGCGGCGTGGTGCGGTTTCGCCGCACTCCGGGACCAGCCGACCAAGGACTGGCACTTCATCGGCATGGCCGTGGTCACGGTGCTCGCGCTGGTCCAGCTGGTGATCGCGCTGGTGAAGCTCGCGCACGGCGACAAGCCGGAGCAGGGCACGCTGATCTTCGTCTCGTACCTGGTCGGCGCCGCCTGCACGATTCCGGCGGCGGGCTTCATGTCGCTGACCGAACGCACCCGCTGGGGATCGGCGATCGTCGCCGCGGGCGGAGTGATCCTCGCCGTGCTCGAAGTACGGCTTTTCGACATCTGGGGAGGCGGCGGTGGCTGAGCCCGCACGCGAGGCATCCGGTCCGGCCGGACACGACGAGCGGGCCGACGGGGCCGGGTCCGGGCGGATCGGCCGGGGACCCGGGCGGCTGCTGCTCTCCCTCTACGGGGTCTTCACGGTCGCGGCCGTGTCGCGCTCGATCGTCCAGATGCTCACGAAATTCCACGACGCGCCGCTCGCGTACGTGCTGTCGGCGGTGGCCGGGCTCGTGTACGCGGTGATCACCGTCGCGCTGTGGCGCGGCGGCGAGGCGGCCCGCAGGGTGGCGCTGGTGTGCTGCTCGGCGGAGCTGGCCGGGGTGATCGCGGTGGGCACCTTCACCCTCGTCGACCCGTCCGCGTTCCCCGACGCGACCGTCTGGTCGGACTTCGGGATCGGCTATCTCTTCCTGCCGCTGCTGCTGCCCGTCGCCGGGCTGCTGTGGCTGCGCAGGTCGGCGCGGCCACAGCAGCCGTAGCTCCGGCAGGCCCCGGGGGGCCGGCGGATCAGGCGCTGGCGGCGAAGGACTGCCGCGGGGCGTCCTTCTCCATGGTGACCAGGCTCAGCCGCCGGGTCACCGGCTCGGCGTCGCCCACCTGCTCGTACCCCAGCTTGCGGTACAGCCGCAGGTTCAGGTCGCTGCGGTGGCCGGTGAACAGCCGGTACCGCTTCGCCTCGCGCTCGGCGGTCAGCCGCTCCTCGACGGCGTGCAGCAGCCGGCCGCCGAGGCCGTGCCGCTGCATACGGGGGTGGACGATCAACTTGGCGATCCGCGCGGTGCCGTCGTCGTCGACGACCCCGCGGACCGAGCCGACGACCTCGTCGCCGAGCCGCGCGACGAGGACGCACCCTTCAGCCAGCTCGGCGCGCAGCGCCTCGAAGGTCTGGGTGAGCGGCTCTATGGAGTAGTCGCCATAGAGCTCCGCCTCGCTCTGGTAGCAGAGGTACTGGAGTTTGAGGATCTTCTCGGCGTCGTCCTGATCCGCCGTAGAGATGGTCACGCTCATGCCCATGGGCCGCAGGCCTCCCCTTCGAGTCCGCCCGGGCCGGTGAGGGTGGAATGCGCGCCCGGGACGTGTGCCTGACCGGAGTTGGTACGGGTGTGCGCCGTCTCCGTGGCGCTGATGATCGCACAAACGCCCCGGCGCGGTAGATGCCTCGCAATACCCGCATCCGGCCGCGCTCGAACGCGCCAGGAACGCCTTGTCGCCGACTGTTTACCGTGCCTTACCCCGTCTTACCGGGGATGCAACCCCGGATTTCAGGATCGAACGCAGGCAGCCGAGGCAGCGTGAGCGCAGCGGGCCGATACTGCCCTGTGAGATTCCCAACTCGTGGGAGATTTCCTGGTATGTGGGGTCGGAACGGGACATCAGTGCGGTAACCACCTGCGGGCAGCGTCCCGGCAGCCGCTCCACGGCGGCGTGCACCGCCGCCCGCTGCTCGGCGCCGAGCACCTGCTCCTCGACGGACGGCCCGCGGTCGGCGGCCGGGTCGCGCCCCGGGGTGTACCGCAGCTCCCGGCGGACCCGGCGGGCGGCCTCGCGCACCTCGCGGCGCACCGCCGCGCGCAGCCAGCGGGCCGGATCGGACGGCGGCACGGCCAGCTCCAGCAGCCGCAGCCACACCGCCTGCTCGACGTCGGCGGCCTCGATGCCGCCGGGGACCGCTTCCGCGGCCGCCTCCGCGGCGACCAGGGGGCGCAGCCGGGTCAGTTCGTCTTCTCTCAGCGACACGTTCATGGTCGCCGGGACGACACGGCCGCGCCCGGCGGTTGCCGGGCGCGGCCGTCTTCACCCGTCAGGGTGGATCACCGGGGTGCGGGGGCACGGCAGGGGGTCACCGCGGGGGTCACCGGTTCTTCAGGAAGTCCTCGCGGGCGAGGACCGCGGTGTCGGCGTTGTCGGAGAAGATCCCGTCGATGCCCTGCTCGAAGTAGACCTTGAACGCGCCGAAGACGTCGCCGTAGGCGTTGGGGTCGGTGCCCTTGCGGAAGTCGACGGGCAGGAAGGTGTTCTCGTTGCGCATCGTGTAGGGGTGCAGGATCAGCCCGGCGGCGTGCGCGTCGCGCACCAGCGTGGTCGGGGTGCCGAGCCTTCCGGTGGCGTCGAGGGGAATGATCAGCACCAGCGTCGGGCCGATGCCCTGGGCGAAGCGCGCGACCCACCGCAGGCCGGCCGGGGTGATGAGGTCGGCGACGGTGCGCGGGTCGCCCGCCTCGACGAAGTCGTACGGGCGGGTGTCCGCGCCGGACAGCAGCAGGACCTTGGGGGCGCCGACCCCCAGCGCGCCCAGCTTCTGCAGGCTGCTCGGCTCGAACGACTGCAGGAACTGCGCGGAGTCCCGGCGGTCGCGGCCGTGGCGGCGCAGCAGCCGGGCCAGCCGCTCCTCCAGGGCGAGGCCCTGCTTGCGGAAGTAGGTGGGGTGCTTGGTCTCGGTGTGCAGCCACACCGGGCGGCCCCGCTTGCGGCCCTGCTCCTCGGCCCAGCGGAGCACCTCCTCGAAGGTGGGGATCTCCCAGCGGCCGTCGTAGAGGGTGTTGCGCTGCCGGTTGGCCGGCAGCCGCTCCACGGCGCGCAGCGTCTTCAGCTCGGCGAGGGTGAAGTCCTCGGTGAACCAGCCGGTGACGGCGGTGCCGTCGAGGGTCTTGGTGGTCCTGCGGCCGGCGAACTCGGGGTGCTTCGCGACGTCGGTGGTGCCGCCGATCTCGGGCTCGTGCCGGCAGACCAGGTGGCCGTCCTTGGTGGGCACGACGTCCTGCTCGATGACGTCCGCGCCGATGTCCAGGGCGTACTGGTAGGAGCCGAGGGTGTGCTCGGGGCGGTAGCCGCTGGCGCCGCGGTGCCCGACGACGGTCGGCACCGGCAGCCGGTGCGAGCCGTGTCCGCCGCGGGCGGACGCCTCCGCCGCCTGCGCGGCGCCCGGCAGGGCGAGCACCGCACCGCCGGCGCCCAGCGCCGCCGCGCCGAGGACGGCCCGGCGGGCCGGTCCCGAACCCTGCTGGTCGTGCGTCATGAGCTCTCCCCTGTCTCCGGTGACTTCGGCCGAACGCCCGTGCGGCACCTGCCGGTCGACCCGCGCATCGTGGCGCGTACACCTTTCGTACGACCCACGGGGGGCGAAACACGCGCGGAACGTACGTCAACACTGCGTAGCGGGTGTGTGAACCCGGCGTGCGCTCACCCGGCGGACGGAAGTATCGTCCTCATGCAGAGGGGTGTGCGCCAGTAGGCGCGCGCCCCTGGTCTGCGATCCGTCGATCCCCTGCCCGGAGGGCCCGTTGTTCCGTTTCCTGATCAATACGCTGCTCGTACCGCTCCTCCGCGTGCTGTACCGCCCGCGTGTCGAGGGAATCGAGAACATCCCCGCCACCGGACCGGTGATCCTGGCGGGCAACCACCTCGCCTTCTCGGACTCGCCGTTCATGACCCTGGTGGCTCCGCGCCCGGTCTACTTCCTCGGCAAGGACGAGTACGTGACCGGGAGCGGCATCAAGGGCCGCGCGAAGGCCGCGTTCTTCACCACCGTCGGCATGATCCCGGTGGACCGGGACGGCGCCCGCGGCGGCGCCGCCGCGCTGATGACCGGGCGCCGGGTGCTGGAGGAGGGCCAGATCTTCGGCATCCACCCGGAGGGCACCCGCTCCCCCGACGGGCGGCTGTACCGAGGTCGCACGGGTGTCGCGCGGCTCGCCCTGATGACCGGCGCCGTCGTCGTGCCCTGCGCGCTGATCGGCACCGAGCGCGTCCAGCCGGCCGGCAAGAAGCTGCCCCGCATCCACCGGGTGACCGTCCGCTTCGGCGCGCCGCTCGACTTCTCCCGCTACGAGGGCATGGACCGCGACCGCTACGTGCTGCGGGCCATCACCGACGAGGTGATGAGCGACGTCATGCGGCTGTCGGGCCAGGAGTACGTCGACATGTACGCGACCAAGGCGAAGGCCGCCTGACCGACCCCATGGGCCACCCGGCCCGCTCTCAGTGCGGGGAGCGGGCCGTCTCCAGCTTGGTGTGGCGCAGCATCCGCCAGGCCCACACGGCCGCCCCGAGCAGCACCACCGCGCCGACCATGGCCGCGATGCGCAACCCGTCGGTGAACGACTCCTGCGCCGCCAGGAGCAGCGCGTCCCCGCTCCCGCCGGGCAGGGTGTCCGCCACTTCGACGGCCCCCGCCAGGGAGTCCTTGGCCTGCGTCGTACTGTCCGCCGACAGTCCCGCGGGCAGCGTCAGGTTGGAGTAGACGCCGGTGACGATCGAGCCGAGCAGCGCGATGCCGAGGGCGGCGCCGAGTTCGTAGGCCGTCTCGGAGACCGCGGCCGAGGCGCCGGCCTCCTCCTCGGGGACGGACGAGAGGATCACGTCGGCGGTGACGGTGAACGAGAAGCCGGCGCCCACACCGACGATCAGCAGCACGGCGAAGAGCAGCGGATAGCCGGTGTCCGGGGTGAGGCCGAACAGGGCGGCCAGCGCGAGTCCGCTGGCGCCCAGGCCGCCCGCGACGACCGTCCGCACGGAGAACCGGCGGGCGGCCACGCCAGCGCACAGCCCGGCCCCGACGGCTCCGACCATGGCCGGCAGTTCCGACAGGCCCGCCTCCAGCGGCGAGCGCCCCTGCACCATCTGCAGGAACTGCGACAGGAAGAAGATCAGCCCGGACAGGCCCAGCACGGTGAGCAGGTCGGCCAGCACCGAGGCGGAGAAGCCCCGGTTGCGGAAGAGCCGCATGTCCAGCAGCGGCGCGGGCAGCGTGTACTGGCGCCGGACGAAGGCGTAGAGGCAGGCCAGCCCCACCACGCCGGCGGCGATGGCGGGGAGCCCGGGACCGTGCGCCGCCATCTCCTTGATGGCGTATACGACGCCGAACATGCCGACGAGCGACAGCGCGACGCTGAACAGGTCCCAGGGGCCCGGGTCGGGGTTGCGGGACTCCGGCAGCAGCTTGTAGCCGACGACCAGCAGCACCGCCATGACCGGCAGGTTGATCAGGAAGACCGAGCCCCACCAGAAGTGCTCCAGCAGGATGCCGCCGACGACCGGGCCCACGGCGGCGCCGGCCGTCGAGGCCGCGCCCCACACGCCGATCGCGAAGCTGCGCTCGCGCGGGTCGGTGAACAGGTTGCGGATCAGCGCGAGGGTGGACGGCATGAGGGTGGCGCCGGCCACGCCCATCAGGGCGCGGGCGAGGATGAGGGTGCCCGGGGTGTGCGCGTACGCGGCCAGCACCGACAGCCCGCCGAACGCGGCGGAGCCGATGAGCAGCAGCTTCTTGCGGCCGACGCGGTCGCCGAGGCTGCCCATCGAGACCAGCAGGCCGGCGATGACGAAGGAGTAGATGTCGCCGATCCACAGCAGCTGCGTCGAGGACGGCTGCAGGTCCTCGGTCAGGAACGGCATCGCCAGCCCGAGCACGGTCGCGTCGACCGCGACGAGCAGCAGCGCCAGCGTCAGGATGGCGAGCGCGAGCCAGCGGGAGGGGTGCGGGGGCGCCGGGGGCGCGGAGGCGGCGGGCTCGTGCAGGGCGTCGCGGCTCATGAGGCGCTCCGCAGCATGCCGCCGAGCAGCAGCTCGCGGACCATGCGGGCCGAATCGTTCCGTGCCATACGTCCATCCTGGACGCACCAGGCCGAGGCCGCGATCAGGGCGTACAGCGCCTCGCCCAGCCAGTCCGGGGTCAGGTCGTACCGGAACAGCCCCTGCTCCTGGCCGCGCCGGAACAGCGCGCTCACCCGTTCGCCCACCTGCTCCCAGCCCTCGTTGACCTCCGGCAGGTCGTAGAGCTGGTTCTCGCCGTAGAGGAAGGCCAGGAATCCGGCGACGGGGATGGCCTCGTCGATCAGCCTGCGGACCGCTTCGACCGGGTCGCCCTCCTCTATGCGGGCGGCGTCGAGGCGCTCGTCCATCTGCGCGATCCCGAGCAGGCCCAGGGCCCGGACGAGGGCGTCGCGGCCGGGGAAGTGCCGGTGGAGGGTGGCGCGGCTGATGCCGGCCGCCTTGGCGATCTCGTCCATGGACGCGGTGGCCCGGCGGCTCAGCAGGGCCGCGGCGTCGCGCAGCACCTGGTCACGATCGAAGCTCATGAGACAAAGATAGCGCGATTGAGACAATGATGTCTCATACGAAACGTCCACGCGGCGATGGCCGGGCCGTCGCGGCCCGGCCTCCGCCCGGGGTCAGCGTTCGGCCAGCGCCCAGGCGAGCTGCGCGGCCACGTCCTGCTTGACCTCGGCGAGCTGCTCGGCCACCCGGACCGGGGCCGTGCCGCCCCGCCCGTCACGGGAGGCCAGCGCGCCCTTGACGTTCAGGACGGTGCGGACCTGCGGGGTCAGGTGGGGGGAGATCTTGGCGAACTGCTCGTCCGTCAGCCCGTCCAGCTCGATGCCCTCGGCCTCGCAGACCTTGACGCACTCCCCCGCGACCTCGTGCGCGACCCGGAACGGGACGTTCTGCTTGACCAGCCACTCGGCGATGTCGGTGGCGAGGGAGAAACCGGCCGGCGCCAGTTCCTCCATCCGCGCGGTGTTGACCGTGAGGGTGGCCATCATGCCGGTGAAGGCGGGCAGCAGGACCTCGAGGGTGTCGCAGGAGTCGAAGACCGGCTCCTTGTCCTCCTGCAGGTCGCGGTTGTACGCCAGCGGCAGCGCCTTGAGCGTCGCCAGCAGGCCGGTCAGGTTGCCGATGAGCCGGCCGGACTTGCCGCGCGCCAGCTCGGCGATGTCCGGGTTCTTCTTCTGCGGCATGATCGAGGAGCCGGTGGAGAAGGCGTCGTGGAGGGTGACGAAGGAGAACTCCTTCGTGTTCCAGATGATGACCTCCTCGGCGATCCGCGACAGGTCGATGCCGATCATCGCGGTGATGAACGCGAACTCCGCGACGAAGTCGCGCGAGGCCGTGCCGTCGATGGAGTTGGCCACCGAGCCGCGCTCGAAGCCGAGTTCGGCGGCGACCGCCACCGGGTCCAGCCCGAGCGACGAGCCCGCGAGCGCGCCGGAGCCGTACGGGGAGACGGCCGTCCGCTCGTCCCACTGCCGCAGCCGCTCGGCGTCCCGGCCCAGCGCCTGCACGTGCGCCAGGACGTGGTGGGCGAAGAGCACCGGCTGGGCGTGCTGCAGGTGCGTGCGCCCCGGCATGGCGACGTCCGCGTGCGCCTCGGCGAGGCCGACCAGCGCGTCCTGCAGCTCGGCGAGCAGCCCGCCGACGATCCGGGCGTGGTCGCGGAGGTACATGCGGAAGAGCGTGGCGATCTGGTCGTTGCGGGACCGGCCGGCCCGCAGCTTGCCGCCCAGGTCGGCGCCGACCCGCTCCAGCAGGCCGCGCTCGAGCGCGGTGTGCACGTCCTCGTCGGCGATGGTGCCGGTGATGGCGCCCGACTCGACGTCGGCGGCCAGCTGGTCGAGCCCGGCCAGCATCCGTCCCAGCTCGTCGTCGGTCAGCAGACCGGCGCGGTGCAGCGCGCGGGCGTGGGCGCGGGAGCCGGCGATGTCGTAGGGGGCCAGCCGCCAGTCGAAGTGGACCGACGCGGAGAGCTTGGCCAGCGCCTCCGCCGGACCGTCCGCGAACCGGCCGCCCCAGAGCCTGACATCGCCGTTGCTGCTCACCGCTGCTCCTCGAAGGTGTGTCGCGTGCGCCGTCGCCTGGTGACGGGCGCACTGACTGGCATAAGTATGCATTGCACTGCATGATTCGTCAAAATCGGATCCGGTGGTTCTCCCGGCCCCCGGAACGCCGAAAGGGCCCCCGCGAACGGGGGCCCTTTCCACGCGTCGGCTCAGTGCTGGCGGTGGTCGCCGGCCGCGAGCCGGAGCAGGTGGTCGGCGAGCGCCTGGCCGCCGGCCGCGTCCCGGCTGATCAGCATCAGGGTGTCGTCGCCCGCGATGGTGCCCAGGATGTCGTGCACCTCGGCCTGGTCGATCGCGGAGGCGAGGAACTGGGCGGCGCCCGGCGGGGTGCGCAGGACGACCAGGTTGGCGGACGCCTCCGCCGAGATGAGCAGCTCGCCCGCGAGCCGGGCCATCCGCTCCTCCTTGACCGACTCCCCCAGCGGCGCCTGCGGGGTGCGGAAGCCGCCCTCGGAGGGCACCGCGTAGATCAGCTCGCCGCCGGCGTTGCGGATCTTGACCGCGCCCAGCTCGTCCAGGTCGCGCGAGAGCGTCGCCTGCGTGACGCTCAGCCCGTCGTCGGAGAGCATCTTCGCCAGCTGGCTCTGCGACCGCACCGGCTGCCGGTTGAGGATGTCCACGATCCGCCGGTGGCGTGCGGTGCGGGTCTGCGGTACGGCCTGGCCGCCCTGCTGCGCCTCGGTCATCGTCGCGTTTCTCCGGCTCGTTGGTCCTTGTGTACCGCGTCGAGGACGGCGGGCAGAGCCTGGAGGAACACCTCCACCTCGTCGTCGCCGAGGATCAGCGGAGGAGCGAGCCGCACCGTGTCGGGCACGGCCGCGTTCACCAGGAGTCCGGCGTCCTGAGCCGCCTGTTGCACCTGCGGCGCGAGCGGCTCCGTGAGAACGATACCCAGCAGGAGCCCCGCACCGCGCACATGATCGACCAGCGGGTGCCCGAGCGCCTCGATCCCGTGCCGCAGCCGGTCGCCCTGCCGCTTGACGTTGTCCAGGAGCCCGTCGGCCGCGATGGTGTCCAGGACGGCCAGCGCGGCGGCGCAGGCCACCGGGTTGCCGCCGAAGGTGGTGCCGTGCTGCCCCGGCGTCAGCAGGTCGGCCGCGGCGCCGAAGGCGATCGTCGCGCCGATCGGCAGACCGGCGCCCAGCCCCTTGGCGAGGGTGACGACATCGGGCTCGACACCGTGCGCCTGGTGCTCGAACCACTGGCCGGTCCGCCCGATGCCGGTCTGCACCTCGTCCAGGACCAGCAGGGTGCCGGTGGCGGCGGTGATCTCCCGGGCCGCCTTCAGGTAGCCGGCGGGCGGAACGACGACGCCGTTCTCGCCCTGGATCGGCTCGATGATCACCAGCGCGGTGTCGGTGGTGACGGCGGCGCGCAGCGCGTCCACGTCGCCGAACGGCACGTGGGTGACGTCACCGGGCAGCGGGAGGAAGGCTTCCTGCTTCTTCGGCTGGCCGGTGAGCGCGAGGGCGCCCATCGTCCGGCCGTGGAAGGCGCCGGAGGTGGCCACCATGTGCCGGCGGCCGGTCAGCCGGCCGATCTTGAAGGCGGCCTCCACCGCCTCCGCGCCGGAGTTGGCGAAGAAGACCCGGCCGGGCCGGCCGAACAGCTGCAGCAGCCGCTCCGCGACGGCCACCGGGGGCTCGGCGATGAACAGGTTCGAGACGTGGCCGAGCGTGCCGATCTGCTCGGAGACCGCCCGCACCACGGCCGGATGGGCGGTGCCCAGCGAGTTGACCGCGATGCCGCCGACGAAGTCGAGGTAGACCTTGCCGTCGGCGTCCCAGAACTTCGCGCCCTCGCCGCGGACCAGCGGGACGCGCGGCGTCCCGTAGTTGTCCATCAGCGAGCCCTGCCAGCGCCGCGTCAGTTCCTCGTTGCTCATGACCCGTCCCCCTGCCCGTCCGGCACGATCATCGTGCCGATGCCGTCGTCCGTGAACACCTCGAGGAGCATCGAGTGCGGCACCCGGCCGTCGATGATCCGCGCGCTGCCGACGCCGCCCCGCACGGCGTGCAGGCACCCCTCCATCTTGGGCACCATCCCGCTGGACAGGTCGGGCAGCAGCTTCTCCAGCTCGCTCGCGGTGAGCCGGCTGATCACGTCCTCGCTCGACGGCCAGTCGGCGTACAGCCCCTCGACGTCGGTGAGGACCACGAGCACCTCGGCGCCCAGCGCGGAGGCGAGCGCGGCGGCGGCGGTGTCCGCGTTGATGTTGTAGACATGCCCGTCGTCGCCGCGGGCGATGGACGACACGACCGGGATCCGGCCGTCGTCCAGCAGCGCCTGGATGGCGCCCGGGTCGACATCGGTGATCTCGCCGACGAAGCCGATGTCCACCTTCTCGCCGTCGACGACGGCGTGCCGCTTGACGGCGGTCATGGTGTGCGCGTCCTCGCCGGTCATCCCGACCGCGAACGGCCCGTGCTCGTTGAGCAGCCCGACCAGCTGCCGCTGGACCTGCCCGGCGAGCACCATCCGGACGACGTCCATCGTCTCGGGGGTGGTCACCCGCAGTCCGGCGGTGAAGGACGAGGCGATGCCGAGCCGGTCGAGCTGCGCGCTGATCTGCGGGCCGCCGCCGTGCACGACGACGGGCTTGAGGCCGGCGTGCCGCAGGAAGACGACGTCCTGGGCGAAGGCCGCCTTCAGCTCCTCGTCGACCATGGCGTTGCCGCCGAACTTGATGACGACGGTCTTGCCGCTGAAGCGGGTCAGCCACGGCAGCGCCTCGATGAGGATGCGGGCCTTGGGGAGCGCGGTGTGGTTCCGCGCGGTGGGGTTGGTCATGAGCTGTACGCGCTGTTCTCGTGGACGTAGTCCGCAGTCAAGTCGTTGGTCCAGATGGTGGCGGCGGCGCTGCCCGCGTTCAGGTCGGCGGTGATGACGACCTCGCGGAAGCGCATGTCGACCAGGTCGCGGTCCTCGCCGACCGAGCCGTCCTTGCAGACCCAGACGCCGTTGATGGCCACGTTGAGCCGGTCCGGCTCGAAGGCGGCGGCGGTGGTGCCGATCGCGGAGAGCACCCGGCCCCAGTTGGGGTCCTCGCCGTGGATGGCGCACTTGAGGAGGTTGTTGCGGGCGATGGAGCGGCCCACCTCGACGGCGTCGTCCTCGGTCGCGGCGTTGACCACCTCGACCTTGATGTCCTTGGACGCGCCCTCGGCGTCGCCGATCAGCTGCCGGGCCAGGTCGGCGCAGACCCGCTCGACGGCGGCGGCGAAGTCGTCGTACGCGGGGGCGGTGCCGGAGGCGCCGGAGGCGAGCAGCAGCACGGTGTCGTTGGTGGACATGCAGCCGTCGGAGTCGGCCCGGTCGAAGGTGGTGCGGGTGGCGGCGCGCAGCGCGCGGTCGAGCGTCGGCGCGTCCAGGTCGGCGTCGGTGGTGAGCACGACGAGCATGGTGGCCAGGCCCGGCGCGAGCATGCCCGCGCCCTTGGCCATCCCGCCGACGGTCCAGCCGTCCTGTTCGACGACGGCCGTCTTGTGCACCGAGTCGGTGGTCTTGATCGCGATGGCGGCCTTCTCGCCGCCGTGCGCGGAGAGCTCGGTCGCGGCCTTGGTGATGCCGGGCAGCAGCTTGTCCATCGGCAGCCGCAGCCCGATCAGGCCGGTGGACGCGACGGCGACCTCCGCGGCGTTCTGCCCGAGGACCTCCGCGACGCGCTCGGCGGTCGCGTGGGTGTCCTGGAAGCCCAGCGGCCCGGTGCAGGCGTTGGCACCACCGGAGTTGAGGACGACGGCGGACACCACCCCGCCCTTGACGACCTGCTCCGACCAGACGACGGGCGCGGCCTTCACGCGGTTGGAGGTGAAGACGCCCGCGGCGGCCAGGCGCGGCCCGTTGTTGACCACGAGGGCCAGGTCGGGGTTGCCGCTGTCCTTGATCCCGGCGGCGATGCCCGCGGCCGTGAATCCCTGTGCTGCCGTGACGCTCACGGTGCCACTCCTGTCGTGGAAAGTCCGGTCTCCTCGGGAAGTCCGAGGGCGACGTTCATGCTCTGCACCGCGCCGCCGGCGGTGCCCTTCGTCAGGTTGTCGATCGCGCTGACGGCGACGATGCGGCCGGCCGCCTCGTCGTAGGCGACCTGCAGCTGCACGGCGTTGGAGCCGAGCACCGCGCCGGTCGACGGCCACCGCCCCTCGGGCAGCAGGAAGACGAACGGCTCGTCCGCGAACGCCTTCTCGTACACGGCGCGGACGGCGTCGGCGGTGACCCCGGCGCGGGCCCGCACGCTGCAGGTGGCGAGGATGCCGCGCGGCATCGGGACGAGGGTCGGGGTGAACGAGACGGCGACCGGCTCGCCGGCCACCGCCGACAGGTTCTGGATCATCTCGGGGGTGTGGCGGTGCCCGCCCCCGACGCCGTACGGGGTCACGGACCCCATGACCTCGCTGCCGAGCAGGTGCGGCTTGGCCGCCTTGCCCGCGCCCGACGTGCCGGAGGCGGCGACGATCACGGCCTCGGGCTCCGCGAGCCCGGCCGCGAACGCCGGGAAGAGCGCCAGCGAGACCCCGGTCGGGAAGCAGCCGGGCACCGCGACCCGCTTCGAGCCCCGCAGCGCGTCCCGCGCCCCGGGCAGCTCGGGCAGCCCGTACGGCCAGGTCCCGGCGTGCGGGGAGCCGTAGAACCTCTCCCAGTCGGCGGCGTCGCGCAGCCGGAAGTCGGCGCCGCAGTCGACGACGAGCACGCCGTCGCCGAGCTGCTCGGCGACCGCCGCGGACTGCCCGTGCGGCAGCGCGAGGAAGACCACGTCGTGCCCGGCCAGCACCTCGGCCGTCGTCGCCGCCAGCACGCGCTCGGCCAGCGCCGGCAGATGCGGCTGCAGCGCGCCCAGCCGCTGCCCCGCGTTGGAGTTCCCGGTGAGTGCGCCGATCTCGATCTCCGGGTGCCCCAGGAGCAGCCGCAGGATCTCACCCCCCGCGTAACCACTCGCCCCTGCCACCGCTGCCCGCAAAGCCATCGAACCTCCTCGTCGAAGGCATGACTATACGTTCCACCGAAGCTTTATGCAAAGAGTTCCGGATTCCCGGCCCGCAGGGCGCCGCCGGATGGTGCGTACACCCGTACGACGGACCGGCCCGGCGCTAGCCTGGGCGCATGGACGAGCTCGGCGGGGTGGAGATCATCGGGTTCGCGGACGGCCCGGCGTTCGAGGAGTGGCTGGGCGGGCACTTCGACCGCCGCGAGGGTGTCTGGGTCCGGATGGCTAAGAAGGGCTCCGGGATCCCGTCGGTCACGTCGGACGAGTTGGTCGACATCGGGCTCTGCTACGGATGGATCTCCGGGCAGCGGCGTTCGCTCGACGAGCTGCACTACCTGCAGAAGTACGTGCCGCGCCGGCCCCGGAGCCTGTGGTCGCGGGTGAACGTGGAGAAGGTCGCGGCGCTGACGGCCGCCGGGCGGATGCGCGAGCCCGGGCTGGCCGAGGTGCGCAGGGCGCGCGAGGACGGGCGGTGGGACGCGGCCTACGACTCGCAGCGGACGGCGACCGTGCCGCCCGACCTGGCGGCCGCGCTCGCCGCGGACCCCGCGGCGGCGAAGGCGTTCGAGGCCCTCGACAGGACCGGCCGCTACCTGGCGATCCTCCCGCTGCTCCAGGCGCTGACGCCGGAGAGCCGCCAGGCCCGGCTGGAGAAGGCGCTGCGGTCGCTGGCGGACGGCGGCTGACCCGCCGGGGGCCCGCTACGGACGGCAGGCGGGCGCCGGCACGGGCGCCGCGGTCGGGCTCGTACGGCCGGCCGCCCGCGCGGGGCGGCGGGTCAGGCCGACGCCGACCAGCACCACGGCCATGCCCGCGACGGTCCTGAGCCCGACGTTCTCGTGCAGCACGATCGCGCCCAGCGCCACCGAGACCACCGGCAGCAGGTAGCCGACCGTGGCGGCGTTGGTGGCGCCCTCGTCCGCGATGAGCCGGTAGGTGAGGTGGAAGGTGACGCCGGTGGCGAAGACCCCCAGGACGACGGCGGCCGACAGGGCCGCCGGTCCGGGGTGCACCGGCTCCAGTCCGCCCAGCGGCAGCGCCAGCGCGCTGAGCCCGGTCGCGGCGAGGAGCTGGGACGCGGAGAGCACGATGGTGGCGGTGCCCTTGCCGACGAGATGGCGTCCCATGTAGGCGAACGCGACGGCGTAGCTCGCCGCCGCGCCGAGCATCGCGGCGGCGCCCCAGCTGACCAGTCCGGCCCGGCCCCACGGGGCGAAGATCAGCAGCACGCCGGCGAAGCCGAGCAGCAGCCCGCCCAGCCGGGCGGGGTGCGGCCGGCGCTCCGCGCCGATGGCGAGGCCGATCAGCAGGGACCACAGCGGGGTGGTCGCGTTGAGGACCCCGGCCACACCCGAGTCGACCGTCTGCTCGCCGACGCTGAATAGGGCGAAGGGCAGGGCGTTGCAGAAGAAGGCGGCCACCACGATGTGACCCCAGGTGGCACGGTCGCGCGGCAGTCCGCGGCGCCCCGCGAGGGCCAGGACGAGGAGAACCGCGGAGCCCAGCGCGCAGCGGATGAAGGTGACCTGAGCGGGCGTCAGGCCCTCCAGTGCCATTTTGATCCACAGGAACGTCGATCCCCAGAGCAGGGCGAGGGCGCCCATGCGCGCCAACGCCACCGGGCCGGATCCGCCACTGCCGTTGCCGCCGCTGCCGCTCACTCGCTGTCTCCCTCATCGGTCTTCCGGTCTTCCGGTCTTCTGGAATCACCGTGCCGTCGATCAACCCGACAGGACAAGAGAAAAGAGTTGCACGCACCATTAAGCTCTCCTACATGCTCGATGTGAGACGTATGCAGGTGCTGCGGGCGGTCGTCACCAGTGGTTCGGTCACCGCGGCGGCGGTGAACCTGGGGTACACCCCCTCCGCCGTCAGCCAGCAGGTGGCGGCGCTGGAGAAGCAGGCCGGGACCGCGCTGCTCGAACGCTTCGGCCGCGGTGTGCGGCCGACGGCGGCCGGGCTGCTGCTCACCGAGCACGCGGCCCTGATCAGCAGGAACGTCGCCGAGGCGGAGACGGCGCTGGCCGACCTCCGCGCCGGGCGCACCGGGCAGCTGTCGATCCGCTACTTCGCCACGGCGGGCGCGACGCTGGTGGCGCCCGCCGTGGCGCGGCTGCGCGCGGAGCACCCGGGCGTGCGGATCGACCTGCGGCTCGACGACGGCGAGGAGGCGCCGGCCTCTCCCGAGAGCGGCCCCCTGGCCGAGGTGCGGCAGGGCAGGGCCGACGTGGCGATCGTGGTCCATCCGCGCGGCGAGCCCAGCCCGGGCGTCCGCCTCGTGCACCTGCTCGACGACCCCTACCGCGCCGTCCTGCCCAGGGGCCACCGGCTCGCGGCGAAGAAGACGTTGGACCTCGGCGAGCTGGCCGACGAGCCGTGGGTCGGCAACGAGTGGCCGGCGGGCCCCTGCCTCGCGTCCGTGGTCGACGCCTGCGCGGCGGCCGGCTTCAGCCCGGACTTCGTGGTCGAGAGCAAGGACCACACCACCGCGCAGGGGTTCATCGCCGCCGGTCTCGGGGTCGGGCTGATGCCGACGCTCGGACTGGGGCACCGCCATCCCGGCGTCGTCGTGCGCAGGGTGCGCGGTCCGGAGCCGGTCCGGTCGGTCCACGCCGCCGTACGCGACACGTCGGCGGCCCCGTCGGGCCCGCCCGCGCTGCTCGGCCTGCTCGACGCCCTCCAGGAGGCGGCGGCCGGGTGAGCCCGCCGCGAGCGGTCAGCGCTTGACCGCTCGCAGGACGACGAACTTCGGATCGCTCGCGACGACCTCGCAGTTGCCGAAGACCCGGCGCAGCTTCACGTGGTAGCCGAGGTGCCGGTTGCCGATGACCCACAGCTCGCCCCCGGCGCGCAGCGCGTCGCGCGAGCCGGTGAACATCTGCCGGGCCGTCGTGTCGGTCGTCGCCTGGTGGCTGTGGAACGGCGGGTTGTTCAGCACCAGGTCCACCGAGCCGGCGGGCACGGACGACAGGCCGTCACCGACCAGGAACTCCGCCCGCGCGTCCGGCCCCGCGTTGGCCCGGAAGGTGGCCTCGGCCGAGGCGACCGCGGAGTACGACTCGTCGACGAACAGCACGTCGGCGCCGGGGTTGGCCAGCGCGGCGGCCGTTCCGACCACCCCGTTGCCGCAGCCCAGGTCCACGACGCGCTCGGGGCCCCGGCGCTGCGGGAGGTGGCGCAGGAAGAAGCGGGTGCCGATGTCGAGCCGGTCGGCGCAGAAGATGCCCGCGTGGTTGGTGACGGCCAGCCCGGAGGCGGCGCCCACGTCGGCGGGCAGCTCATACGTCAGCGGCCACGGGCTGGCGCCGCGGGCGGCGCCGGGGGCCGGCGTGCTGAGGATGAGCCGGGCCTTCCTCACCGCCAGTGACGTCCGGGTCGGGCCGACGAGCCGCTCGAAGAGGGTGAGCGTCGAGGTGTGGATCTCGGTGACCATCCCGGTGCCGACGACGACGGTGCCGGCGTGCAGCCGCGGGGCGAGCCGGTGCAGCTGGTCCTCCAGCAGCGCCAGGCTCTTGGGCACCCGGACCAGCAGGACGTCGATGCGGTCCGGGACCGGGTCCAGCGCCGAGAGCAGCCGCACCGCGCCCTCCCCGGCCCCGCCGCGCGCCAGGTTCGCCCGGGTCGCCTGCTGGGCGAGGAAGGAATCGGTGATCTGCGTGGGCCGGTGCGCGGCGAGCGCGGTGACCAGCGCGCCCCACCGGTCGCCCAGCACGACGACGGTGCCGGAGAGGTCCACGGGCTCCGCGTCGATGCCGTCCAGGTACCGCAGCAGGTACTCGTCGGCGGCGTCCCAGGCACGGAGCTGGTCGCGGGGGTCCTCGGGGAAGCGGGTGAGGTCGTACGCACCCGATGACGTCGTCAAACGGTTCATTGTGCCCTCAGGCTACCCGGGCCCGCGCAGCGGCCGGGACCGCGGACGGCCGGGACCGCGGCGGGACCGCGGCGGCTGCCACGATCCCGGCCCCCGCACGGTCCCGCCGGCTCAGCGCGGCGGCACGCGGCTCCCGTAGTGGTCGGCGACGACGCGGGTCATCGCGCCGAGGGGGTCGCTCACGACCTGGGCCGCCGAGAAGAAGACGTTGCCGCGCACCTGCGGGTGGTCGCGGTCGAAGGTGAGGTGGCGGGAGAGTTCGGCGGGGTCCTGCCAGGCGGCGGGCTGGCCCGCGACGCCCACCTTGTACAGCGCCTCCCCGATGTACAGGTCGACGCCCGTGCCGGCGACCACGTCCGCCCACCAGGGGACGAGCTTGGCGTAGTCGGCGGGTGGGAACCCGATGTTCCAGTACACCTGCGGGACGATGTAGTCGATCCACCCCTTCTTCACCCAGCCGCGGGTGTCGGCGTTCAGGTCGTCGTAGGTCTGCACGCCCGCCGCAGTGTCGGAGCCGAGCGGGTCGGTCGCCCGGTTGCGCCACACCCCGAAGGGGCTGATGCCGAAGCGGGTGCGGGGCCGGATCCGCTTGATGCGCAGGGCCGTCTCGCGCACCAGCCGGTCGGTGTTGTCGCGCCGCCAGGCCGCCCGGTCCGGGAACCCGGCACCGTGGGCGGCGTACGCGGCGTCGTCGTCGAAGACCTGGCCCGCCACCGGGTACGGGTAGAAGTAGTCGTCCCAGTGCACCGCGTCGATCGGGTAGCGCCGCACGGCGTCGAGCATCGCGTCCTGGACGAACCGCCGCACCTCGGGCAGCCCCGGGTTGTAGTACAGCTTCCCGCCGTACGGGACGACCCAGTCGGGGTGCACCCGCGCCGGGTGCGTCGGGACGAGGCGGGTCGGGTCGGTGTGGTTGGCGACGCGGTACGGGTTGAACCAGGCGTGCAGCTCCAGTCCGCGCCGGTGCGCCTCGCGCACGGCCGTGCCGAGCGGGTCCCAGCCGGGGTCCTGGCCCTGGGTCCCGGTCAGGTACTGCGACCACGGCTCGTACGGCGACGGCCACATGGCGTCCGCGGTCGGCCGGACCTGGAGGATCACCGCGTTGAGCCGGCGTTCGACGGCGGTGTCCAGCAGGGCGAGCAGCTCCCGCCGCTGCTCGGTGGCCGGCAGGCCGGGTGCGGAGGGCCAGTCGATGTTGGCGACGGTCGCGATCCACATGCCGCGGAACTGCCGCGCCGGCCGGTGCCGTGCCGCGTCCGGCGCCGTGCCGGCCGCGGCGGCGGGCGTCCCGGCGGCGGCCGCCGCCACCGCTCCCGCGGCGCCGATGGCGCCGACGGCGAAGGTCCTGCGCGTGATGTGCCCCATCCGTGCCCCCTGATCGTCGGGTGCTGTCCCGCTGATGATGATGGGGCCGGGGGGCCGGAGCAATCCTCCACACCGGCGGAGTACCGTCGGAGCGGGTGTGCCCGCTACCGCGCGGTGCGCCCGCTCGATTCCTGTTATCACAGCGAAAGGCTTACGAGTGAGCGACATCCAGCGCGTCGGAGTGGTGGGGGCCGGGCAGATGGGCTCCGGTATCGCGGAGGTCTGCGCCCGCGCCGGACTGGACGTCCGCGTCGCGGAGACCACCGGCGAGGCTCTGGAGCTCGGCCGCACCCGGCTGACGAACTCCCTCGGGAAGGCCGCCGAGCGCGGCAAGATCACCGAGGAGGAGCGCGACGCGACACTCGCCCGCCTGAGCTTCACCACCGACCTCGGCGAGTTCGCCGACCGCGACCTCGTGATCGAGGCCGTGGTGGAGAACGAGCAGGTCAAGACCGAGATCTTCCAGGTCCTCGACCAGGTGGTGACCCGGCCGGACGCGATCCTCGCCTCCAACACCTCGTCCATCCCGCTGGTGAAGCTCGCGGTGGCCACCTCGCGTCCCGAGTACGTGATCGGGATCCACTTCTTCAACCCGGCCCCGGTGCAGAAGCTCGTCGAGCTGATCCCGGCCCTCACCACCGCCGACGAGACCCTCAAGCGCACCGAGAGCCTCGTCACGGACATCCTCGGCAAGCACGCGATCCGGGCCCAGGACCGCTCCGGCTTCGTGGTGAACGCGCTGCTGGTCCCGTACCTCCTGTCGGCGATCCGGATGTTCGAGTCCGGCATCGCCAGCCGTGAGGACATCGACAACGGCATGGAGATGGGCTGCGCGCACCCGATGGGTCCGCTCAAGCTCTCCGACCTGATCGGCCTCGACACCATCGCGGCCATCGCGGACTCGATGTACCACGAGTTCAAGGAGCCGCTGTACGCCGCTCCCCCGCTGCTGCAGCGCATGGTCGACGCGGGCCGCCTGGGCCGGAAGACCAACGCCGGCTTCTACCAGTACTGAGCCGTCCTGAGCTGTGCCGATCGGCACGGACGCGGAGACGCGAGAGCCGGCCCGCCGTCGCGACGGCGGGCCGGTTCGTTCGTTCTCCCTGTGGCTACGCGTGGGCCTTCTCGTACGCGCTGACCACTTCCTCCGTCGGGCCGTCCATGAGGAGCTCGCCCTTCTCCAGCCACAGCACCCGGTCGCAGGTGTCGCGGATCGACTTGTTGTTGTGGCTGACCAGGAAGACCGTCCCGGCCTCCTTGCGCAGCTCGCGGATGCGGGCCTCGGAGCGGCGCTGGAA
>NZ_JBEYJD010000054.1:0-55762 GCF_040636125.1 Streptomyces sp. NPDC006733 | reverse complement strand
GGGGAGTGACTCCCCCGCGGGCCGGCCGCCACTCCGGCTAAGAAAGACACCCCTCCATGAGCAAGCAGTCCGGGTCACTGCGCCGCTACATCCTCATCAGGATCGCGCTCGCAATCCCCATGGTCCTCATCCTGCTGGTGATGGTCTTCGTCCTGATGCGGGTGGCCCCCGGTGATCCCATCTCGGCCTCCCAGGGCGGCAAGCTCAACGCGGCGGAACTCGCCGCGAGAAAGCATGCCGCGGGCTTCGACGCCCCGCTGTACCAGCAGTTCTGGGACTACCTGAAGTCCGTCGTCACCCTGAACTTCGGCACCACGTTCTCCGACCGCCGCAGCGTGCGCGACGTCATCATCGAGAACGGCGGCGCCACCCTCACCCTGACCTTCGGGGCACTGGTCTTCGCGACCGTCATCGGCATCCCGGTGGGCCTGCTCGCGGGCCGGCTGCGGGACAGCGCGGTCGACGTGGGCGGCCGGCTCTTCGGCATCCTCAGCTACGCCGTGCCGGTCACCGTCGCCGGGCCGCTGCTGATCCTCGGCTTCGGCGACCTCGTCGGCGACACCGGCGGCCAGGCCTCGCCGCTGGTGCAGCTGAACGTGCCGACGCAGACGCACATCCTCGTCGTGGACGCCATGATCGCGGGCGACTGGGACGCGGTGAGCGACATCGCCACCCACCTGCTCCTGCCCTCGATCGCGCTCGGCCTGATCATCGTCGGTGTCTTCATCCGCATGATCCGCATCAACCTGATCCAGTCGCTGCAGGGCGACTACATCGAGGCGGCCCGCGCCCGCGGTGTGAAGGAGAGCGCCGTCGTCGGACGGCACGCCTTCCGCAACGCCATGGTCCCGGTGATCACCGTCCTCGGTCTCCAGGTCGCGATGCTGCTCAGCGGCGCGGTGCTCACCGAGAAGATCTTCAACTGGCCCGGTATCGGCCGCCAGCTCATCGACTACATCACCCAGCGCGACTACGTCGCCGTCCAGGGCATCGTCACCGTCTTCGCCCTCGTCGTCGTCGCGATCAGCATGCTGATCGACTTCGTCAACGCGCTGATCGACCCGAGGGTGCGGTACTGATGACCCAGACAACGCTCCCCGTTCCGGTCGACCCGGAGATCACCCCCAAGGCTCCGAAGTCCGGAAAGTCCGTCCGCTTCGGCGGTCTGCGACGCATCGTGATCGCCGTCCGGCAGGCCCACGGCGTGCCGAAGTTCATGCTGTGGACCGGTGCGGTCCTCACGGCGCTCTTCGTGATCACCGCGGTCTTCGCGCCGCTGATCGCGCCGTACGACTTCGACACCTACCAGTCCGGCGGCAAGAACTTCCCGAAGCAGGGGGCGCCGGACGGCGACCACTGGTTCGGTACCACCGTGCAGAGCCTGGACGTGGTCTCCAGGACCGTCTACGGCGCCCGTACCGCGCTGGAGGTGATGGTCCTCGCCGTCGTCTTCTCGCTCGTCCTGGGGGTCCTCCTGGGCCTCCTGTCGGGCTACTTCGGCGGCTGGCTCGACCGCATCCTCGTGCTGGTGATGGACGCGCTGTTCGCGTTCCCGTACCTGCTGCTCGCCATCGTCACCGGCTTCGTCTTCTCCGGCATCACCGGCGGAGGCGTGGTGACCGCCGCGCTGTCGATCACCGTGGTCTACATCCCGCAGTACTTCCGGGTGGTCCGCGCCTCGGCGCTCTCCGCCCGTGAGGCCACCTTCGTGGAGGCGGCCCGCGCGATGGGCGCCAAGCCCTCCGTGGTGATCCGCAAGTACCTGTTCGGCAACGTGATCCAGTCGGTGCCCGTCATCGGCACGATGAACGCCGCCGACGCCATCGGCACGCTGGCCGGCCTGGGCTTCCTGGGCCTCGGCATCCAGCCCACCGACGCCGCCGAGTGGGGCTACGACCTCGACCGCGCGATCGACGACGCCAACGCCGGCATGTGGTGGACCACCGTCTACCCCGGCGCCGCCATGGTGATCGCCATCCTCGGCTTCACGCTGCTCGGTGAGGGCCTCAACGACGTCCTCAACCCGACCATGCGCCGCCGCCGCATCACCAAGGTGCTGCTGCCGACGTTCACCCGCCGCCTGGTCACCGCCGGGACCGCGCAGCCCGCGGGGACTGTGGTGACCGCGAAGACCGCGGCCACCACGGTGCCCGCGCAGTCCGCGGAATCCGCAGCGGCCGCACCACCCACCGCGGCGGCACCCGCCACGACCACCGCACCCGCAGCAACCGCAGAAGAAGGGGAGGCCGCGAAATGACCGAACCTGTCCTTTCCGTACGCGACCTGCGCGTCTGGTACGGCACCGAACGCGGACCGGTCCGCGCCGTCGACGGCGTCAGCTTCGACGTCCGCCCCGGCGAGACCCTCGGCCTCGTCGGCGAGTCCGGCTGCGGCAAGTCCACCCTCGGCCGCGGCGTGCTGGGCCTGGCGCCCAGCGTCGCCGCCGTCGACGGTGAGGTGATCCTGAACAGCAAGGGCGGCAGGGGCCGCAACCTGGTCGGCCTGCCGGCCAAGGAGCTGCAGAAGCTGCGCGGCCCGGACCTCGGGCTGATCTTCCAGGAGCCGATGACCCGGCTCAACCCGCTGATGCGGATCTCCCAGCACTTCGAGGAGGCCCTGCACGCGCACCACAAGGACCTCCCCAAGAAGGAGCTGCGCGAGCGCGCCATCGAGGCGCTGGCCGGTATGGGCATCCCCGCCAGCCGGTACGAGAGCTACCCGCACGAGTTCTCGGGCGGTATGCGCCAGCGCATCATGATCGCGCTCGCCCTCGTGCTGCGCCCGGCGTTCATCGTCGCGGACGAGCCCACCACGGCGCTCGATGTCCTCGTCGAAGCCCAGATCATCAAAATCCTTGCTGATTTGCGCAAGAACTTCGACACATCCCTTGTGCTGATCACCCACAACCTCGGTATCGTCGCCGAAGCGTGCGACCGGGTCGCGGTGATGTACGCGGGCCACATCGTCGAGCAGGGCGATGCCCGCGAAGTGTTCGCGAACCCGCAGCACCCGTACACCAAGGAGCTGCTCCGCTCCACGATCTCGCTCTCCACCACCGGACTGCACTTCATCCCGGGCAGCCCCCCGGACCTGGTGCACCCCCCGGAGGGCTGCCGGTTCAGCCCGCGCTGCCCGGTGGCGATGCAGGGATGCGCGAAGGTGGAGCCGCCCGAGGTGGTCCTGCCGTCCGGCGTGCACAGCGTCTGCTGGCAGCAGGCGATCGAGGTCGACCCCTCGATGGCCGACGAGTTGGGAACGGGTGGGCTCGAGCCGCTCGCCGCCGTGAAGGAGATCAGCGTTGCTGACGAAGCCTGAAACAGAAGCGAGCGGTGTCGTGGCACTCGACGACCGCGAGACGCTGATCGAGATGGAGGACCTGCAGGTCCACTTCGGCATGCGGGGCAACGTCTTCGGCCGGCTCTCCGGCAAGGCGGCCGGCGCGGTCAAGGCCGTCGACGGCGTGAACATCAAGCTGCGCAAGGGCGAGGTGCTCGGCCTGGTCGGCGAGTCCGGCTCCGGCAAGACCACCCTCGGGCGGACCCTGCTGGGCATGAACCGCGCCACCGGCGGCACCATCCGCTACCGCGGCGAGGACATCACCGAGTTCGGTGAGCGCAAGATGCGCCCGCTGCGCCGCAAGCTGCAGATGGTCTTCCAGGACCCGCACGCCTCGCTCAACCCGGCGATGGACATCCGCACCGCCGTCGGCCACCCGCTGCGCATCCACAACCTGGTGAGCAGCGACGCCGAGTACGACGCCAAGGTCATCGACGCCATGGAGCGGGTCGGCCTGACCCCGCCCGAGCGGTACCTGACGAAGTTCCCCGGCGACCTGTCCGGCGGCCAGAAGCAGCGGGCCGTGCTGGCCCGCGCGATCATCGCCGAGCCGGAGCTCCTCGTCGCGGACGAGCCGATCTCCATGCTCGACATGAGCGTCCGCGCCAAGATCCTGCAGCTGATGCTGGACCTCAAGCGGGACCTGGACCTGACGTACGTCTACGTGACGCACGACCTGGCCAGCGCGAAGTTCTTCTGCGACACCATCGCGATCATGTACCTCGGCCGGATCGTGGAGTACGGGCCCACCGCGGAGGTCTTCGCCGACCCCAAGCACCCGTACACCAAGGCGCTGCTGGCGGCGATCCCCGAGCCCGACCCGACCCTCGCCGTCGAGCGCGAACTGCTGCGCGGCGAGATTCCGGACGCGGCCAGGCCGCCGCTGGGCTGCTCCTTCCACCCCCGCTGCCCGGTCGCGCTGGCCGGCTGCGGCTGGGAGGCCCGCGACCTGCGTGGCCTGCTGGAACGCCGGTGGCTGGAACTGTCTCCGGAGGAGGCGGGCAAGGAGCGGGCACTGTTCGGCGATCTTGACGCGCTCTCCGAATCAGGGGTCACTTCTGCCGCAGTGGCCCCCGGCAAGGGCCACAGCGCGGAAGATGTGCTGGAATACCTCCGCCGACTCCGTGAGGAGGCCTCGGCGGCCGAGCCGCGCGAGCCCTTCTGGCGGGGCGTGATCACGATGCACGCCGAAGGCGGCCGGGCCGTGGTGGAGTTCTCGCCATCACAGGACCCGCGACTCACCCTGCTGCCGGAAACGGACGTCCAGGTGGCCTGCCACCTGTACCCCGGATCCGGCGGATAACCGCGTCATCACCCACACGGTGGCGGGCGGCGCGGGAGTCGCGTCGCCCGCCCGGGAACGGTAAGGAACCGCTGAGCTCTGAAGGACCCGAGGGAGAACGACGAGGATGAACCGTAAGCTACTGGTGCCGGCGACGCTGGTCGGCGTCGTCGCATCCGCCCTCGCCGGCTGCGGCGATTCGGGCAGCGGTGGTGACAGCAGCGGTAAGCCCATCGTCGTCGGGACCACGGACAGCATCAAGCTGACCAAGGAGAACCCCTCGCCCCTGGATCCGGCGACGTCGTACGACAGCGCCACGTGGAACATCTTCTACAACACCTTCCAGATGCTGCTGCGCTACCCGCGCAGCGGCACCACCCCGGAACCCGACGCCGCGGAGTCCTGCGGCTTCAGCGACCAGGTGGGGCAGGTGTACAGGTGCACGCTCCGCAAGGGGCTCAGCTTCTCCAACGGCCACGCGCTGACGGCCGAGGACGTCAAGTTCTCGATCGACCGCATGCTGAGGATCAACAGCGACAACGGGCCCGCGTCGCTGATATCCGGCGTGGCCGCCGTGCAGGCGACCGACGACCGGACGGTGGTCTTCCGCCTCAAGGCGCCGGACACCACCTTCCCGCTCAAGCTGGCCACGCCCGCCGCGGCGATCGTGGACAGCGAGGTCTACCCTGCGGACAAGCCCTACGACGGGCTGCGGATCACCGGCTCCGGCGCCTACACGCTGGCCGACTTCAAGCAGGGCGACACGGCCGTCTTCTCCAAGAACACCAGCTACAAGGGCTCCCTGAAGCTGAACAACAGCAAGGTGGAGCTGCGGATGTTCACGTCCGCGGACACGATGGAGGCGGAGCTCAAGAAGGGCACCGTCGACGTCGCCACCCGCACCATGCGCCCCGACCAGATCAACCGGCTGCTCAAGGCCGGCGACGGTGACAAGGTCAAGCTCACCGAGGCGGCCGGCACCGAGGCCCGCTACCTGTTCTTCGACACCACGGACCCCGCCGTGCGGCCCAAGGCCGTCCGGCAGGCCGTCGCCCAGATCCTGGACCGCCAGGCGCTGACCCGCGACGTCTTCCAGCGGACCGCGGAGCCGCTGTACTCGCCGGTCCCGGTCGGCATCACCAGCCACGCCAACTCGTTCTTCAAGGCCTACGGCGACCCGAGCACGGCCAAGGCCAAGGCACTGCTGCACGCGGCCGGGATCGACGACAAGGTCGCCTTCGACTACTGGTACCGCAAGGACCTCGCCGGCTCCAGCAACAAGGAGGAGGCCGAGGCGATCAAGGCGCAGCTCGACGCGAGCGGCCTGTTCGACGTCACGCTCAAGAGCGAGGAGTGGAGCGTCTTCATCTCGCAGGCGAAGCAGCACAAGTACGCCGCCTACGCTCTGAGCTGGCTGCCGGACTTCCCGGACCCGGACAACTACATCGCGCCGTTCTTCGACAAGGGCAACTTCCTCAAGCTGCCCTACCAGAGCGAGGTCATCCAGCGCCAGGTGATCCCGCAGACCCGCCAGCAGTCCCAGCGCAGCGCCACCATCAGTGACTTCGAGACCGCACAGAAGATCATCGCCCAGGACGTGCCGATGCTGCCGCTGTGGCAGGGCAAGCAGTACATCGCTGCCCGCAGTGACATCACCGGCGTGGAATGGGCGCTCAACTCCTCCACCACGACCCAGTTCTGGGAACTCGGGCGGGGTGTGACGGGTTGATCAGCACATACATAGGGAGAACGTCGAGGATGAATCGCAAGCTGCTTGCGCTGCCGATAGTCGTGGGTCTGATGACGCCCGTGCTCGCCGGTTGTGGATCCGGCAGTGGCAGTGGGGACGACGGCAAGGCGATCGTCTTCGGCACCACCGACGAGTTCCACATGACGAAGGACACGCCGGCGCCGCTGGACCCCGTCACGGGGTACGACATCCAGACCTGGAACGTCTTCTACAACACGTTCCAGACACTGCTGCGCTACCCCCGCAGCGGCACGGACCCCGAGCCCGAGGCCGCCAAGGAGTGCCACTTCGCCGACGGCATCGGCGAGCAGTACCGCTGCACCCTGCGGGACGGGCTGGAGTTCTCCAACGGCCACGAGCTCACGTCCAAGGACGTGAAGTTCTCCATTGACCGCATGCTGACGATCAAGGACGAGAACGGCCCCTACAGCCTTCTCACCAACATCGACAAGGTCGAGACGCCGGACGACGCCACGGTCGTCTTCCACCTCAAGGACCCCGACGCCACCTTCCCGTACAAGCTGGCCACGCCCGCCGCGGCGATCGTGGACAGCCAGGTGTACGACGCGAAGAAGCAGCACCCGGGCTTCGACATGACGGGCTCCGGCCCGTACCAGCTGTCGTCCTTCAAGGAGGGCGAGTCGGCGGTCTTCACGAAGAACCCGCACTACAAGGGCACGATCAAGCTGAACAACAGCAAGATCGAGCTCAAGTTCTTCAAGACCTCCACGGAGATGGAGAAGGCGCTCGAGGCCGGTGACATCGACGTCATGAACCGGACGATGACGCCCGAGCAGCTCAACCGGCTCAACATCAGCACCAGCGGCAACGTGAAGCTGACCGAGACGGCCGGCACCGAGATCCGCTACCTGGTCTTCAACACGGCCGACCCGGTCGTGAAGCAGAAGGCGGTCCGCGAGGCCTTCGCCCAGGTCGTGGACCGGCAGGCCATCACGCGCGACGTCTACAAGCGCACCGCCGAGCCGCTGTACTCGATGGTCCCCGCGGGCATCACCGCCCACGCCACCTCGTTCTACAACGCCTACGGCGAGCCGAGCGCGGCGAAGGCCCGCAAGACGCTCAAGGACGCCGACATCACCACGCCGGTCGAGCTGACGCTCACGTACACGACCGAGCACTACGGCGAGGCGACCAAGGCCGAGTTCGAGCTGCTCAAGAAGCAGCTGGACGCCAGCGGGCTGTTCAAGATCAAGCTGCAGCCGGTCGCCGACTGGCACGCGTACACCGACGGCGGGCGCAAGCACCAGTACCAGGTGTACGGCATGGGCTGGTTCCCCGACTTCCCGGACCCGGACAACTACGTCGCGCCGTTCCTCGGCAAGGACAACTTCCTCGAGCTGGCGTACGCGAACCCGGCCATCCAGGGCCAGCTGATCAACGCCACCCGGCAGAAGACGCAGCGCAGCGCCACCTTCTCCGACTTCGCCAACGTGCAGAAGATCATCGCCAGCGACGTGCCGCTGCTGCCGCTGTGGCAGGGCAAGCAGTACCTCGCCGCCCGCAAGGACATCACGGGCACCGAGTGGACCCTCAACGCGTCCTCCACGACCCAGTTCTGGGAGCTGGGACGCGGTGTGACCGGCTGATCACGGCATCGGGACGGGCTCGGACGACACGGTCGTCCGGGCCCGTTCCCATGGGCCCGGACGGCCGGGGTTGACCTTGCCCTTGGGGCAGACCGCAGCATCGGGGCAGCCGGGCACAGCGCCCGGCGGGAGGAGGCGAGCACGGTGCTGCTGACGATCGGGGAGTTCGGGCACGCGTCCGGCCTGTCGCCCAAGGCGCTGCGCCTGTACGACGAACTCGGACTGCTGCCGCCCGCCCGCGTCGACCCGCTCACCGGCTACCGGTTCTACGATCCGGCGCAGCTGGAACGGGCCGGGCTGGTGGCGTGGCTGCGCCGGCTCGGGATGCCGCTGGCGCGCATCCGGGTGGTGTGCGACCTGGCGCCGGGCGCGGCGGCCGCGGCCGTCGCCGCCTACTGGGCGCAGGTCGAGTCCGACACCGGCGTCCGGCGGGACCTCGCGACCTTCCTCGTCGACCACCTGTCACGGAAGGACACCGCCATGGACCGGCCCGGAACACCTCTGACGATCCGCTACGCCGCCCTCACCGACACCGGCCTGATCCGCGAGAGCAACCAGGACGCGGCCTACGCCGGGGCACGGCTGCTCGCCGTCGCCGACGGGTTCGGCGCCGGCGGGGCGCCCGCGAGCGCCGCCGCCATCGACGCGCTCCGACGGCTGGACCTCGCCGCCGGGGGCGACGCCGCGGGCACACAGCCCGGCGTGCCCGCGGGCACGCTCCTCAACACCCTGGAGAACGCCGTACGGCAGGCCAACGAGGCCGTACGGGGGCTCGCCGAGACCGATCCCTCCCTCCAGGGGCTGGGAACGACCCTGACCGCCATGGTGTGGACCGGATCGCAGCTCGCCCTCGTCCACATCGGCGACTCGCGCGCCTATCTGCTGCGCGGCGGCGAGCTCTTCCAGATCACCCACGACCACACCCTCGTCCAGTCGATGGTCGACGACGGCCGCCTCAGCCCGGGGGAGGCGGCCTCGCACCCGCAGCGGACGCTGCTGCTGCGCGCCCTCGACGGCGGCGACACGGCCGCCGCCGACCTGCGGCTGCACGACGCACTGCCCGGCGACCGCTACCTGCTGTGCTCCGACGGCCTGACCGCCGTCGTGCCCGGCCCCGACATCCACCGGGTGCTCGCTGCGGTCACCGAGCCCGAGCAGGCCGTCCGCGAGCTGATCGCGCTGGCGAACGCGGGCGGCGGGCCGGACAACGTCAGCTGCGCCGTCGCCGACGTCGTCGGCGACGAACCCGCTCCGTAGCCGCTGCGGGCGCGGCCGGGGGTGCCCGGAGGTGGCCGGAACCCGTCGGCGATGAGTTCCGGGCCGCGGGCCGGTCTGTTGAGGGGAGGACCCACGACAGGAGGCCGACGGTGAGCGCAGTCGACGAGGTGCCCGAGCGGCCGATACGGCAGCCGGACCAGGGCCCGGACACGGTCGTCTGGGTCCTGGCCGGCCCGCTGACCCGCGCCGCCGTCCCCGAGCTGTGCGCGCGGCTGCGGGACCGCCTGCACGGCGTCGAGCCCGGCTGGGTGACCTGCGACGTGGCCGCGCTCACCGAGCCGGACGCGGCCACCGTCGAAGCCCTGGCCCGGCTGCAGCTCACCGCCCGGCGGCTCGGCAGCCGCATCCGGCTGCGCGCCGCGGGCGGCCCCCTGCGCGGCCTGCTGGCCCTGACGGGCCTGCGGGACGTGCTGCCGCTGGAACCGGCGGAGCCGCTGCCCTCAGGGCTCCAGCCGCGGGGGCAGCCCGAACAGCGGGAAGAGGTGCTCGGTGTCCAGGAACGCGTTGATCCCGGTGATCCGGTCCCCTGAGATCTCGATGACCTGCAGCGCCCACGGCAGATGGCCGCCGTCGGAGGCGGGCCGGTACTGGCCGAAGGCCGGTGAGCCGTTCGCCGTCACCGGCACCAGCCGCGAGCCCGCGCAGCCTATGCCGGTGCCGAGCATCCAGCCGCGGATATCCGCGTGGCCGCGGAACCACAGCTCGTACGGCGGCATCGACAGCGTCGCGTCCTCCCGCAGCAGCTCGGTCAGCGAGTCCAGGTCGTAGCGCTCGAAGGCGTCGACGTAGCGGGCCAGCAGCACGCGCTGCGCCTCGTCCATCGGCCGGGCCGGGTCACCGGTGGTGACGTCGCCCGCGGCGAGCGCCGAACGGGCCCGCTGCAGGGCGCTGTTGACCGACGCCACCGTCGTGTCCAGCAGCTCGGCGACCTCGCTGGCCTTCCACGCCAGCACCTCCCGCAGGATCAGCACCGCACGCTGCCGGGGCGCCAGGTGCTGCAGCGCGGCGACGAACGCCAGCCGCACCGAGTCGCGCTGCGCGGCCACCTCGGCCGGGTCGCCGCCCGCGGGCAGCATCCGCGCGTCGGGCATCGGCTCGATCCACGTCGCCTCCGGCAGCGCCGGGGTCAGCGGCGACGAGGACGCGACGGGGGAGGCGAGGTCCATCGGCCGGGCCCGGCGCTCGCGCGCCTTGAGCATGTCCAGGCAGACGTTGGTGGCGATGCGGTACAGCCACGACCGCAGCGACGAGCGGCCCTCGAACCGGTCGAAGCTCCGCCACGCCCGGACCATCGTCTCCTGGACTGCGTCCTCGGACTCGAACGCCGAACCCAGCATCCGGTAGCAGTAGCCCGTCAGCTCCACCCGGTGCTGCTCCAGAAGCAGCTCGGAAGCCACGCCGTCCCTTGCCGCGAGATCACTCATCCCAGGCCCCTTGTCGACCGTCGGCCGTCAGCTCCGGCCGTCACACGCATCCTAGGCGGGGGGTGTGACAACGCCCCCGGGATCCGCCGGGCCGGGCGCCGTGCCGTCCTCGGCGGGCAGGTCACGGGCGAGCAGGTCCATCATCAGGCTGTCGTGCCACGTCCCGTCGGGCCCGCGCTCGTAGTCGCGCATGATGCCGACCGGACGGAACCCGGCCTTGGTGTAGCAGCGGATCGCGGCCACGTTGTCGGCCGCCGGATCGATGATCAGCCGGTGGTGCCCGTGGGCGGCGATCAGATGGCCGACGAGGGTGCGGACGGCGTCGGTGCCCAGCCCCCGGCCGTGGCAGGCGGGGTCGAGGTAGATGTCGATGTTCGCGTGCCGGTAGTCGGGCTCCTCCTCGGCGCTCCACTGGATCGCGCCCGCCACCCGGCCCCCGTACTCGATGACGAAGTGCTCGGTGTCCGGCTCGGCGAAGTCCTCCGCGATGGACGCGGCCATGCCGTCCGGGTCGCCGCGCCACCGCGCGTACACCTCCGGCGTGCGGCGGATCGCGGCGAGCGCGGGGATGTCGGCGGCCGTGGCCGGACGCAGCGTGACCGAGGCGCCGTGAAGAGTGGTCTGCATGCCCGGGACGTTACCCACCGGCGAGCGGCGCGGTCACGGGGGCGTGCCCGGCCGTCCGGCCCCGTTCCGGCCGCTCTCCCGGACCCCTTCCGGCCGCTCTCAGTTCGCCCCGGGGCGCACCAGACCGCTCTCGTACGCGTACACCGCCGCCTGGACCCGGTCGCGGAGCCCCAGCTTGGTCAGCACGTGGCCGACATGGGTCTTGACGGTCGTCTCGCTGACGAACAGCTCCGCCGCGATCTCCGCGTTCGACAGCCCGCGGGCGACCAGCTTCAGCACCTCGACCTCGCGCTCGGTCAGCGTGTGCAGCGGCTGCGGCACCGAGTCCTCACCGGAGGGCAGCCGTCCCGCGTACTTGTCCAGCAGCCGGCGGGTGATGCTCGGCGCGAGCATGGCCTCACCCGCCGCGACCACCCGGATGGCCTGCACCAGCTCGGCGGCCGGCGCGTCCTTGAGCAGGAAGCCGCTGGCACCGGCGCGCAGCGCCTCCACCACGTACTCGTCCAGGTCGAAGGTGGTCAGCACCAGGACCTTCGCCGGCCCGTCCCGCCCGGGGCCGGTGATCTGCCGGGTCGCCTCGACCCCGTCCATCCGCGGCATCCGGATGTCCATCAGCACCACGTCGGGCTGCAGCGCCCGCACCTGGTCCAGGGCCTGCTGGCCGTCCCCGGCCTCACCGATCACGGCAAGGTCCGGCTCCGCCTCCAGGATCATGCGGAACCCGGTACGCAGCAGCGGCTGGTCGTCCACCAGTAGGACGCGAATCGCCACAAGATCTCCCTCGTCGTTGCCGGACCCGCCCCATTCTTGCCTAGAGCAGGTCGTCCCCGGACGGCGCGGGGGCCGGGAGCGGCAGCGGATAGGGCGGGGGAGTGCCCCCGAACTCCGGACAGAACGCCTGGTGGTCGCACCAGCCGCACAGCTTGGACCGCCGCGGCAGCCATCGGCCGGTCGTGGTCGCCTCCCGGATCGCGTCCCACAGCGCCAGCAGCTTGCGCTCCACGCTCCGCAGGTCCGCCTCGGACGGGTCGTACGTGATCACGTCGCCGCTGCCCAGGTAGACCAGCTGCAGCCGGCGCGGCACCACACCGCGCAGCCGCCACAGCACCAGGGCGTAGAACTTCATCTGGAACAGCGCCTCGCCGGCGTACTCCGGGCGCGGCGCCTTGCCCGTCTTGTAGTCGACCACCCGCAGGTCGCCGGAGGGCGCCACGTCGAGCCGGTCGACGTACCCGCGCAGCGTCAGCCCCGAGTCCAGCACCGTCTCCACGTACATCTCGCGCTCGGCGGGCTCCAGCCGCGTCGGGTCCTCCAGCGTGAACCAGCGGTCGACGAGCTGCTCGGCGCTCTCCAGCCAGCGGGTGAGCGCCGGCGCGTCCGCCACCTCGAACAGCTGGGCCAGCTCCGGGCGGGCGGCCAGCAGCTTCTCCCACTCGCCCGGGACCATCGCGCGGGCGCGGTCCGCCGTGCGCTCGACGGCGGGCGCGTCGAAGAGCCGCTCGAGCACCGCGTGCACCACGGTGCCCCGGGTGGCGGCCTCGCTCGGCTTCTCCGGCAGCTTGTCGATCACCCGCAGCCGGTACAGCAGCGGGCACCGCATGAAGTCCGCCGCCCGTGACGGGGAGAGCGACGACGGTGGCCGGGGAGGGATGTCTGCGGTGCTGGTGCCCATGGCAGACGACCCTACGGCCTCCCGCCGACAGCCGGTGTCGGCCGCGGACCACCGGGCAATACCATCGATGGCAGAGCCCCTCGCGTCACACGATCGACTCGACCGGTGTGCGAGGGTTCAGACATGAACGAGGGGAACCAGTGAGCGAGAGCGGGCAACCGCCGTCCCAGGGCACGCAGGCCCAGCCGGGGAACGGTCAGAAGAAGCGCCCGCGCGAAGCCGGCGGCGGCATCCTCATGGGCCGCGTCTTCGGCGTGCCGGTCTACGTCGCCCCCAGCTGGTTCCTGGTCGCGGCCCTCATCACCTGGGTCTTCGGCGGCCAGCTCGACGAGGTGCTGCCGGAACTGGGCACCATCCGCTACCTCGTCTCGCTCTTCTTCGCCGTCGCCTTCTACGCCTCCGTCCTCATCCACGAGCTCGCGCACACCGTCGCCGCCCTGCGCTTCGGCCTTCCCGTCCGCCGCATCCAGCTGCAGTTCTTCGGCGGCGTCTCGGAGATCGAGAAGGAGTCCGAGACCCCGGGCCGCGAGTTCGTCCTCGCCTTCGTCGGCCCGCTGCTGTCCCTGGTGCTGGCCGGGGTCTTCTACGGCGGCATGCAGCTCGTCGAGCCCGGAACCGTCCCCGGCGTGCTGCTCGCCGGCCTCATGATCAGCAACCTGATCGTCGCCGTGTTCAACCTGCTGCCCGGCCTGCCGCTGGACGGCGGCCGGATGCTCAGGGCCGTCGTCTGGAAGATCACCGGCAAGCCGATGAGCGGCACCGTCGCCGCCGCCTGGACCGGCCGCGCGCTGGCCATCGCCGTCCTGGGCCTGCCCCTGCTCACCTACGACAGCGCCGCCGACAGCAGCGGCTTCGACTCGCTCACCGACGCCCTGCTCGCCGCGATCCTCGCCGCCATCATCTGGACCGGCGCCGGGAACAGCCTGCGCATGGCCCGGCTGCGCGAACGCCTCCCCGGCCTGCGCGCCCGCGCCCTCACCCGGCGCGCCGTGCCGGTCAGCTCCGACACCCCGCTGTCCGAGGCGCTGCGCCGCGCCAACGAGGCGGGCGCCCGCGCCCTGGTGGTCGTCGACGGGCAGGGGGACCCGACCGCGGTCGTCCGCGAGGCCGCCATCGTCGGCATCCCCGAGCACCGGCGCCCCTGGGTCGCGGTCAGCGGCCTGGCCCAGGACCTCAAGCCGGGCATGCGGGTCTCCACCGAGCTGGCGGGCGAGGACCTGCTGGACACCCTGCGGGCGACCCCGTCGACGGAGTACCTGGTCGTCGAGCCGACGGGCGAGATCTACGGAGTCCTGTCGACCGCGGACGTGGAGAAGGCCTTCCTGGCCGCCATGGCCAGACCGCAGACCTGAGCCCAGCAGCCGGGGAGGACCACCCGGCGCGTGAGCCGAAGGGGCCGCGGCGCCCCGGCGGCGAACCGAGCCCCTGAAAAGAGGAGCTAGGCTGAGGGCATGTCCGAACCGACCGGTGCCGCCCGCCGTCGCGGCCCATTCCAAGTCGGGGACCAGGTCCAGCTCACCGACCCCAAGGGACGCCACTACACCTTCACGCTCGAAGCCGGAAAGCAGTTCCACACCCACAAGGGCGCTTTCCAGCACGACGAGTTGATCGGTGCTCCCGAAGGAAGTGTTGTCCGTACCACGGGGAACGTCGCCTACCTGGCGCTGCGCCCCCTGCTCCCCGACTATGTCCTGTCCATGCCACGCGGTGCCGCGGTGGTCTACCCCAAGGACGCGGGGCAGATCCTGTCGATGGCCGACATCTTCCCCGGCGCCCGGGTCGTCGAAGCGGGAGTCGGGTCGGGATCGCTCAGCACCTTCCTGCTGCGCGCCGTCGGCGACCAGGGCATGCTGCACTCCTACGAGCGCCGCGCCGACTTCGCGGAGATCGCCTCCCAGAACGTCCAGCGCTACTTCGGCGGGGAGCACCCCGCCTGGCAGCTGACCGTCGGCGACCTCCAGGACAACCTGTCCGACACCGACGTCGACCGCGTCATCCTGGACATGCTCGCCCCGTGGGAGTGCCTCGACGCCGTCTCCAAGGCGCTCGTCCCCGGCGGCATCCTGTGCTGCTACGTCGCCACCACCACGCAGATGGCCCGCACCGTCGAGTCCATCCGCGAGCACGGCACGTTCAACGAGCCCGCGGCCTGGGAGACCATGGTGCGCAACTGGCACGTCGAGGGCCTCGCCGTCCGTCCCGACCACCGCATGATCGGGCACACCGGCTTCCTGCTCACCGCCCGCCGGCTCGCCGACGGCGTGGAGCCGCCCATGCGCCGCCGCCGCCCCTCCAAGGGCTCGTACGGCGAGGACTACACCGGTCCCGGCAGCGAGAGCGGGAGCAAGCGAGCCGCCGCCGACGCGGCCGCGGCCACCGAGGCGCCCGCCGTCGAGGCACCGGCCGCCGACGTGCCGGCCGCCCCCGAGGCACCCGCCGAGTAGCACCGGGCCACACCCCGCCAAAAGCACCGGCGCCTTCCGCGTTCTGGCCGCCCCGGCCCTCCCGCCCGCCCCTGCGGTTCCACCCGGGTGTGACGTGTGGCACCATGCTGGCCACCCCCCTCGAACGAACTCCCCAGGAGCCAGGCGAGTGCAGCCCTCCGCAGGACCGGCCCTTCCGCATACCCGCACCCGATCGGTGCACTGGATCTCCACCGCCGCGCTGCTCGGCGCGATCATCGGCGGCGGAGCCCTCGTCCAGCCCGCCGACGCCTCCCCGCACGCCTCCCAGGCCGCCGTACAGGCCGCCCCGGACCCCGCGAGGGCCACGTACCCGTTCGACTGCGCGGGAGCCCCCGTGGAGGTCGCCGGACGCGCCACGGGGGACCTGGACCAGGACGGCCGGCCCGAGACCGTCGCCGTCGTGCACTGCCGCGCCGAGGCGGGCACCCCGCCCACCGGCGTCTACGTCCTGGCGGCCGGCGCCTCGCCCGGCAGCCCGCCGCGCGTCGTGGCCACCCTCGTCGACCCGGCGGAGGAGCGCAGCATCACCGGCTTCGGGCTCCAGGGCGGCACCATCCGGGCGACCGTCCTCGGGTACTCCAGCGACACCACCCCGCGCTGCTGCCCGGACCAGAAGCGCGCGTACACCTGGCGGTGGCGGGCCGGGCGGTACTACGCCACGCCGGGCGCGCTCGCCAACAGCGTCTGATCCGCTCCCGGCAGCCGCCCTGGAATCGGGCGCGGCACCGGCCCCGGCGCCGGGCGTGGCACCGGGCGTGGCTGAAAACCGCCGGGCCGGCGGCTGCCACGGCACGCCCGCCCCGGGACGCGCCCGATGTGGCGCGCGTCACATGATCCGCCTCAGGCGGCGTCGGGCCCGAAGACCTCCACCCGGTCGGCGACGCGCCGCACGTGGATGCAGTCGCCCGGGCACTCCTTGGCCGAATCCACCACGTCGGTGAGGATCGTCAGCGGCACGGGCGCCGTGGCGCCCGGGGTCTGCCGCAGCTCGTCGTCCTGGCCCTTGACGTAGGCCAGCCCGTCGATGTCGAGCTCGAACACCTCGGGCGCGTACTGCACACAGATCCCGTCGCCGGTGCACAAGTCCTGGTCGATCCAGACTTCCAGCTCCTGCGCGCCGGCCTCGGACACGTCACTCACGGGGTACCTCGCCTGCCATTCATGGATCGGCCCGTACACGGACCGCAACAGTCCCTGACGGGTGTTGACCGAACCGACGATACAACCGGCCGCTTTCCGATGTTGATCCGTGGGTATCCCCCTGGCGTGAGGACGTACGCAAGGGTGAAGATCGGACACACCCCGACCGTCTTTGTGATCTAGGGGTTTCAACCCCCACCGGCCCAGGTAGGGTCTGGAAACGTCCAGCTCCCCTTGGAGGAGGTGAGGACCGTGGCGGCCCACGACGACGACATCACCCGTGGCGGCCGACCCGCTCGTGGTTCAGAAGACACCGCGAGCCAGGTCGCCTTTCTTGAGCAGGAAATCGCCGTCCTGCGACGTAAGCTCGCCGACTCTCCGCGTCACACGAGGATTCTCGAAGAGCGGATCGTCGAGCTGCAGACCAATCTGGCAGGCGTGTCCGCTCAGAACGAGCGGTTCGCGAACACTCTCCGAGAGGCCCGCGACCAGATCGTGGCCCTCAAGGAAGAAGTGGACAGGCTCGCGCAGCCTCCTGCCGGTTTCGGCGTCTTTCTGCAGGCGAACGAGGACGGAACGGCGGACATCTTCACCGGCGGCCGAAAGCTGCGGGTGAACGTCAGCCCCTCCGTCGACCTGGAAGACCTCCGACGAGGTCAGGAACTCATGCTCAACGAAGCGCTCAACGTGGTCGAGGCCATGAAGTACGAGCGCATCGGCGACATCGTCACCCTCAAGGAGATCCTCGAGGACGGCGAACGAGCCCTGGTGGTCGGACACACCGACGAGGAGAGGGTGGTGTGGCTCGCCGAGCCACTCCTGGACGGCGCTCTCCGCGTAGGCGACGCACTCCTGCTGGAGCCCCGCTCCGGCTACGTGTACGAAAGGGTCCCCAAGAGCGAGGTCGAGGACCTCGTCCTCGAAGAGGTCCCCGACATCGACTACCAGCAGATCGGCGGCCTCGCCGGTCAGATCGAGCAGATCCGGGACGCGGTCGAACTCCCGTACCTGCACGCGGACCTGTTCAAGGAGTACGAGCTGCGCCCGCCCAAGGGCGTGCTGCTCTACGGCCCCCCCGGCTGCGGAAAGACCCTCATCGCCAAGGCAGTGGCCAACTCCCTTGCCAAGAAGGTCGCCGAAGTCACGGGACAGCCGCAGGGGAAGAGCTACTTCCTGAACATCAAGGGCCCCGAGCTGCTCAACAAGTACGTCGGTGAGACCGAGCGCCAGATCCGCCTGGTCTTCCAGCGAGCCAGGGAGAAGGCGAGCGAGGGCACCCCCGTCATCGTCTTCTTCGACGAGATGGAATCCCTCTTCCGCACCCGCGGATCCGGTGTCAGCTCGGACGTGGAGAACACCATCGTCCCCCAGCTGCTCGCCGAGATCGACGGGGTGGAGGGCCTGGAGAACGTCATCGTCATCGGCGCCTCCAACCGCGAGGACATGATCGACCCGGCGATCCTGCGGCCCGGCCGTCTGGACGTCAAGATCAAGATCGAGCGGCCGGACGCCGAGGCGGCCAAGGACATCTTCTCGAAGTACCTCGTTCCGACACTCCCGCTCAACAGCGAGGACCTGGCGGAGCACGGCGGCTCGAAGGCCGGCACGGTCGAGGCCATGATTCAGGCCGTCGTCGAGCGGATGTACACCGAAACGGAGGAGAACCGCTTCCTGGAGGTCACCTACGCCAACGGTGACAAGGAGGTCCTGTACTTCAAGGACTTCAACTCCGGAGCGATGATCCAGAACATCGTGGACCGGGCCAAGAAGATGGCGATCAAGGCCTTCCTCGACCACGACCAGCGCGGTCTTCGCGTCGCCCACCTGCTCGCCGCCTGCGTCGACGAGTTCAAGGAGAACGAGGACCTGCCCAACACCACCAACCCCGACGACTGGGCCCGCATCTCCGGCAAGAAGGGCGAGCGGATCGTGTTCATCCGCACGCTCGTCACCGGGAAGCAGGGCGCCGACACCGGCCGCTCCATCGACACCGTGGCCAACACCGGGCAGTACCTGTAAAGCAGACCTCCGGCTGCGGGCGCCCGACCGGGTTCCCGCAGCCGGAGTGTTTGTCCACAGGTAGGCCAGGACCGGAGCAATGAGTGAAATGATCTCCCCACCGCCGCCATCGCGTTCTAGGCTCTTCCGTACCGCGCCCTGCAGTGCGGCTCAGGAATCAGCAGTCGCGCTCGGGCCATATGCGCAGCGGTACTTGAGCGTCAGCCCCAGCACGGGGCGGCGCCGGGCAAGGAGGGCCGCATGACCGTACGGCGAGTAATGGGTATCGAGACGGAGTACGGCATCTCCGTCCCCGGCCACCCGAACGCCAATGCCATGCTCACCTCGTCCCAGATCGTCAACGCCTACGCGGCGGCGATGCACCGGGCGCGTCGTGCCCGATGGGACTTCGAGGAAGAGAACCCGCTACGTGACGCCCGGGGCTTCGACCTCGCCCGTGACACGGCGGACTCGAGCCAGCTCACCGACGAGGACATCGGGCTGGCCAATGTCATCCTCACCAACGGCGCACGGCTCTACGTCGACCACGCCCACCCCGAATACTCCTCACCCGAGGTCACCAACCCCCTCGACGCCGTCCTGTGGGACAAGGCGGGCGAGCGCATCATGGCCGAGGCGGCCGAGCGGGCCGCCCAGCTCCCGGGCGCCCAGCCGATCCACCTGTACAAGAACAACACCGACAACAAGGGCGCGTCCTACGGCACCCACGAGAACTATCTGATGAAGCGGGAGACCCCCTTCTCGGACATCGTGCGCCACCTGACGCCGTTCTTCGTCTCGCGCCAGGTCGTCACCGGCGCCGGCCGCGTCGGCCTCGGGCAGGACGGCCACGAGCACGGCTTCCAGCTCAGCCAGCGCGCCGACTACTTCGAGGTCGAGGTCGGCCTGGAGACCACCCTCAAGCGCCCCATCATCAACACCCGCGACGAGCCGCACGCGGACGCGGAGAAGTACCGGCGCCTACACGTGATCATCGGGGACGCCAACCTCTCCGAGATCTCGACCTACCTCAAGCTCGGCACCACCGCCCTCGTGCTGTCGATGATCGAGGACGGCTTCATCAAGGTCGACCTGGCCGTGGACCAGCCGGTGCGCACCCTGCACCACGTCAGCCACGACCCCACCCTGCAACACCTCATCACGCTCCGCAGCGGCCGGACGCTGACCGCCGTACAGCTCCAGATGGAGTACTTCGACCTGGCCCGCAAGTACGTCGAGGAGCGGTTCGGCGTCGACGCGGACGACCAGACGAAGGACGTCCTCAGCCGGTGGGAGGACGTGCTGAACCGGCTGGAGAACGATCCGATGAGCCTGTCCGGCGAGCTGGACTGGGTCGCCAAGCGGGAGCTGCTGGAGGGCTACCGCCGCCGTGACGGCCTGGAGTGGGACGCGGCGCGGCTGCACCTGGTAGACCTCCAGTACGCCGACGTACGGCCCGACAAGGGCCTCTACAACCGCCTCGTGGCCCGCGGCCGCATGAAGCGGCTGCTGGAAGAGCCGGCGGTCGAGCGCGCCGAGGCCAAGCCCCCGGAGGACACCCGGGCGTACTTCCGCGGCCGCTGCCTGGAGCAGTACGCCGACGACGTCGCCGCCGCATCCTGGGACTCGGTCATCTTCGATCTGCCGGGCCGGGACTCACTGCAGCGGGTTCCGACCCTGGAGCCCCTGCGGGGCACCCGCAACCACGTCAAGGAGCTCCTCGACCGCTGTCGTACGGCGGAAGACTTGGTCCGCATCCTTTCCGGCGGCTGAAATGGCCCAGAACCGGGAATCAAGCAAGTGAGCGGAAACAGGGCCGATGTCGGACCCGGCTTGTAGGGTCTGATCAAGTAGGAAACGCAACCGAGCGGGGTGAGCGTCATGGCTACGAAGGACACCGACGGCGGACAGCAGAAGGCGACACGCGCCACAGAGGAAGTCGAAGAGGTAGCGCAGGACGCGCAGGCCTCGGACGAGCTCAAGGAGCGCCACGAGAAGCTCTCCGAGGATGTCGACGACATCCTCGACGAAATCGACGATGTCCTTGAGGCTAATGCTGAGGATTTCGTTCGAAGTTTCGTTCAGAAGGGCGGAGAGTAGTCCGAAAATGTCCGAACTGCACCCAGGAAGGAAATGCTCCCGGTGCAAGAGGATGTTGCTGCGGGCTGCCTTCGCCAGTAACACGTCGATGCCTGATGGGCTCCAGGCCTACTGCCGGGAGTGCTCCGCGGAGTACTACCGGCAGCGGCAGGAGGCCAAAGGGCTCAGTGTCCGCCGCAAGGTGGCGGTTCCACCCGGCCACAAGCGGTGCCCGAGGTGTGCCGAGATCAAACCGCACGCGCAGTGGTCCGGGAACAGCAGCGCCTCCGACGGCCTGGCCACCTACTGCAAGGCGTGCCGAGCGATCGAGGGGCGCGCGCGGCACCTCATGCGTCAGTACGGCATCACCGTGGCCGAGCGCGACGAGCTGATCGCCTCTCAAGCGGGCGTGTGCCCGATCTGTTTGGCCGCTTCAGCGGAACATGTGGATCACTGCCACGAGACGGGTAGGGTCCGAGGCGTACTGTGCTTCAGCTGCAATGCCGCACTGGGGCAGTTGAAAGACCGGCCTGATGCCATCCGCCGGGCTGCCGCTTACCTGGAAGGAAACGTGTGGAAGCCAACACTCGTAGCACAGGGCGTCTACCGGCTGCCTTCCTGACGCCTGGCTCGTCCTCGTTCATCGACTTCCTCGGCGAGCACTCACCGGACCTGCTGCCGCGCAACCGGAGCCTGCCGCCGCTGCAGGGTGCCGTCGAGATCCCGCACGGCACGACCATCGTGGCCGCGACGTTCCCCGGCGGGGTGATCCTGGCCGGTGACCGGCGCGCGACGATGGGCAACATCATCGCGCAGCGGGACATCGAGAAGGTCTTCCCGGCCGACGAGTACTCGGCCGTCGGCATCGCCGGCACCGCCGGTCTCGCCGTGGAGATGGTGCGGCTCTTCCAGCTGGAGCTGGAGCACTACGAGAAGATCGAGGGCGCGGTGCTGTCCCTGGACGGCAAGGCGAACCGGCTCTCCACGATGATCCGCGGGAACCTCGGGATGGCGCTGCAGGGGCTGGCCGTCGTTCCGCTGTTCGCCGGGTACGACGTGGACCGCGAACGGGGCCGGATCTTCTCCTACGACGTGACGGGCGGGCGCTCCGAGGAGCTCGGCTTCGCGTCGACGGGGTCGGGTTCGGTCTTCGCCCGCGGTTCGATGAAGAAGCTGTACCGCAAGGACCTGACGGAGGACCAGGCGATCACGCTGGTCGTCCAGGCCCTGTACGACGCGGCCGACGACGATTCGGCCACCGGTGGCCCGGATCTGGCGCGGCGCATCTACCCGATCGTCACGGTCATCACCGACGAGGGTTTCCGCAGGCTCACGGACGACGAGTCGTCCGAGGTCGTCCGCACCATCCACGCGCGACGCCTGGAGCAGCCCGACGGCCCGCGCGCCGAACTGCTCTGACGGTTCGGCAGGACCGCGGACCCAACTCTCGCCACTGACAGAAAGGGACGGATAGCCGGTGTCGACGCCGTTCTATGTCTCACCCCAGCAGGCCATGGCCGACCGTGCGGAGTACGCCCGCAAGGGCATCGCGCGCGGCCGCAGCGTCGTCGTGCTGCAGTACACCGACGGCATCGTGTTCGTCGCCGAGAACCCGTCCCGCGCTCTGCACAAGGTCAGCGAGATCTACGACCGGATCGCGTTCGCGGCGGTGGGCAAGTACAACGAGTTCGAGAACCTGCGGATCGGCGGTGTGCGCTACGCCGACCTGCGGGGGTACACCTACGACCGTGAGGACGTCACGGCCCGTGGTCTGGCCAACGTCTACGCCCAGACGCTGGGCACCATCTTCTCCAGTGTCGGGGAGAAGCCGTACGAGGTGGAGCTGATCGTCGCGGAGGTCGGCGCGGCCGCCGAGGACGACCAGATCTACCGGCTGCCGCACGACGGCTCGATCGTCGACGAGCACGGTGCGGTGGCGGTGGGCGGCAACTCGGACTCGATCGGCGCGTACCTGGACCAGCGGCACCGCGACGGCATGACGCTCGCGGAGGCGCTGAAGCTCGCGGCCGAGTCCCTCGGCCGGGACAGCAACGGCGGGGAGCGCACGCTCACCGCCGAGCAGCTGGAGGTCGCGGTGCTGGACCGCACGCGGCCGCAGCAGCGCAAGTTCAAGCGGATCCTGGGCCGCCAGCTGGCCCGCCTCCTGGAGGCGGACAGTGCGGCCACCACGAAGACGGACGATCCTTCGGACGAGGAAGAGGAGTAGGCCCGCGGCCGGCTCCTTCGACGTACCGCACGCCCGCATCCCGTCACCGGGGTGCGGGCGTGCGGCGTTGCGGCGCCGGGCTCAGGGCGCGGGCGGGGCCGTGGAGCCGCGGACGACGAGGTCGACCGGCAGGACGGTGCGGTCGGGTTCGCGGCCGTCCAGGACGGCGAGCAGGGCCGTCATGCCGCGGCCGCCGATCTCGTCGGCGGGCAGGCGGACGGTGGTGAGTTCCGGTTCGACGGCGGTGGCCAGCGCGAGGTCGTCGAAGCCGGTGACGGAGACGTCGGCGGGTACCCGCAGGCCCAGCCGGCGGGTGGCCTTGCAGGCTCCGGCGGCGAGGATGTCGTCGTCGCAGATGAGGGCGGTGGGCCGGGGGCCGGGGCGGGTGAGGGCGCGTTCGGCGGCGAGCCGGGCGTCCTCGACGCCGTGTGCGGAGCGCTCGGTGTGCAGCTCCGTGTCCGCGGTGCCCGCCAGGGTGCCGGCCAGGGCCTCGGCGCGGACCTGGAAGGTCCAGGTGTCGACGGCGGAGGCCAGGTGGGTGAATCGGCGGTGCCCGAGGCCGAGCAGGCAGCGGGCCACCTGGCGCATGCCGTCGGCGATGTCGAAGTTGACGGTGGCGGCGGCGCCGGCCGCGGCGGGGTCGCTGTCGAGCATGACGAGCGGGAGGTCGCCGCCGCCGATGGCGTCGAGCGCGTCGGCGGCCATCGAGGACGCGATGACGCCGTCGAGCGGGGCGCGGGCGGTGCCGAAGGGGTCGCGGGCCGGGCCGGTGCCGTCGGGGGAGGGGTAGAGCACCACGCCGAACCCGTGCTCGGCGGCGACGCGGGCGGCGCCGGTGTAGACCCGGGCGAAGTACTCGTTGGTGAGTGCCGGGACGACCAGCAGGGCGGTGCGGGTGCGGCCGAGGCGGAGGTTGCGGGCGGCGAGGTTCGGCCGGTAGCCGAGGGCTTGTGCCGCGGTGCGGACCGCCTCCGCGGTGCGTTCGGAGACCCGGCCGCGCGACTTGCCGCCCAGGACCAGCGAGACGGTCGCCTGCGAGACGCCCGCGGCCCGCGCCACGTCCCGGGAGGTGGGGCGTGCGGTTGTGCTCACTGCGGGCGTCCTTCCGGTCTCCGCGGATGGACCCGCGGCCTGCCGTCATGGTACGTATGACGCTCACGTTATACGTAACACTTCGGCGGTGTCCGGGGGAGAGGGGCCGGTATGGCGGCGGGGTACGGGGATCTTCTGCGGACGCGGTACGCGGGCCGGCTGCTCGCGGGCACGCTCATCGGCCGGCTGCCCAACGCGACGGCCGCGCTGTGCATCGTGCTGCTGACCCGGTCGGAGGGCGGCAGCTACTCGCTCGCCGGGTCGCTGGGCGCGCTCTACGGGCTGGGCACGGCGATCGGCCAGCCGCTGCTGGGCCGGGTCGTCGACCGCTACGGCCAGCCGCGGGTGATGCTGCCCGCGGCCGTGCTGTCGGCGGCGGGCATGGTGCTGTTCGCGCTGGTCGGCCCGGACCCGCTGCCGGTGGCCTGTGCCGCGATGGCGGTCGCCGGGCTGTTCACCCCGCCGCTGGAGGGCGGGCTGCGCGCGTTGTGGCCCGGCGTGCTGAAGAGCGAGGAGCGGCTGCACGCCGCGTACGCCCTGGACGCCGCCGCCCAGGAACTGCTGTTCACGATCGGGCCGGTGCTGGTCACCGGGCTGGTTCTGGTGGCCTCCGAGGCCGCCGCCGTGGTGTGGATCGCGGCGGTCGGCGTCGTGGGCGCGCTGGGCGTCGTCACGGCCGCGCCGTCCCGCGAGTGGCGGGCGGAGCCGCGGGCGGCCGACTGGCTCGGGCCGCTGCGCGCTCCGGCGCTGCGGGCGCTGATCGCCTGCCTGTTCTTCGTCGGGGTGGCGCTGGGCTCGATCGCGGTCGCCGCGGTGGCGTACGGGGACGCGCACGGCGGCGGCATGGTCAACGGCTACCTGCTGTCGGCGCTCGGACTGGGTGCGCTCATCGGCGGAGTGACGTACGGCGCCAGGACGTGGCCGGGCACCCCGGAGCGTCGACTGCGGCTGCTCACCGTCGGACTGGCCGTCTGCTACGTGCCGTTGGTGCTCGTGCCGGGGGTGGTCGCGATGACGGTCCTGTCGGGGGTCGCGGGGGTGTTCCTGGCGCCGGTACTGGCCTGCACGTTCGTGGTGGTGGACCGGCACGCGCCGAGCGGCACGGTGACCGAGGCGTTCTCCTGGCTGGTGACCGCGATCGGCGTCGGCGCGTCGCTGGGGACGGCGGCCGCGGGGCCGGCCGCGCAGTTCGGCGGGGTCGCCGCGGGATTCGCCGTCGCGGCCGGCGGCGGATTCGCCGCGCTGGCGGTGCTGGTCGCGACCAGCCGATTCCTCGCGTTCCCAAACCTGAAAACCCCGTTGGAAAAAGATCGAATCGGTGGCGTCGAACCCGGTTTCAGCACCACGCATCAGGCGTAATGTTCAGACATGGACCGCCGCATTTTCGGGCTGGAGAACGAGTACGGCGTCACATGCACGTTCAGGGGGCAGCGGCGTCTGTCTCCTGACGAGGTGGCGCGGTACCTCTTCCGCCGTGTCGTGTCATGGGGCCGGAGCAGCAATGTCTTCCTGCGCAACGGCGCCCGCCTGTACCTCGATGTCGGCTCGCACCCGGAGTACGCCACTCCGGAGTGTGACAATCTGACCGAGCTGGTCACCCATGACAAGGCCGGTGAACGCATCCTCGAAGGCCTTCTGGTGGACGCCGAACGGCGTCTGCACGAAGAGGGGATCGCCGGCGACGTCTATCTGTTCAAGAACAACACCGACTCCGCGGGAAACTCCTACGGGTGCCACGAGAATTACCTCGTCGCGCGGCACGGCGAGTTCTCCCGCCTCGCCGACATCCTCATTCCGTTCCTGGTCACCCGCCAGATGATCTGCGGCGCCGGCAAGGTGCTGCAGACCCCGCGCGGGGCGGTGTTCTGCGTCAGCCAGCGCGCGGAGCACATCTGGGAGGGCGTCAGCTCGGCGACCACCCGATCCCGTCCCATCATCAACACCCGTGACGAGCCGCACGCGGACGCGGAGCGCTACCGGCGGCTGCACGTCATCGTCGGCGACTCGAACATGTCCGAGACGACCATGCTGCTGAAGGTCGGTGCCACCGACCTCGTGCTGCGCATGATCGAGGCGGGCATCGTGATGCGGGACCTGACCCTGGAGAACCCGATCCGGGCGATCCGCGAGGTCAGCCACGACATCACCGGCCGCCGCAAGGTGCGGCTGGCCACCGGCCGCGAGGCGTCCGCCCTGGAGATCCAGGAGGAGTACTACTCCAAGGCTGTCGACTTCTGCGAGCGCCGGGGCATCCGCTCCGGGGTGATCGAGCAGGTGCTGGAGCTGTGGGGCCGCGCGCTGGAGTCGATCGGCAGCGGCGACCTGGCCGCCATCGGCACCGAGATCGACTGGGTGATGAAGTACCAGCTGATCGAGCGCTACCGGAACCGGGACAACATCACGATGTCCCACCCGCGCGTCGCCCAACTGGACCTCGCGTACCACGACATCCACCGCCGCCGCGGGCTGTACTACCTGCTGGAGAAGAAGGGCCAGGCCAAGCGGATCTGCAGTGATCTGAAGATCTTCGAGGCGAAGTCGGTTCCCCCGCAGACCACTCGGGCCCGGCTGCGCGGCGACTTCATCCGCCGGGCGCAGGAGCAGCGGCGCGATTTCACCGTCGACTGGGTCCACCTGAAGCTCAACGACCAGGCGCAGCGCACGGTGCTGTGCAAAGACCCCTTCCGATCGGTGGACGACCGGGTGGAGAAGCTGATCGCCGGTATGTGACCGGCGTATGTCGCAACGCGATCGGTTGCGGCTGATGTCCAGGGGCCCCACACGTCGAGGCGTGCGGGGCCCCTGGCATGCCGGGGACCTGCCCCTCGGGGCAGGCCGTAGAGTGACCGCTACTGACGGACCATCCCAGCTACCCCGAGGACCACTGTGCGACGCCGACTCGCTGCCGCGCTCATCGTGCCGGCTCTGATGCTCACCGCGGCCTGTGGAGGTGGCGACGACTCGGACAAGAAGGCGGACGCGTCCGCCACGCCGTCCGCGACGCCCACGCAGGCCGCCGCTCCCAAGCCGGTCGCGTCGGCCTCGCCGATGCCCACCGTCGCCGGTGAGCCGGGCAAGAAGGCGACGATCACCATCCCCAAGGGCGACCCGAGCGGGAAGTTCGTCGTGAGCACCGTGACCGCGGGCACCGGCCCGGTGGTCAAGAAGGATGAACTCGTCGTCACGAAGTTCACCGGAAAGATCTGGAAGAGCGGCAAGGAGATCGGCGGCTCGTACGACAAGGGCGGCGCCGCGCAGATCATCCCGGCGGGCTCTCCGACGATCATCCCGGCCTTCAGTGAGGCCGTCCTGGGCCAGAAGGTCGGCAGCCGCGTCCTGGTCGTCGCCCCGCCGGCCGCCGCGTTCGGCGCCCAGGGCAAGCAGGAGCTGGGCATCACCGCCACCGACACGCTCGTCTTCGTCCTCGACATCGACCGGATCATGCCGATCAAGGCCGAGGGCACGCAGGCCCCCATCCCGTCCGACCTGCCGAAGGTGGAAGCGGACAAGGCGGAGGCGGCGAAGATCACCATTCCGAAGAACGACCCGCCGAAGACGCTCGTCGACAAGGTCCTGATCGAGGGCAAGGGCGACGTCGTCAAGAGCGGCCAGACGGTCTACATGCAGTACAGCGGCGCCGCCTGGAAGCCCAACGAGGGCAAGAGCCCCGCCAAGCTGTTCGACGACAGCTGGAAGACCGGGGCCCCGTTCAGCACCGTCATCGGCCAGGGCCAGGTCATCGAGGGCTGGGACAAGGGCCTGGTCGGCAAGAAGGTCGGCAGCCGGGTGCTGCTCGTCATCCCGCCGGCGCAGGCCTACAAGGCCGAGGCCAAGGGTGAGGACCTTCCGGCCAACTCGACCCTCGTTTTCGTCGTCGACATTCTCGGCGCAGTGTAAGACTGTCCGGGTTGTCCGCAACGTATCGAGGAGTTACCGCAGTGAGCATCGAGAAGCCCGAGATCGACTTCCCCGCAGGTGAGCCGCCGGCCGACCTTGAGATCAAGGAGATCTGGGAGGGCACCGGCGAGGAGGCCAAGGCGGGTCAGAACGTCAGCGTCCACTACGTCGGCGTCTCGTTCAGCACGGGCGAGGAGTTCGACGCCAGCTGGAACCGCGGTTCCGCGTTCACCTTCCCGCTCGGTGGCGGCCGCGTCATCAAGGGCTGGGACCAGGGCGTGCAGGGCATGAAGGTCGGCGGCCGTCGCCAGCTGACCATCCCCGCGCACCTCGCCTACGGCAACCAGAGCCCGACCCCGGCGATCAAGCCGGGCGAGACTCTGATCTTCGTCGTGGACCTGATCTCGGTTTGAGCAGGCGCGCAGCGAGGGCCCACGCCGGCAGGCGTGGGCCCTCGCTTTTGCGGTGGCTCCCCGGAGCGGTACGGTCATCGATCGAGAGCTGAAGACGAAGGGTGCGCGATGGCGATTGCCAAGGCCGAGCGACTGATGAACCTGGCGCTGTGCCTGATGAACACCCGGCGTCCCGTCAGCAAGCGGGAACTGCGCGAGTCGATCGAGGCCTATCACGAGATAGGTTCCGACGACGCGTTCAACCGGATGTTCGAACGCGACAAGGACGATCTGCGGGAACTCGGACTCATCATCGAGACCGTGGAGAGCGTCGACGGCGACGTGGGCTACCTGGCCCGCCGCGACCGCAACCGGCTGCCCGAGATCGCGCTGGACGCCGAGGAGGCCGCCGCGCTGAGCCTGGCGGCCAAGGTGTGGCAGCAGGCCCGGCTCGCCGAGGCCGCCAGCGGCGCGCTGCAGAAACTCCGGGCCGCGGGCGTCCCGTTCGAGGACACCCAGAGCGCCCTGGAGCCGCGGATCCCGACCCCGGAGCCCGCGTTCGAGCCCCTGATGGTCGCGACGCGCGAGCGCCGCGCCGTCTCCTTCGACTACCGCAAGGCGAACGCGGTGCGCCCCGAGGCCCGGCAGGTCGAGCCGTGGGCCCTGGAGTGCTGGCGCGGCCACTGGTACCTGGCCGGCTGGGACCGGGACCGCGGCGCGGTGCGGGTCTTCCGGCTCTCCCGCATCTCCGGCAAGGTCCGCTCGCGCGGCGGCGCCTTCGGTACCCCCGTCCCCGACCACGTGGACGTGCGGGCCGCCGTCGCCAGCTGGGCCGGTGAGGGCGCGACCGCGACCGCCCGGATCCGGCTGCGCCGCGACTCGGGCTACCCGCTGCGGGCCAAGGCCGTGACCTCCCAGCCGATCGACGCGGTCTGGGACGAACTGGAGATCCCGTACGGGCACGGACTCGACGCCTGGCTGGTGGAGTTCGGACCCGACGTGGTGGTCCTGGAACCCGCCGAACTGCGGGCCGATGTGGTGGACCGGCTGCGTGCCGTGGCCAAGGACTGACGGGACTTCACGACATGGCGAACGCGATCGACCAGACCCGGCGGATGCTCTCCCTGGTCACCTACCTGCGCGAGCGGCCCGGCGCCCGCGTCACCGACGTGGCCCGTGCCTTCGGCGTCACCGAGGCCGAGCTGATCGGCGACCTGAACGTGCTGCCGCTGTGCGGTACGAGCTTCCGCGGCGGCGACCTGCTCGACATCGACACCGACGGCGAGCGCATCTGGTGGCACAACGTCGACGACGTGGCGCAGCCGCTGCGGCTGGCCGCCGACGAGGCGACGGCGCTGCTGGTGGCCGCGCGGGCGGTGGCGAACCTGCCGGGGCTGCGCGACAGCGACCGGCAGGCGCTGCTGCGTGCCACGGCGAAGCTGGAGACCGCGGCCGGCGAGGTGGCGGCGGCCAGCTCCCAGCTGTCGGTGACCTTCGAGTCCGAGGGCAGCGTCTTCGCCGACGTGGACCGGGCCATCGCCGAGCGGCGGCGGGTGTGGATCCGCTACTACTCGCCGGCCAGGGACGCGCTCACCGAGCGCGAGGTGGACCCGATCCGGCTCTTCGCGGTCGGCCACACCTACTTCGAGGGCTGGTGCCGGCTGTCGGAGGACCGCAGGACCTTCCGCCTCGACCGGGTCGCGGAGATCAAGATCCTCGACGAGCCGTCGAACCCGCCGCGCATCGAGCCGCGGGACCTGTCCCTGGGCCTGGTGCAGCCGGCCGGCGACGACCCGGAGGTCGTCATCGAGGTGGGGCCCGGCGGCCGGTGGGTCGCCGAGTACTACCCGTACGACAGCGCCGACGAGCTGCCCGACGGGGGCCTGCGGATCAGCCTGCGCACCCCGGACCCCGGTTCGCTGCGCCGGCTCGCGCTGCGGCTGGGCCGCGACGGGCGGATCGTCTCACCGGCCGACCTCGCGGACCGGGCGCGCGAAGCGGCCGTGCTGGCGCTGGCGGCGTACGGAGAATAGGGAGTGACGATGACGGGTGCGGCGACCTCGACGATGACGGCCCCCAGGCCGTCCCCGGTGCTCTTCAAGGCCGCGTGCCCGGACTGCCGCGGCCGTTTCGAGCTGGCGTCGCAGGAGCTGCGGCTGGCGATCGGCCGCACCGACCGGACGACGTTCTACTCCTTCACCTGCCCCGAGTGCGGGCTCGCGGTCCGCAAGCCGGCGGGGGAGCGGATCATCGAGCTGCTCACCGGCGGCGGGGTGCGCACGATGCGGCTGCACATCTGCTGAGCCGATAGGGTCGGATCCATGTGGTGGCTCTACCTGTACGTCGGCCTCTCGACCGCCGGCATCCTCGTGCTCGGCGTGCTCGCCGTCCGGCTCTTCGCCGAGGTCCAGCACCTGGCCGGCCAGGTGGCCCGGAGCACCGACGACCTCACCCGCGCCGCCGAGCGGCTGAGCCGGGCCGCGGAGCCGCTCGCGGAGCGGGCCGGGGACATCTCCCGGCCCTGACATGGCCGGCGGCTACCGCCCGGACCTGGTGCGATACCCGGATCAACGGGCCGGGTCGGAGCAGGCGTCGTCCACAGGCCCTCGTTCCCGGCCGCCCCGGAGGGTACGCTGCGTAACGTGGCCCCTTGAGCGAGCGGCGGGGGCCGCGCCAGGAAGTTGCCGACGGGTTGCCGGTCGTTTACCACCGCACGCTACGATCGCAGCCAGTACGGCGGTGCGGACACCTGTCCGGATCGTCGAAGACAAGGATCCACGCCGCCTCGGTGAGTAGGTAGACACTTATGCTCGGCAATCTCAAGCCCCTCGAGATCGTCCTCATCCTTCTCGTCATCATCTTGCTGTTCGGCGCCAAGAAGCTTCCCGACATGGCCCGGTCGCTCGGCAAGTCCGCCCGCATCCTCAAGAGCGAGGCCAAGGCGATGAAGAAGGACGACGAGGCTCCGGCGGCCGACACCCACACCGCCGAGTCCACGCCCGCCGCGCCGAAGACGATCCAGGCCGCGCCCGGCGACGTGACCAGCGCCCGCCCGGTGACGGAGCCGAACCACACCACCCAGGGCTGACCCAGCCCGTACTGGTTCGCAACAAGCCGCTGACGGCTGCCGCACGAGACGAGGACGTGGGTGCTCAAGTCTGCCCGCAAGCAGGAGAAGGATCCCGAAGGGCGGATGCCCCTCGCGGACCACCTGCGTGAGCTGCGCAACCGGCTGCTGAAGTCGGTACTGGCGATCATCGTCGTCACGATCGTCGCGTCGTTCTTCTACCGCGACATCATCCAGTTCTTCATGCACCCGGTCCTGAAGTCCGTCGGCTGTGTGGACGGCAAGATCAAGGGTGCCGACGGCCAACCGTGCGCGGAGATGACCGTGAACGGGCTGACCGGCCCCTTCGCGATCGCCATGAAGGTCTCCCTGATGGCGGGCCTGGTGGCGACGACGCCGATCTGGCTCTACCAGCTGTGGGCGTTCCTGGCGCCGGGGCTGCACACGAAGGAGAAGCGCTACGCGATCTCCTTCGTCGCCGCGGGCGTCCCGCTCTTCCTCGGCGGCGGCTACCTCGCGTACGTGATCCTGCCGCAGACCGCGCAGATCATGATCGACCTGACGGTCGACGACGCGCGCAACCTGTTCCCGCTCGACGACTACCTCGACCTCGTCGTGCGGATGATCATCGTCTTCGGCTGCGCCTTCGAGCTGCCGCTGCTGCTGATCCTGCTGAACTTCACCGGGGCGCTCAGCGCCAAGCGGATGCTCGGCTGGTGGCGGGTGATGATCCTCGGCATCACCATCTTCGCCGCGGTGGCCACGCCCACCGGCGACCCGTTCTCGATGTCGCTGCTCGCCGCCCCCATCGTGTTCCTGTACTTCGGGGCCGTGGCGATCGCGGCCTTCAACGACCTGCGCAAGCGGCGCCTGCGCGAGGCCGATCCGGACTTCGCGCTCGACGACGACGAGGCGTCCAGCCTCGGCCACATCCCCGAGCAGGTCGGCGCCGCGCCGACCCCGCCCGCGTCGGACCGTCCCACCGACGACTTCGACGACGCGACCTGATCGCTGGGGCTCGGCCCGCCCCCGCCCCGGTCCGACCTCGACGCCGGTGATCACGCGCGGTAGGGTCCGCGCGTGACCAGCGACATCACCCTCTTCGTCAACCCCACCGCGGGACGCGGCCGGGGCGCGCACGCCGCGCAGCCGGCCGCCCGCGCGATGCGCGACGCGGGCTACACCGTCCGCACCGTCGTGGGCCAAGACGCCGCCGACGCCCTCGTACGGGCCCGCGAGGCGGTGGCCGGGGGGACCAGGGCGCTGGTGGCCGTCGGCGGCGACGGGATGGTCTCGCTGGCCCTGCAGGCGGTGGCGGGCACCGACACCCCGCTGGGGGTCATCGCGGTGGGCACCGGCAACGACTTCGCCCGCGCCACCGGGCTGCCCGTCCGCGACCCCGCCGCGGCCGGCCGGCTGGCCGCCGACGCCCTCAAGGAGGGGCGGGTCCGGGCCGTCGACCTGGGCCGGGTGGGCGACCGCTGGTTCGGGACCGTGCTGGCCTCCGGCTTCGACTCGCGGGTCAACGACCGCGGCAACCGGATGCGCTGGCCCACCGGCCGCTTCCGCTACGACGTGGCGATGCTCGCCGAACTGGCCGCGCTGCGCCCGATCCCGTACCGGATCCAGTTCGACGACAGCCCCGAGCGGGAGATCGAGGCGACCCTGATCGCCGTCGGCAACGGCTCCTCCTACGGCGGCGGCATGCGGATCTGCACCGACGCGCTGCTCGACGACGGGCTGTTCGACGTCACCGTGGTCGGCCCGTGCAGCCGCACCACGCTGCTGACGGTCTTCCCCCGGGTCTACCGGGGGACGCATCCCAGCCACCCGAAGGTGACCGTGCACCGGGCGGCGCGGGTCCGGCTCGCCGCGGACGGCGTGACGGGGTACGCGGACGGCGAGCGGATCGGGCCGCTGCCGATGACCGCGGTGACGGTGCCGGAGGCGGTACGCCTGCTGGTCTGACGTTCGGCGGCGCGGGGGCGATACGCGGTCCGCCGCATGTCCGGACGTCGGTACGAATAAAAGATCACGCGGTGTGTCGGTGGGGGCCGGTACGCTCGGAGACAAGATGAGCGATGAGATGTCCCCCTCCGAGCGCTACGCCGCAGCCAAGCGTCGCGCGGCCGATCAGGCCACTGCCCTCGCGCCGTTCCGCGCGCTGTACGACTTCGACCTGGATCCGTTTCAGATCGAGGCATGTCAGGCTCTGGAGGCCGGAAGCGGAGTGCTGGTCGCCGCCCCGACCGGCTCAGGAAAGACCATTGTCGGCGAGTTCGCCGTCCACCTCGCCCTCTCCGAGGGCCGCAAGTGCTTCTACACCACCCCGATCAAGGCCCTGTCGAACCAGAAGTTCAGCGACCTCGTCAAGCGCTACGGCGCGGACAAGGTCGGCCTGCTGACCGGCGACAACAGCGTCAACGGCGACGCACCGGTGGTCGTGATGACCACCGAGGTGCTGCGCAACATGCTCTACGCCGGATCCTCGGCGCTCGACGGCCTCGGCTACGTGGTGATGGACGAGGTGCACTACCTCTCCGACCGCTTCCGCGGCGCCGTCTGGGAAGAGGTGATCATCCACCTCCCGCAGTCGGTGACGCTGGTGTCGCTGTCGGCGACGGTCTCCAACGCCGAGGAGTTCGGCGACTGGCTCGACACCGTGCGCGGCAGCACCGAGGTGATCGTCTCGGAGCACCGTCCGGTGCCGCTGTGGCAGCACGTGCTGGCCGGCCGCCGGATGTACGACCTGTTCGAGGAGAAGGAGGGCGCCGCCGAGACCGCCCGCCGCGAGGTCAACCCCGACCTCGTCCGCCTCGCCCGCATGGAGAACCAGCGCACGGTCCACCCCCGCGACCGCTACAAGCGCGGCTACGAGGCGGACCGGGAGCGCGAGCGCCGTGCCGGCGGCAAGGTGTGGACGCCGAGCCGCGCGGACGTGATCGAGCGGCTCGACAACGAGGGGCTGCTGCCGGCCATCACCTTCATCTTCAGCCGGGCCGGCTGCGAGGCGGCCGTCCAGCAGTGCCTGTACGCGGGGCTGCGGCTGAACAGCGACGAGAACCGGGAGCGGGTCCGGGCCATCGTCCAGGAGCGCACCCGGGCCATTCCGGACGAGGACCTGCACGTCCTGAAGTACTTCGAGTGGCTGGAGGGCCTGGAGCGCGGCGTCGCCGCCCACCACGCCGGCATGCTGCCGACCTTCAAGGAGGTCGTCGAGGAGCTGTTCCTCAAGGGCCTGGTCAAGGCGGTCTTCGCCACCGAGACGCTGGCGCTGGGCATCAACATGCCGGCGCGCTCCGTGGTCCTCGAGAAGCTCGTGAAGTGGAACGGGGAGACGCACGCCGACATCACCCCCGGCGAGTACACCCAGCTCACCGGCCGCGCCGGCCGCCGCGGGATCGACGTCGAGGGCCACGCCGTCGTGCTGTGGCAGCGCGGCTTCGACCCGGGCGCCGTCGCGGGCCTGGCCGGCACCCGGACGTATCCGCTGCGCTCGTCCTTCAAGCCGTCGTACAACATGGCCGTCAACCTGGTCGGCCAGTTCGGGCGGCACCGCTCGCGGGAGCTGCTGGAGACGTCCTTCGCGCAGTTCCAGGCGGACCGGTCGGTCGTCGGGATCTCCAAGCAGGTGCAGCGCAACGAGGAGGGGCTCGACGGCTACAAGGAGTCGATGACCTGCCACCTCGGTGACTTCGACCAGTACATGGCGCTGCGCCGCCGGCTGAAGGAGCGCGAGGCCGAGCTGTCGCGGCAGGGCATGACCCAGCGCCGGGCCGCGGCGTCGGACGCGCTGGAGAAGCTCAAGCCGGGGGACATCATCCATGTCCCGGCGGGCAAGTACGCCGGGCTCGCGCTGGTGCTCGAACCCGGCATCCCGGCCGGCCGCAGCCCCGGCCACCGGCGGCACGAGGACCATCAGGACGGCCCGCGTCCGCTGGTGCTCACCGCCGAGCGGCAGGTCAAGCGGCTGGCGCAGATGGACTTCCCGGTGCCGGTCGCCGCGGTGGACCGGATGCGGATCCCGAAGTCGTTCAACCCGCGCAGCCCGCAGTCGCGCCGGGACCTGGCCTCCGCGATGCGGACCAAGGCCGGGCACTACGAGCCGGAGCGGCACCGCAAGTCGCGGGCGGCGGCGGCCGACGACACCGAGATCGCCCGGATGCGCACCGAGATCCGCGCGCACCCCTGCCACGGGTGCGACGAGCGCGAGGACCACGCGCGCTGGGCCGAGCGGTACCACCGGCTGGCGCGCGACACCAAGCAGTTGGAGCGGCGCATCGAGGGCCGCACCAACACCATCGCGCGGACCTTCGACCGGATCTGCGGGCTCCTGACGGAGCTCGGCTACCTCAAGGGCGAGCAGGTCACCGCCGACGGCAAGCGGCTGGCCCGGCTCTACGGCGAGCTGGACCTGCTGGCCAGCGAGTGCCTGCGCGAGGGCGTCTGGGAGGGCCTGGGGCCTGCCGAACTGGCGGCGTGCGTCTCGGCGCTGGTCTTCGAGGCGCGCCAGTCCGACGACGCGCTGGCGCCGAAGCTCCCGACCGGCAACGCCAAGGAGGCGCTCGCCGAGATGGTCAGGATCTGGGGCCGGCTCGACGCGCTGGAGGAGGACCACCGGATCCACCAGACCGAGGGCGTCGGCCAGCGTGAACCGGACCTGGGCTTCGCCTGGCCGGTCTACCGCTGGGCGTCGGGCCACGGCCTGGACCAGGTCCTCGGCGACGCCGAGATGCCGGCCGGCGACTTCGTCCGCTGGTGCAAGCAGGTCATCGACGTCCTGGGCCAGATCTCGGACGCGGCCCCGGACGACAGCCCGGTCCGCAGAACGGCCCGCAAGGCAGTGGAAGCCCTCCGCCGAGGCGTGGTCGCCTACTCATCGGTGGGCTGAGCCCGGCCGAAGCCCGTCACCCCGCTCATCGGATTCTTCCGGTGGGCGGGGTTTTCGTTGTGCCAGGCTGCCCCCCAGCGACACGACATCTCCGTGCGAAACTCGCGATGTATCGCGCTTGTCGAGAGCTGTGCAGACGCGATATGCTCGGCTACGGATATACGGGAGCGAGGTGAGGGTGATGGCGAAGCGGCGGAAGTTGTCCAATCCGTTGGCGCTGGCGGTGATGGCCACGTTGGGGGAGCGGGCGATGCATCCGTACGAGATCGCGCAGGTGCTGCGGCAGCGTGGCAAGGAGCAGAGCATCAAGATCAATTACGGGTCGCTCTACACCGTCGTCCAGAACCTCGAGAAGCACGGATTCGTCCAGGTCGCCGGCACCCAGCGGCAGGGGAACCGCCCCGAGCGGACGCTGTACGGCCTGACCGGGGCCGGGCGGGTGGAGATGCACGACTGGCTGGCGGACCTGGTGGCCGTGCCCGTTCGGGAGTATCCCGCCTTCGAGGCGGCGCTGTCGCTGATCCTCATGCTGCCGCCGGACGAGGCGGTCGGGCTGCTCCAGGAGCGGGTCGCCAAGCTGGAGATCCAGGTCGCCGCCATCCGCGGCGTGCTGGGCAAGCTGGACGGGGACCTGCCCCGGATGTTCCTCATCGAGACCGAGTACCAGGTGCACATGATCGAGGCGGAGATCGCCTGGACGCGCGGCTTCCTGGCCGAGGTCGCCGAGGGGACGGTCTCCGGGGTCGCCGAGTGGCGGTCCTGGCAGGAGAGCGGCGAGATCCCCGGCGAGTGGGCGGACATCGAGAAACAGGTCGCCGACTCCGGGATCGGCGAGCAGTTCCGGGAGCACATGAAAGAACTCTGACGCCGGAGCGGGGGGAGCACCCCCGAAAACGACAACTCCGGCGCCCGCTGCGCGAACAGCGGACGCCGGAGGCGTAACCCATCGACCGGACAACCGCGTGAAGCAGGTGCCAGGCGATTCAGGTGCGGCACACCCAGGATAGCCCGGCTCCCTTCCCGCGATCGGTTCGGTATACACCGAATTTCGACATGCGGAGGAACGTCATGACGACCACCCGCGCGCCCGCAGTGGCGGCACAAGCACTGATCAAGACCTACCCCGGCGGCGTCACGGCCCTGGACGGCATGGACATCACCGTCCGGACCGGAACGGTCTTCGGACTGCTGGGCCCCAACGGCGCCGGCAAGTCCACTACCGTCAAGATCCTCACCACCCTCGCCCGCCCCGACTCCGGGACCGCGACCGTCGCCGGCCATGACGCGCTGCGCCACCCCGACCGGGTCCGCCGCGCCATCGGCGTGGTCGCGCAGAAGTCCGGCGCCGACCCCGTCGCCACCGGCCGGGAGAACCTGATCCTGCAGGGGCGGCTCTACGGGCTCCGGGGCGCCGGGCTGGCCCGGCGGGCCGACGAGCTGCTGGACCGCTTCGGCCTCGCCGACGCCGGCAAGCGGCTGGTCAAGACGTACTCCGGCGGCATGCAGCGCCGGCTGGACGTGGCCATCGGGCTGGTCCACCGGCCCGAGGTGCTCTTCCTGGACGAGCCCACCACCGGCCTCGACCCCGAGGCGCGCACCGCCATGTGGGAGGAGATCTCCCGGCTGGCCGGCGACGAGGGCCTGACCATTCTGCTGACCACCCACTACCTCGAAGAGGCCGACCGGCTCGCCGAGCGCGTCGCGATCGTCGACCGCGGCCGAGTGGTCGCCGAGGGCACCCCGGACGAGCTGAAGGGCGAACTGCGCGGCGACGCCGTCCAGGTCGTGCTGCGGGACGACACCGGCGCGGTCGATGCCCGGCTGCTGGAGACCGCCCTGTCGGAGTTCGCCGGCGTCCGCGAGGCGGTCGTCGACGGACGCCATCTGCGGGCCCGTGCCGACGACGGCCCCTCCGCGGTGCCGCACGTGCTCGCCGTCCTCGAGCGCGAGGGCGCGGCCGTCGCCTCCGTGACCGTGGCCCGGCCCTCCCTCGACGACGTCTACCTGCGCTACGCCGGCCGCCGCTTCGCGGACGCCGACGCCGGTGACGGCGCCCCCGTCCCCGCCACCGCCGGAGGCACCCGATGAGCACCGCGACCCTGAACCACACCTGGTACATGACGCAGCGGCAGCTGATGGCGATCCTGCGGCAGCCGGCCTTCCTCGTCATCACCCTGGTGCAGCCGGTGATCTGGCTCTTCCTCTTCGGCTCCCTGTTCCGCCGGGTCGTCGAGCTGGGCGGCTTCGGCACCACGTCCTACCTGGACTACCTGGTGCCGGGCGTGGTCGTCATGAGCGCCCTGTCCTCCAGCATGTGGGCGGGCATGGGCACCCTGGAGGAGATCGAACGCGGCACGCTCAACCGCTTCCTGGTCACCCCGGTCAGCCGGGCGGCGCTGATGAACGCCAATGTGGTGCAGCAGGGCATCAGCACCGCCCTGCAGTCCGTGGTGATCGTGCTGCTGGGCAAGCTGGGCGGCGCCGACTACCCGGGCGGGGCCACCGGGCTGCTGGTCCTGGTCGTCGCGGCGATCCTGCTCGGTACGGTGTTCGGCGCGTTCTCCAACGCGCTCGGCATGCTGGTGCGCCAGCGCGAGAGCATCATCGGCATCAACACCTTCCTGCTGCTGCCGCTGACGTTCCTGTCCTCGGCCTTCATGGCCGTGACGCTGATGCCCTCGTGGATGCGGCACGTCGCCGCCTTCAACCCGGTCAACTGGGCCCTGGTGGCGGGACGTTCGGCCATGGCCACCGACCCCGACTGGGGTCTGGTGCTCAGCCGCGGCGGCGCGCTGCTGGCGCTCGCGGTGGCCGCGCTGTGGCTGTCCACCCGCTCCTTCCGCGCGTACCAGAAGTCGGTCTGAGGACCGTAGGACCCGTAGAAACGTAGGACCCGTAGGAACGCAGGCGGCCGGGCCCGGAATCATCCGGGCCCGGCCGCCGCTGTCCGCAGTTCTCCGGCCTCCGGCCTCAGGCCGTGGCCGACTCCTGCTCCTGCTCCAGCTCGACCTGCTGGTTCCACTCGCGCTTGGACGCCTGCCAGCCGTCCTCGTCGGCGCCGCGCCGCCAGTAGCCGGAGATGGAGAGCTGCTCGCGCTCCAGGCCGCGGTCGATCCGCAGATGGCGCCGCAGTTCCTTCACGAACGTCGCCTCGCCGTGCACGAAGGCCTGCGGCGTGCCCTCCGGGAACTCCAGGGCCTGCACCGCCTCGACGAGCGCGGCGCCGATCGGCCGGTCGCCGCGGTGCAGCCAGACGATGTCCGCCTTGCCCGACGGAACGATCTCCTGCTCCTCCTCGGGGCCCGCCACCTCGATGAACGCCTTCGCGACCGCTCCCTCGGGCAGCCGCTCCAGGGACGCGGCGATGGCCGGCAGTGCGCTCTCGTCGCCGGCGAGCAGGTGCCAGTCGGCGTCCTCGCCGGGGGAGTAGGCGCCGCCGGGGCCGGCGAACAGCACGTGCTCACCGGGCTGCACCCGGGCCGCCCACGGACCGGCGATGCCCTCGTCGCCGTGGTGCACGAAGTCGACGGTCAGCTCCACCGCCTCCGGGTCCCAGGCGCGCACGGTGTAGGTACGGGTGCGCGGCCACTGGTCGCGGGGGAAGTCCCGGCGGACCGCCTCCAGGTCCATGGGCTCGGGGTACGCGACCCCGTCCACCGGGAACTGCAGCTTGATGTAGTGGTCGGTGTGCTCGCCCGCGCCGAAGTCCGCGAGCTGCTCGCCGCCGAGCACCACGCGGATCATGTGCGGGGTGATGCGTTCGGTGCGCAGCACGCGCGCCCGGTTGAGCTTCGGGGTCCTGCGCGCCGGACGGTCCGCCATGGACTGTTCCCACCTTCGTCGGATGACTCAAAGCAACTTAGGTAAGCCTAACTGATGACGGTGCTACGCCGTCAGCCAGATATAGGACGCGAACCGCCCCGTGGTCTGCTCCCGCCGGTACGAGAACAGCTCCTTCGACTCGATGGTGCAGCGCGGGTCGTGCCGGATCCGCGTCACCCCGGCCCGGGTCAGCTGCCCGGCGATGCCCGCCCGGACGTCCAGTCCGGCGGTGCCCCGGGCGGTGGTCGCCCATGCCTCGGGGACCGTGGCGCAGACCTCCTCGCGCATGGCGTCGGGCACCTCGTAGCAGGAGCCGCAGGCGGTCGGCCCGACGAAGGCGACGGTGCGGGCCGGGTCGGCGCCCCGGGCGACCATGGCGCCGACGGTCGCGGGCACGACGCCGGCCACCGTTCCCACCCGCCCGGAGTGCGCGGCGCCGACGACCCGGGCCACCGGGTCGGCCAGCAGCACCGAGGCGCAGTCGGCCCCCAGCGCGACCAGCGCGAGGCCGACCTCGGAGGTCACGACGGCGTCGAGCGGCGGTGCGTCGGGGCCGAAGGGCTCGGTCACCTCGGCCACCGTGGCGCTGTGCACCTGGCGCATGAGCACCACACGGGAGGGGTCGAGCCCCAGCTCGGACGCGGTCAGCTGCCGGTTGCGGCGGACGGCCGCCGGATCGTCGCCGGTGGCGCCGCCGAGGTTCCTGCTGTCGTACGGGGCCCTGCTCACCCCGCCGTGCCGGTCGGTGACGGCGTACCGCACTCCTGGCGCCAGTTCCATGCGCAGTCTCCCTCGGGGTCGGCCTGTGCCAGCAGCGTACGGGCTCGGCCGGCCCGCCCCGGAGCCGGCGGCCGCCGCGAACTCACCGCGCGGTGCGGCCGGCCAGCCTCTCCACGGCCGCGGCGACCGCGTCCGGGCTGGAGATCATCGTCAGATGGCGGGCACCCGGGATGAGCGTCGGGGCGGGGGCGCCGATGCGCTCGGCGGTCTCGGCCGGTGTCCGCGCGCTGAACACGTCGTCCCCCTCGCCGAAGACCGCGGCCTTGGGCAGGTCCACCCGGCGCAGCCCCGTCAGCCGCTCCGCGGACATGCCGGGCACGCCCTCGCCGAGCATGCTCCACAGCGCGCCCTCGGCGCCCGCGACCCGCAGCGGCCGCCGCCACCGGTCCAGCTCCGCGCCCTCCAGCCGGGGGCAGCCGGGCCCGCACTGGGCGTTGTACACCCTGCGGATCAGCCAGTCGGAGCCGAGGCCGAGCCGCAGCAGGGTGGTGCGGTACGGGTCGATCAGTACGTAGCGCAGCCCGGGCGGCGGCCCCGCGCCCGTGTCGAGGGCGTCGCCGTCGAGGAGCATCACCCCGCCGATCCATCCGGGCGCGCGCAGCGCCGCCTCGGCGACCATCGCCGCGCCGCTGGAGTGGCCGACCAGGACCGGGCGCTCGCCGGGAGCACCGCCCAGCCGCATCGCGTCGAGGAAGCCGAGCAGTTGCCGGGTGAGGTGGTCGACGGTGTACGGGCCGCTCCGCTCGCTGTACCCCGAGCCCGTCAGGTCCAGCGCGTACACCCGGTGGTCGCGGGCGAGCAGCGGCGCCAGCCGCGACCACGTGTCGGCCGACTCGAACGCGCCGTGCACGAGGACGACCGGCGTGCCCTGCGTCCCCCACGCCTCGTAGCGGGTGTGGATCCCGGCAGCCTCCACGTACGTCAGTCCCGGCGGCGGCGCGGCCCGGCCGGAGGTGACCGCGTTGTACGCGAACGAAGCGGCGGTCACCGCCACCAGCAGTCCGGCGCAGGTCAGCGCGGTGCGCCGGGCCCAGCGCCGCAGCCGGGAGCGGGGCGCGGCAGCGGCGGGCGGCACCCCCGGCCGGAAGCCCGGCCCGGGCAGGACGCCCGCCCCGCGCTCGTCGTCCGCCCCGCGCTCGTCGCCCGCCCCGGGCTTGCCGTCCGGCGCGGGCTCGTGATGCGGCCCGGGCCGGCCGCCCTGCTCCGGCCCGTCGTTCTCCTCCGGCTCCTCCGGCCCGTCGCCCTGCGCGCGCCCGTCGTTCGTTCGTGTGTGGTCCACGGCTGCTGTCCCGGTCGTCGGTGGTCCGTCAAAGGCGCTCCGCCCCGCCGCACCACTCTCGCCCCCGGACCCGTCCCGTCGCGTCCGGCGCGAGGAGGGGCCCGCCGTACTCCGGTCGCGGCAGCACGGCCGCGGCGGCTACTCCCGGCGGAGCAGCGCCGCGGCCGTGGCGGTCCTCGCGGTCTAGCGCAGCCGGACCGGGATCTCCTGCCAGCCGTAGGCGATGAACGACGGGACCTGCCGCAACTCGTCCGCCGTGGCCGCCAGTCGCAGGTCGGGGAAGCGCTCGAAGAGCGCGGGGAGCGCGGTGAGGGCCTCCATCCGGGCGAGCGGGGCGCCGATGCAGCGGTGGACGCCGATGCCGAACGCGAGGTGGTCGTCGGACTTGCGGGCGGCGTCGAACTCGGCGGCGTCCTCCCCGTAGTGCTCCGGGTCCTGGCCCGAGGCGGCGTACGTGGTGACGATGGCGTCGCCCGCCGGGATCGTCACGTCCCCGACCGTGATGTCGGAGACCGCGAACCGCAGCGGGAGCGAGGCGATCGACGGTGCGACCCGCAGCACCTCGTCGATGACGCCCTCCCAGCCGATCTCGCCGGCGCAGACGGCCGCGAGCTGGTCGGGGTGCTGGAGCAGCGCGACCACGGCGTTGCCGATGAGGTTGACGGTGGTCTCGAAGCCGGCGCCGATGACCAGGAGCAGGGTGTAGAGCAGCTCCTCGTCGCTGAGCCGGTCGCCCTCCTCGTCCCGGACCTTGATCAGCTCGGTGGTCATGTCGTCGCCGGGGTGCTCGCTCTTGTAGCCGATGAGAGCGGGCAGCACGGTGCCGATCTGCTGCTGGACGAAGGCGGCGTGCTCCGGGCTGGGGTCGGAGGTGTCCATGATGGCGGCGATCAGCCGGCCGGTGTCCTCGCGCAGGTCGTCCGGGACGCCGAAGAGCTCACAGATCAGCTGCATGGGCAGCGGGTGGGCGTAGCCGGCCCGCACGTCGACCGGCTCGCCCGAGGCGCCCGCGGCCTCCAGCCCGTCCAGCAGCTCGGCGGTGATCGCCTCCACCCGGGCGCGCATCGCCTCGGTGCGCCGGGCGGTGAAGCTGGGGGCGACGAGCTTGCGCAGCCGGGTGTGGTCGGGGCCGTACGTCGAGAGCATGTTGACGACGCCGACCCAGCCCATGATCCAGCCCCATGCCGGGTGTTCGCCGACCTCCGCGAAGAGCGACCAGTGCTTGCGCGGGTCCTTGCTGACCCGTGGGTCCAGGATCAGGGCCTTGAGGGTGTCGTAGCCGGTGGGCGCCCAGGCGGGGATCCCGCCCGGCAGTTCGACGGCCACCACCGGGCCGAGGGCGCGCAGCCGCGCGCTCTCGGCGGGGATGTCGGCTCCGAACGGGTCGATGGCCACACGGGGGGACACGGTCATGCTCGGTCTCCTGGCTGGTCGGGGATACGCGGGGTGAAGCGGACGGGCAGCGCCTTCAGGGAGCGGTGGAACGGTCCCGGGCGCCAGGTCAGGTCCTCGCGCGGGGTCGTCGCCGTCAGGTCGGGCAGCCACTGGGTGAGCCGTTCGATGGCCTCGGTGGCGATCAGCAGGGCCGACTGCTTGACGGGGCAGGCGTGCTCCCCGGCCCCCCACGACAGGTGCGAGGCGTCCTTGGGGTGGTGCGTCCCGGCGAACTCCTGCTCCGAGAAGAGCGCGAGGGCGCCGTAGGAGACGACGACGGGCACGGCCGCCTGCACCCACACGCCGTGGAAACTCAACGACTCGCGGGCGTAGAGGATGCCGTAGTTCGCCAGCGGCGTCTCGTACCGCAGCACCTCGACGACGGCCTCCATGACCGGGCGTGCGCCGCTGGTCAGCGTCGAGTAGTAGGCGGGGTTGCCGAGGATGCGCGACAGGGCGTTGGAGACGAGGTTGGCGCTGGGCTCGTGGCCGGCCCCCAGGGTGAGGAAGACCTGCCAGACGACCTCCTCCGGGGTCAGCTCCAGCGGGTGGTCCAGCAGCCAGCTCGTCAGGTCCTCGCCGCGCTGCGCGCTCTTGGCGCCGACGAGGCCCATGACGTAACTGCCGTACTCGGCCTCGCCCTGGGCGGAGTCGGCGCCGCCCTCCATCATCTTGCCGAGCGCCGCTTCCAGCCGCCCGCTCTCGCTGTCCGGCAGCCCGAAGAGGTTGTTGAAGATCAGCGACATCAGGGGGCGCGCGAAGTCGCCGACGAGGTCGGCGCTGCCGGCCGGGCCGAACCGGTTCACCAGGACGTCCACCGCGTGGTGCACCCGCTCGCGCAGGTCGTGCGGCTCCACCAGGTCGAAGGCGTCCACCAGCGTGCGGCGGTAGCGGATGTGCGCGTCGCCGTCGGAGAACAGGGTGTTGGGCCGCCAGCGCATCATGCCGAGGATCGGCGAGTCCTCGGCGACCGTGGCCTCCCACGGCCTGGGGTCGTGCGACCAGGTCTGCGGGTCGTGCAGCACCTCCAGCGCCGCGCGGCGGTCGGTGACGACGTACGCGGGGATGCCGGGGCCGAGTTCGGCCCAGCCGATCGGGCCCTGGGCCTTCAGCGTCGCGTAGTAGGCGTGCGGGTCGGCGGCGAAGCCGTCCTCCCACAGGCGCACCGGCGCGGACAGCGAGAAGGTCTCGGCGGGGGCGGGGTAGGGAGAGGGGTTCACCAGGTCTCCGGACGGTCGCGGGCTATCAGGTGCTGGACGAGGGCGAGCAGCGAGTCGATCGAGGAGTTGGCGTCCCGGGCGTCGCAGCTCACCATCGGCGTGCCGGGATCCAGGTCCAGGGAGCGGCGGAGCTGGTCCTCGGTGTAGGACCGCGAGTCGGGGAACGTGTTGAGCGCCACCGCGTACGGCAGTCCGGTCTCCTCCACCAGGCCGAGGACGTCGAAGGAGTCGTCGATGCGGCGGGTGTCGACCAGCACCAGCGCGCCGAGCGCCCCGTAGGCGATGTCCGCCCACAGGGAGCGGAAGCGCTCCTGGCCGGGGGTGCCGAACAGGTACAGCACGACGCCGCCGGCGAGGCTGACCCGCCCGAAGTCGATGGCGACGGTGGTGCTGGTCTTGTCCCGCACCCCGGCCAGGTCGTCGACCTGGACCGAGGCCTCGGACATGTGCTCCTCGGTGTGCAGCGGACGGATCTCCGAGACCGAGTCGATCAGCGTGGTCTTGCCCACCCCGAAGGGGCCCGCCACCAGGATCTTCACCAGGTCGCGGGCGGTGTCCGGCAGGTGCAGGCCGTCGGTGGCGGTGCCGGTGGCGGGGCTACTGCTTGAGGGCGCGGAGGCCATCGGCCACTCTCTTCAACAGGTCGGGGTCGTGCAGGGCGGCCGGGGGTACCGGCGGGCGGGCGGTCACCAGCCCCAGGTCGATCAGGTCGGCGGCGAGGACGCGGACGGCGGAGACCGGCAGCTCCAGCACGGCCGCGGCCTCCACCACGGTCAGCGAGCCGCCGTCCAGCGCCTTGAGCAGCGCGTGCCGGGCGGCGGGCAGCCCGTCGGGGACGTGCTCGTCGCCGGTCAGCAGCGAGAGGCGCTCCAGGCTGTTGCGGGTCGGCCGCGCCACCCCGCCGGTGGACAGGTAGGCGGGGACCAGGGGGCGGCCGCTCCGGCGGCCCGTCATACCGGAGAGCCGCCATCGACTCCCCGGGGCGCGGCGGCCATCGCCTTCTCGCCGAGCCGTGCCACCTGCGAGTGCACCCGGTGGGCGAGCAGGTCGAGGCGGACCTCCGGGTCGCCGAAGGCGGCCACGACGGTGCCGTGCGCGGTGGGCGCCACCAGGATGTAGCCGTGGTCGGACTCGATGACGATCTGGCGGATCTGCGCGTCGGTCCGGTCGGCGAAGGCCGCGGCGGCGGCCCGGCACGCGCCCTGCACCGTGCTGGTGATCGCGGCGGTGCGCTCGGCGGTGGCCTGGGACAGGTCCGCGGAGAATCCGGAGACCAGGCCGTCACGGGTGAGCAGGACGGCCGCCCGGACGTGCGGGATCTCCAGGATCGGGTCGAGCACCCACGCCGTGTCACCGGCTTCTCGGCTGGTCATCGCGCGTCGTTCCCTTCGGTTTCGAGTGCGGATCGGGCGGCGGCGGTGCCGGACTGCAGGGCTCCGAGAGCGGCGGCCGCCTCCTCGGGGGTCCGCTCCCGCAGCCGCGGCGCGGCGGACTCGGCGGCTTCGGTCCTGCCGTGGTCGGCGCCGCCGAGGCCGGGGGTCCCGTGGTCGGACGTGGTGAGGTCGGGCCGGACGTGGGCGGTCGCGGCGTCGGCGCGGACCCGGCGGCGCCGCTGCGGCAGGGCGTCGCCGTCCGGCGCCGGCTCGTGGGTGACGGCGGGGCCGTGCGCGGCGGCCGGGGCCGGCGGCAGCGCGACCGCCGCCCTGCCGTGGGTCACGGTCCGCGGCTCGGCGGGCGGCTCCGGACGGGTGGAGCGCGGGGTGCTGGCCGCGGGCGGCCGCTCCACCGGGTCGATCCGGCTGAGCAGGTGGTTCTTGACGAGCAGCACCGCGCGGACGCCGCCGTAGGGCGACGGCGACGACAGGTCGACCGCCAGGTCGAACTTGCGGGTCAGCTGGCCGATCGCCGCCAGGCCCATCCGGGGCGGGTCGCCCAGCTCCGACAGCAGGATCGGGTCGCGTCCCGCCACCATCCGCTGCGCGTAGGCCCGTTCGTCCGCGGCCATGCCGACCCCGGCGTCGTCGATGGTGATCGAGACGCCGTGGTGGGCGCGTTCGAGGTGCACCACGACCTCGGTGTCGGGGGCGGAGTGCCGCAGCGCGTTGTCGAGGAGTTCGGCGACGATGATCGCGACAGGTTCCACGGCGTGCGAGACGAGCGCCATGCCCGACTCCAGGTGGTTGTTGATCTGCACCCGGTGGTAGCCGACGAGCCGGGACTGGCCACCGGTCACCGCCTCCACCAGGTGGGACTCCTCACGGGCCAGCCCCACCCAGGCGCCGCACACCACGGCGGTGACCTGCGCGCGCCGCAGCGACTGCTCGTTCTCGTGGTCGAGGGCGAAGAGCGTCTGCGACAACTCCGGGTCGTCGTAGCGCTCCTGCATGCCCCGCAGCACGTCCTGCAGCCGGTACAGCCCGGCCTGGATGTCGCGGGTGGCGCCGCGCATGCCCGCGCGGGCGGCGGCGTCGACCCGCCGGCGCTCCTGCGCGATGGCGGTCAGCAGCCCCTCCAGGACGCTGTCGAGGCCGGCGCCCACCGGGGTGCCCTCGACCTCCGGGTGCAGCGGTCCCGGCACCTGGATGTGCGGGTGGGCGGCGCGGGTGGCCTCGGCGGGCATGCGCTGGTTCGCCAGATGGACGATCTCGGCGGTGAACGCCTCGGAGGAGCGGCCGATTTCCTGCCGCGCGCCGTCCAGGTGCGAGCGCAGGGCGGCGATCTCCTCGCCCTGCCGGGCCCGATGACGGCGCGAGCTGAGCAGCCCGCCCCCCAGGACGAACGCCAACACGGTCCCGGCGGCCAGGCCGCCGGCGGCCAGGTCCGGTATCTCGATCATCGAATGGACCTCAGGGAGATCAGGGAGCGGGGAAAGAGTGCGGATCCGCCCCGAAAGCGGATCCGCACAGTACACACCGCGTACGACTGGTCTCGCACTGTTTTGCGAGAAGATCCTTTGGATTTTGGCCGACTGAGGACTTGTTCTGTCCGAACTGTCGTACTGCGTCGCGAAGTTGTCACCCTTCGCGTGGCGCCTGGGCCCTAACGGGCCTCGGCCAGGGCGGTCAGGAGGCGGGTCAGGGAGCTGCCCAGGCCCCAGCGGTCGGCGAGGGATTCGAGGACCTCGGGGTCGGCCGGCTCGGTCGGGAGCGCCGGGTCGAACGGGGGGAGGGGGACGTCGGGGGCGACCGTGACGACCTTGGGGGCGACGTCCAGGTACGCCGACGCCTGCACGATGCCCTTGCGCTTGGCGGGGGTGAGCTTCGAGACCGGGTCCGCCGCGGCGCGCCGGACGCCCGCGAGGTCGCCGTACTCGCCGATGAGCTGCGCCGCCGTCTTCTCGCCGATGCCCTTCACGCCCGGCAGGCCGTCGCTGGCGTCACCGCGCAGCGCCGCGAAGTCGGCGTACTGGTCGGCGCGGACGCCGTAGCGCTCGCGGATGACGTCCTCGGTGATCAGGTCGCAGTCGCCGACGCCCTTGCGGGGGTAGAGCACCCGCACGCCGCGCGCGTCGTCGACGAGCTGGAACAGGTCGCGGTCGCCGGTGACGATGTCCACCGGCCACAGGGACTGGCCGGCGAGCGTGCCGATGACGTCGTCCGCCTCGTAGCCCGCGACGCCGACGCGCGCGATGCCGACGGCGTCGAGCACCGCCTCGATGACGGGCACCTGCGGGGAGAGCGTGTCCGGGATCTCCTCGGTGTCCGGACCCGACGCGCCCGCGGGGGCCTCCTCCGCGACGCGGTGCGCCTTGTAGGAGGGGATGAGGTCGACCCGCCACTGCGGCCGCCAGTCGGCGTCCATGCACGCGACGATCTCGTCGGGGCCGTGGTCGGTGACCAGCCGGGTGATGAAGTCCAGGAGCCCGCGCACCGCGTTGACGGGCGTGCCGTCGGGTGCCTTCACCGACTCCGGGACGCCGAAGTAGGCACGGAAGTACAGGCTCGCGGTGTCGAGCAGGAGCAGCTTGTTCGGGCGCGCTTCAGTCACGCGGCCAGCATGGCACGCGCGTAGGACACCGGCACGGCGCTCGGCCGCCGCGCCGCCCGCGCCCCGCGTGGGGCCGCAGGTGACCTGAGTCACCGTTGGGTTTGCCCCGGGCGATCGCGGGCAGCGGCGGGTCTTGAAGTGGGCGACCCACGAGCGGGGGCTGTGCGTCGCTCTTCCTGCGAGCCGTGAGGTATTTGTGTCAAGGTTGCAAGTCGAGCATCTCTACAAGATCTTCGGGCGACAACCCGAAGCAGCGGTCCGCCGGCTCGAAGCCGGTGCGGACCGGGACGAGCTGCGCGAGGACGGCGTCACCGCCGCCGTCATCGACGCGTCGTTCGAAGTGCAGGAGGGCGAGGTCTTCGTCGTCATGGGCCTGTCCGGATCGGGCAAGTCCACTCTCCTGCGGACGCTCAACGGGTTGCTTCCGCCCACGGCCGGCCGGGTGCTCTTCGACGGCCAGGACCTCACCGCGCTCAACGACACGGAACTGCGCCGCGTGCGCTCGCACAGCATCAGCATGGTCTTCCAGCACTTCGCGCTCTTCCCGCACCGCAGCGTGCTGGAGAACGCGGCCTACGGCCTCGAGGTGCAGGGCGTCGCCCGTGCCGAACGTGAGCGCCGGGCCGGCGAGGCGCTGGAGCTGACCGGGCTCGGCGGCTGGGAGAAGTCCTGGCCCGACGAGCTGTCCGGCGGTATGCAGCAGCGCGTGGGCCTGGCCCGCGCGCTCGCCACCGAGGCCCCTGTCCTGCTGATGGACGAGGCGTTCAGCGCGCTGGACCCGCTGATCCGCCGCGAGATGCAGCAGCAGCTGGTGGACCTGCAGAAGACCCTGCGCAAGACCATCGTCTTCATCACGCACGACCCCCACGAGGCGGTGCGCCTCGGGAACCGGATCGCGGTCATGCGCGACGGCCGGATCGTGCAGAACGGCACCGTCGAGGAACTGCTGCTGCGGCCCGCCGACTCCTACGTCGCCTCCTTCATGGAGGACGTGGACCGCGCCCGGGTGCTGGCAGGTCAGGGAGCATCCACGGCCGCCTCGCCGGCTGTTCCGTCCGCCGGCCTCGTGAAGAACGTGAAGAAGGAGTCGACCGGTGCCTAGACTCCACCTCGGTGACTGGATCGACAGCGCGGTCACCTACCTCCGCGACCACTTCGCCTGGCTCTTCGACGTCATCACCGACGTCGTGTCCGGGATGTACGACGGCCTGGACGCCGTACTCGGCGCCCCCGCGCCGCTGCTGCTCGCCGGGATCCTCGCGGTCATCGCCCTGTGGCTGCGCGGCGCGACCGCGGCCGTGCTCACCTTCGCCGGGTTCGCCCTCATCGACTCGATCCAGCAGTGGGACCAGGCGATGGCGACGCTGTCGCTGGTGCTGGTCGCCACCGTGATCACCATCGTGCTCGCGGTGCCGCTGGGCATCTGGGCGGCCCGCAACCGCACGGTGAGCGCCGTGCTGCGGCCGGTGCTGGACTTCATGCAGACGATGCCCGCCTTCGTCTACCTGATCCCCGGCATCTTCTTCTTCGGCGTGGGCCAGGTGCCCGGCGTCATCTCCTGCATCGTCTTCGCGATCCCGCCGGGCGTCCGGATGACCGAACTGGGCATCCGGCAGGTCGACCCCGAGCTCATCGAGGCCGCCGAGGCGTTCGGCACCACCTCGCGCAACACCCTGCTGCGGGTGCAGCTGCCGCTCGCCCTGCCGACCATCATGGCCGGCATCAACCAGGTCATCATGCTGGGCCTGTCCATGGTCGTGACCGCCGGCATGGTCGGCGGCGGCGGCCTGGGCGCGTCGGTCTTCACCGCGATCAGCCAGGTCAACATCGGGCTGGGCTTCGAGGGCGGCATCTCCGTCGTCATCCTGGCCATGTACCTGGACCGGATGACCGCCTCGCTCGGCACCCGCGTCTCCCCGCTCGGCCGCCGCGCGAGCGCGGCCCTGACGTCGCTGCGCGGCGCCAGCATGTGGAGCTACCGGCCGCAGACCTCCGTCGCGGTCGTCGGCGTGGTCGTCCTCGCCCTGGTCGCGGGCGGCATGAACGTCTTCGGCGGCTCGGCCGGCACCGACACCGCCGCGGCCGAGGGCAAGAACGTCGGCGGCAACCGCCCGGTGAACATCGGCTACATCCCCTGGGACGAGGGCATCGCCTCCACCTTCCTGTGGAAGGAGGCGCTGGAGCAGCGCGGCTACGCGCCCAAGCTCTCGCAGTACGACGTCGGCGCGCTCTACACCGGGCTGTCCGCCGGGAAGCTGGACTTCCAGACCGACGCCTGGCTGCCGACCACCCACCAGTCGTACTGGGACAAGTACAAGGACAGCCTGGACGACCTCGGCTCCTGGTACGGCCCGACCTCCCTCGAACTCTCCGTCCCCTCCTACGTCAAGGGCGTCGACTCGCTCGCCGACCTCAAGGGGCAGGGCGGAAAGTTCAAGGGCCGGATCATCGGCATCGAGCCGGGCGCCGGCATGATGAAGGCGCTCAACGACAAGGTCCTCAAGCAGTACGGCCTGGAGGGCGAGTACCAGGTCACCACCGGCAGCACGGCGAGCATGCTCGCCCAGCTCGACCGGTCGCTGAAGGCCGAGGAGCCGGTCGTCGTCACCCTGTGGTCCCCGCACTGGGCCTACAGCAAGTACGGCCTGAAGAAGCTCAAGGACCCGCAGGGCGCCTGGGGCGCCGGCGACGGGGTGCACACCCTGGCCCACAAGGGCTTCGCGGCCAAGGAGCCGCAGGTCGCCCAGTGGCTCAAGGACTTCAAGCTCACCGAGGCCCAGCTCAGCAGCCTCGAAGCGGCCATCCAGGACGCCGGGCAGAGCCATGAGCAGGACGGCGTGCGCGCCTGGCTGAAGAAGAACCCCGGCGTCATCGACAAGATCGCCCCGGTGAAGAAGGCCGCGGGCGACACCCCGGGCAAGGACGCCGGCGCCGCCCCCCACATCGGCTACTTCCCGTGGGACGAGGACATCGCCACCACGTACCTGTGGCAGGCGGTCCTGCAGCGCCGCGGCTACCAGCCGAAGATGGCGCAGTACGACGTCGGGTCGATGTTCACGGCCATGGCCGACGGGCAGGTGGACGTCGAGTTCGACGGCTGGCTGCCGGTCGCCCAGAAGCAGTACTGGGACAAGTACCAGGACAACCTCGTCGATCTGGGGGCCTGGTACGACAAGACCTCGCTGGAGATCGCCGTCCCGTCCTACGTCAAGGACGTGCGGACGCTCGCCGACCTCAAGGGCAAGGCGGGCCTGTTCAAGGGCCGCATCATCGGCATCGAGCCGGGCACCGGCGAGATGAACCTGCTCAGGAGCACGGTGCTGCCGGCGTACGGCCTGGACAAGGAGTACCAGGTCACCACCGGCAGCTCGCCGAGCATGCTGGCCGAGCTGGGGCGGGCCTACGCGAAGAAGGAGCCGGTCGCGGTCGTGCTCTGGTCCCCGCACTGGGCCTACAGCAAGTACCGGCTCACCAAGCTCGCGGACCCGCAGCAGTCCTTCGGCGCGAACAACCAGATCAAGACCCTCGCGCACAAGGACTTCCCGCAGAAGTTCCCCGAGTTCGCCGGCTGGCTCAAGAACTGGCACATGACCGAGGCGCAGCTCGGCAGCCTGGAGCAGCGGATCCAGGACGCCGGCCAGGGCCACGAGGCCCAGGGCGTCGAGAAGTGGATCGCCGCCAACCCGGGAATCGTCGACGCCATGGCGCCGGTCGCTTCCTGACCAGACCGCCCGGCCGCGCGACCTGACGCCGCGCGGCCGGGCTCCGACCGGGCGCCGTACGGTGGGACGGTGACGAATCGTCCTGCCGTACGGCGCGTGGTCTCGCTCGTTCCCTCGCTCACCGAGGCGGTGGCGGAGAGCGCCCCGGAGCTGCTGGTCGGCGCGACCGACTGGTGCACCCACCCCGCCGGGCTCGACGTGGTCCGGATCGGCGGGACCAAGAACCCGGACACCGCCCGGATCACCGCCCTGGCGCCCGACCTCGTGATCGCGAACGAGGAGGAGAACCGCGCGCCGGACCTCGCGGAACTGCGGGCGGCCGGTGTCCCGGTCCTCGTCACCGAGATCCGCGACCTCGACCAGGCCTTCACCGAACTGCACCGGGTGCTGGTCTACGGCTGCGGCCTCGACCGCCCCGGCTGGCTCGACGCGGCCGAGGCCGCCTGGCGGGCCCTGCCCGTTCCCGGGCGGCGGCTGCGCGCGGTCGTCCCGATCTGGCGGCGGCCCTGGATGGTGCTCGGCCGCGACACCTTCGCGGGCGACCTGCTCGCCCGGCTGGGCGTGGACAACGTCCACGCGTCGCACGCCGACCGCTACCCGGCGATCCCCGTCGAGGAACTGCGCTCCGCCGGCGCCGACCTGGTGGTGCTGCCCGACGAGCCGTACGCCTTCACCGCCGAGGACGGCCCCGAAGCCTTCCCCGGCCTGCCCGCCGCCCTCGTCGGCGGCCGCCACCTCACCTGGTACGGCCCCTCGCTCGTCGACGCGCCCGCCGCGCTCAGCGCGGCCCTGTCAGCAGCGACCCGTTGAGCAGGCCCTGGGCCGTGCGCGCGGCGGCGACGGCCCAGGCCGCCACCAGGGCGGCGTACAGGGCGGTCGCCAGCCAGCCGAAGGCGGCGAGGCCGGTGTGGTGGGCCAGGCCCGCGGTGGCGGTGACGCAGGTGCCGACGGGGAAGGTGAACGCCCACCACGTCATCGCGAACGGCAGGCCGCGGCGCGCTGCGCGCACCACGAAGGCCGCGGCGAGCGCCAGCCAGAGGAGCGCGAAGCCCATCACCGGCACGCCGTAGAGCACGGCGAAGGCGCCCATGGCCGCCGCGTACGGGGCCCCGACGACGCCCGGCGCGGTGTCGGCGAGCTGGCTGACGGCGGTCGTGGACTGGCCGAGCGGGCCGAGGACCAGGAAGAGGGCCGGCGTCAGGGCGATCGGCAGCGGTCCGTGCTGCACGAGCCGCTGCCAGATCAGCGGCAGCATCACCAAGGTGCCCAGCAGGCTCAGCCCGAACATCGCGTAGCAGCCCAGCAGCATCGCCTCCTGGCACTGCCCCGCGGGCAGGTGCGCGATCAGCGCCGGGCCGAGCGCCGCCGACACCATCGGCGCGACCACCGGCAGCAGCCACACGGGAGAGGCGCTGCCCGGCTCGACGCGGTGCCGGGTGATCATCAGATACGGGACCGCCGCCGCGACCAGCAGCCCGCCGGCGGTACCCACCGTCCACAGCGCCGCGTCCACGGCGATCGCCGCGGTCCGCCCGATCAGCGGGGAGCCCGTGCTCAGGGCGCCGCCCCCCACCGCGAGCAGCGCCATCGGCAGGCAGCCGTAGAAGGGGGCCACGGCCGGGTCCAGCAGGTGCCGGCGGGCCTGGTCGCCGTGGCGGTGCCAGTGCAGGGCGCGGGCGGTGAGCAGGGCGGCCAGCAGGATGGCGGAGAGCGCCCAGACGGCGGTGCAGACGGCGGCCAGGCCGGGGACGCGCAGCGGCAGCGCGGCGCCCGCGCCGGCGACGATGGCGGTGCCCATCACGGCGGCGTACCAGTTGGGTCCGAGGTGGCGCAGGGTGCCGGGGCGGATCTCCAGGTCGTGGAGGGCGCGGGCCGGTACCGGGGCGAGGGTGGTTGCCATGCTGTCCACCCTTCCCGCCCGGTGGCCCGGCCGGAAGGCGGCGGCCGGCTATAGGGGCATAACCTGGGCTTATGAGCACAGGCAGCGACACCGGCGACCGCGTCCCCCGGGCGGGGTTGGCCCACCGGGTGCCCGACCTCGGCGCGATGGAGCTGCTGCTCGCCGTCGCCCGCCTCGGCAGCCTCGGCCGGGCCGCCCGCGAGCTGGGCATCAGCCAGCCGGCCGCGAGCAGCCGGGTGCGCGCGGTGGAACGGCAGCTGGGCGTCGCGCTGGTGAACCGCTCGCCCACCGGGTCCACCCTCACCGACGCGGGCGCGCTCGTCACCGAGTGGGCGCGCCGGGTCGTGGAGTCGGCGGAGGCGTTCGACGCCGGGGCGCGGGCGCTGCGCACCCGGCGCGACTCGCGGCTGCGGGTGGCCGCGAGCATGACCATCGCCGAGTACCTGCTGCCGGGGTGGCTCATCGTGCTGCACGGCCGGCACCCCGACACCGCCGTGTCGCTGTTCGCCGGGAACTCGGCGGACGTCGCGGAACGCGTCATCGGCGGCGGCGCCGACCTCGGCTTCGTCGAGGGGACGGACGTGCCGAACGGGCTGGACTCGGCGGTCATCGCGCACGACCGGTTGGTCGTCGTGGTGGCCCCCTCGCACCGCTGGGCGCGGCGGCGCACCCCGCTGTCCGCGGCCGAACTCGCCGCCACCGCCTTCATCCTGCGCGAGCAGGGCTCCGGAACCCGCCAGGTGCTGGACGCCGCCCTCGCCGCGCACGGGGGCCTCGCCGTACCGCTGCTCGAACTCGCCTCCACCACCGCGCTCAAGGGCGCCACGCTGAGCGGCGCGGGCCCGGCCGTCCTCAGCGAACTGGCGGTCGCCGACGAACTGGCCGCCCGCCGGCTCGTCGAGGTCCCGGTGGCCGGCGTCGCGCTGGAACGCGTCCTGCGGGCCGTCTGGCCCACCGGCCACCGCCCCGCGGGCCCGGGCCGCGACCTGCTGTCGCTCACCCGCCGGCCCGCGTGAGCACGCTCCCGGGGGTGCGTACGGGCCACCGCCCGGATTCGGCCAAGCCGGTCACGTGACCTGGCTGTGACCGACGTCCTTACGGGATTCTCATGCTGTGGCCTTAGGGTGACGGCCGTGACGATGACGACCCCGCCCGGCTGGTATCCAGAGCCCGGGCACACAGGCAACGGCCCGGCCCTGGAACGGTGGTGGGACGGCAGCGCGTGGAGCGAGTACACGCGGACCGCCCAGGCCCCGGCGGACCAGGTCGGCGCCCCCGGCATCCCCTCCTACGCGCCCTACCCCGGCGCGGGCGGGCCCGGGCGCCCCCCCCCCCCCCGGGCGGGAGTTACGTAAAGGCGGGGGCCCGGTCTGGTAGGCGCACCAGCAACTAGT